>NZ_VWPG01000004.1:0-382279 GCF_009829695.1 Actinomyces sp. zg296
CGCCGCGGCGGGGGCGGCGGGAGCCTCGGGGGCGGGGGTGGAGCCGGCCTCGGAGGGCTCTCCGATGATGGCCAGGACGGTGCCGACCTCGACGGTCTCGTCCTCGGGGACGCGGATCTCGAGCAGGACGCCGGAGGCGGGGGCGGGGACCTCGGTGTCGACCTTGTCGGTGGCGACCTCGACCAGGGGCTCATCAGCGGTCACGGTGTCGCCCACGGCCTTGAGCCAGGAGGAGACGGTGCCCTCGGTGACGGACTCGCCCAGAGCGGGCATCTTGACGGATTCAGACATGAGTGGACTCTTTCCTTGGGGATTCTCGCAGGACCTTCGTGGGGCTCGGGCCCTCGGTGGATCAGCCGTGGTTGTGCAGCGGCTTCCCGGCCAGGGCCATGGCGGCCTCGCCGAGGGTCTCGTTCTGGGTGGGGTGGGCGTGGACGAGCGAGGCGACGTCGTCGGCGTCAGCCTCCCAGGAGACCATGAGTTGGCCCTCCCCGACCTGCTCGCCCATGCGGGCCCCGATGGCGTGGAAACCGAGGATGGGGCCGTCCTTGAGGGAGACGAGCTTGACGAAGCCCTGCGTGCCCAGGATCTGGCTCTTGGCGTTGCCGGCGACGTTGAACTCGGCGGTGGTGACCGCCTCCTCGCCGTGGAGCTCCTTGGCGGCGGCCTCGGTGAGGCCCACGGAGGCGATCTCGGGCTCGCAGAAGGTGACCTTGGGGACGAGGACGTCGTCGACCGGGGTGGGGTCGAGGCCGGCGATCTTCTCAGCGACGACGATGCCCTGGGCGAAGCCGCGGTGGGCCAGTTGGACGCCGGGGACGATGTCGCCCACCGCCCACACGCCGGGGACGTTGGTGCGGCCGTACTCGTCGGCGAGCACGAATCCGCGGTCCATCGATACCCCGACCTCCTCGTAGCCGAGGTTCGCGGTGGCCGGGCCGCGGCCCACAGCGATGAGCAGCACCTCGGCGTAGTAGGTGGTGCCGTCGGCGGCGTGCACGGTGACGGAGTCCTCATGGCGCTCGACGGACTCGAACATCGTCGAGGTGCGGAAGGCAATCTTGCGCTTGCGGAAGGCGCGCTCCAACTGCTTGGAGATGGCCTCGTCCTCGTTGGGGACCAGGCGGGGCAGGCCCTCGATGATCGTGACCTGGCAGCCGAGCGAGGCCCATGCGGAGGCGAACTCGACGCCGATGACGCCACCGCCCAGGATGACCGCCGAAGCGGGGACGTGGTCGAGCTCGAGAGCCTGCTCGCTGGTCATCACCGGGCCGGAGATCTCCTGGCCGATGTTCTTGGAGTAGGAGCCGGAGGCGAGGATCACGTTCTTGCCGGTGATGCGGCGGCCGTCGACCTCGACGGCGTCGGGGGCCACGAGGCGGCCCCAGCCCTGGATGAGGTCGATCCCCCGGGAGGCGACGAGGCCCTGAAGGCCCTTGTACATGCGCGAGATGATGCCGTCCTTGTAGGCCTTGACAGCGGGCATGTCGATGCCCTCCAGGGCGGCGCGGATGCCGAGGGCGGAGGCCTCCCTGACCGTGTCAGCGGTCTCGGCGGCGTGGAGGATGGCCTTGGTGGGCACGCAGCCGCGGTGGAGACATGTGCCGCCCACCTTGTCGGCCTCGATGAGCGCGACCCTCAAACCGAGTTGGGCCCCGCGAAGCGCGGCCGCGTACCCGCCCGAACCGGCGCCCAGGATGACCATGTCGTAGACGGTGTCTGTCACAGAATCTCTCCTCGATGGTGAGTTGTCCGAGTCGCCCACCGCTCAGGTGGGCGGTTGGTCCCGGATGACATTGTGTCACTCATGCATGGGTGCCAGGCGTCGGATCGCCCTGTCGATCGGAAACATGAATCCCACACAACATGTGAAACGAATCACTGAGCGACTGCTCGGAGGTACTCCAGGAGCGTCGCCACGCCGTGGCCCGTCCCCCCTGTGGGAGTGCCTCCCCACGGGGCGCGCTCGTTGAAGGCAGGGCCGGCGATGTCCAGGTGGGCCCAGGGGGCGGAACCGATGAACTCGCGCAGGAAGAGCCCCGCCGTGAGCATGCCCCCGGCCCGGCTGCCGACCACCGCGTTGCGCAGCGCGGCGTACGGGCTGTCCAGGCTCGGGCGCAACTGCTCGGGCAGCGGCATGGGCCAGAACGACTCGCCGGCGCTGGCCGCCGCGCGAGCGACGGCGTCGCGGACAACCGGTGTCCCCATGACCCCGGAGACATGATCGCCCAGGGCCACGATCTGCGCGCCGGTGAGCGTGGCGACGTCGAGCACCGCGTCCGGGGAGTCCTCGACCGCCCGGGCCAGGGCGTCGGCCATGACGAGCCGGCCCTCGGCGTCGGTGTTGGTCACCTCCACCGTGGTGCCACCGCGCATGGTGATGATGTCGCTGGGGCGCTGCGCGCCGGGGCCGGGCATGTTCTCCGCCAGGGCGAGCCACGCGGTCACACGCACCGGCAGCTCAAGCCGAGCGGCGGCCAGCACGGCGCCGAGCACGGTAGCCGCGCCGGCCATGTCGGACTTCATCTCCGGCATCGAGGCGGGGGGCTTGAGGGACAGGCCCCCGGAGTCGAAGGTGATGCCCTTGCCGACGAGGGCGATGTGGGCGCGCGCGTCGCTGGGCGCCCACTCGAGGCGCACGAGGCGGGGAGGATTGGCAGCGCCCTGGCCGACAGCGAGGATGCCGCCGAACCCCTGCTTCGCCAGCTCCCGCTCATCGAGCGTGTCCACCCCGATTCCCGCCGAGCGCGCCACCTCGGCGGCGCGCTCGGCCAGGGCCTCGGGGACCAGGCGGTTCGGGGGCTCGTTGACGAGGTCGCGCGTCAGGGTGACGGCCTCGCCCAGCGCCACGGCCCTGGCCCGGGCCTCCTCGGCCAGCGCCCCTCCCGCCAGCGGCGAGGAGATGGTGATCGCCGCCAGGGGCTCGGTGGGCGCGGGGACCCGGCCCTTCCAGGCGTAGGCGCCGGTCATCGCGCCCTCGGCGACGGCGGTCAGATCGTGGGCCTCGGCGCAGGGCAGCGCGAGGACGGCGCGCTCCACGCCGGCCAGCTCGCGGGTGGCGCGCGCCGCCGCGCGCGACAGTGCGCCGGCGCGCGTGAGGCCCAGGGCCGCCGCGTCGTGATCGGCGCTCTCGGCCAGGTCGAGGCCCCGTCCAGTGCCGACCACCAGGATCGTCGGCGCGCTGATCGCCTGGCCGGCGGGCGCGGCGATGGCGGAGGGGATCCGCACCACCGCGTCGAGCGAGCCGGAGAAGCCGAGGGAGGGGAGCGCCGCCTCCACGGCGCCCACATCGATCCCCTCCAGGCAGGCGCCGGCGGCCAGGATGCCGGAGGCGCCTCCATCGGAGGGCGGGGCCGCGGCGAGGACGAGGACATCGGCGTCAATCCGCGCGGCGGGGTCCTGGATGATCTCGAGAGTGCTCATGAAGGGAGATGGTATGCCCGATGGTAACGTCATGGTGCCGGAGGAGCCCCGTGCCGCGGCAGTCCCCTGGGCGCCGCCCGGAGACGCGCTTCCGGCATTCAGCAACGGGCCGGGCGGGGGCTCGCGCCGCCCGGAGCGGCGCGTGAGCGCGCCGCGGGCCCGACGCCGACGAGCCAGGAGGAGCAGCATGGACGATCGCCCCGAGGTCCGATCGACGGAGGACCGTCGTCGGCCCGCGCGAGGCCTGAGCCGTATTCTCGTGGGCGTCACGGCGGTCTTCGGCCTGGTGGTGCTCTGCCCCGCCGTCGTCTCCCTCATCCGGCATCCCGATCAGGCGCCCGTCCTGGACGCGATCGACGCCGTCGCCGGAGCCCTCTACCTCATGCTTGCGGTGTGCATGGCCCACAACGGCCGCCGCATGCGGATGATCGGGTGGGTCTGCCTGGGCGGTCTGCTGAGCGGCGCGATGCTGCTGGGACTGCTGACCATCACCGGCACCGCGCCCGAGCTCGAGGCCTCATTCCTCGCCCACGGGGGGCGCGGGCACGGATACCTCCCCCTCGTCCTGCCGATCATGGCCGCGTTCTGGATGTGGATGAGCGACCCCCGCCGCATCGTCGTCCACGCCGAGATGATCACCGATCTGGCCTCGGCCCGCTCCGACAGGTCGGGCAAGGACCGCGCCAGCGGCGAGGCGCGGGAGTAGCCGCGGGTGCTCTCAACGGCTCACCGACGGCGGTGGGCCCACCACGCCTGGGTACGCGATCCCAGTGAAGTCCGCGACTGCGCGGCCTCAAGGGCGGCGTGCTGGTGGCGGTAGAGGCGCCGCACCATCTCATCCTGATCCACCCAGCCCAGTAGCGCCCGCTCGCTCCCGCGGCCCCGGCCGCCCCGGGCGGCCTCCTCCACCACCGGAAGGCCTGAGGCCCTGGAGTCGACGAGCGCCTTGAGGACCGCCGTCGTGCCGCTGGAGGCGTCGATGACCTCCTGGTCGAGCGGAAGATCGCCGACCGTCCGGGGGGTCTGGCCCCGGCGCTCCTCCAGGGCCGCCTGGGCCAGCGCCACGGCGCTCACGCAGCCGAGCAGGCGCCGACGGCCGGCGACGCCGCCTGGAGCGCCATCATCACCACCCGGGCCGTCCTCCGATCCCTCCGCCTGGCCCGAGGCCCCGGCATCGGCCACGACCGGCAGGCTCGTGCTCCCGGAGGCCCGCACGATCCTGGCGGCGCGGGCCAAGGAGGTCGAGGCCGTGAGCACCGCGGGCGGCTCATGCATGAGGTCGCGGGCGGTCGCCCGTCCGACGATGGTTGCGCCGACAGGGTCGTCGATGTCCTCGCCGCGGCGCCGCAGCTCCTCGGTGTAGATCGTGGTGCGGGTCAGGAACCTGCTGGTGACCGTCGCCAGCGCGATGGCGAGCATAAGCGGGGTGAGCAGGCCGTACTGGCCGGTCATCTCGATGATGAGGATGACGGCGGTCATGGGCGCCCGGGCCGAGCCGGTGAAGACCGCCCCCATCCCGACCACGCCGAATACGGCGACGCCGGTGGGGGTGGGGGCCACGAGAGAGCCGAGCCAGGCGCCCAGGGTCCCGCCGATGAGCAGCGAGGGCGCGAACACGCCCCCCACGAATCCCATGCCCATCGTGATCGAGGTGGCGGCGATCTTCGCCGCGGTGAGGGCGAGGAGCGCCGTCGTGGTGTACTCGTTGGCCAGGGCGCGGCCCAGGACGGCGGAGGACTCCCCGTACATCTCGGGCACGGCCAGGAGCAGCGCCCCGAGGGCGAGGCCGCCGATGGCCGGGCGCGCCCACTGGGGCAGGCGGGTCGCGTCAAGGAGGTCGCGGCACCAGTCGGCGGCGAGGAAGCGGCAGCGGGAGAAGGCGATCCCCACCAGGCCGCCCAGCACGCCCAGGAGCGCGACCCAGCCGAGTTGGGCATCGCCGTCGAGGGACAGCGAGGGCAGGGACAGGGACAGGGTGGTCCCCAGGAGGTGGTGGGACAGGACGGAGGAGGACACCGAGGCCAGCACCACGAAGGCGAAGGCGTCCACCGTGAAGTCCACGAGGATCACCTCCATGGCGAAGAAGGCGCCGGCCAGGGGCGCGTTGAACGCCGAGGCGATTCCCGCCGCCGTCCCCGCCGCCGTGAGCATCCGCGCCGACCTGATCGGCAGGCCGAGCGCGCGTCCGACGACGCTGCCGGCTGAGGCGCCGAGCTCGGCGATCGGCCCCTCAGGGCCCACCGCCCCGCCGCCCCCGATCGTCAGGATGGCCGCTCCCGTCGAGGCGAGGGCCGGCACGGGGGCCACGGTGCCGTCGCCCCGCCGCGCCGACCAGATGACGCCGCCCACGCCGTGGCCCGTCGTCGTGCGCCCGAGGGCCGTCATGAGCGGGCCCACGAGCGCTCCGGAGATGACTGGCGCGAGGAGGACGAACCACCGTCCGGCGAAGGAGAGGATCCCCTGGGAGGGGCCCAGGGCCTCGGTGTAGTCCTCCGCCCCCGTGAGCAGCAGGGTCCAGGAGTCGATGCCGATGCGGAACAGGACCGCCCCGCCGCCTGAGACGAGCCCGACGATGACCGCCAGGGCGAAGAGCCCTGAGCGGTGGTAGCGCACGAGGCGCAGGGCCGCCCTCCGGGCGCGCGCGGCGGTTCCGGCGCGCCCGGGTAAGGGCGGCGTCACTCCCCGCGGGGCGCGAGGTTCTCCACCACGATGGGCGTGGCCTCGTCGTCCCGGGCGATGCCCCACACCTGGCTGTAGAAGGACAGCTCGTCGGTCAGGGCCTTGCGGATGTTCGCGCCGAGCTGGAAGCCGTGGCCCTCGCCCTGGAAGACCTCGAGGGCGACCGGCAGGCCCTTGGCGCGCGCCGCCTCGAACATCGAGGTGGCCTGATCGGCCGGGACGATGGGGTCGTTGGAGCCCTGGAGCAGCAGGAGGGGGGCGTGGATCGCCTCCACGTGGTTGATGGGGGAGCGCTCGGCCAGCAGGGGGTCATCGACGGAGTCCGCACCAATGAGCTCCTGGACGTAGTGCGACTCGAACTTATGGGTCTCCTGGATGAGCATCCGCAAGTCGGCGACGCCGTACAGCGAGGTCGCCGCGGAGAAGACGTCGGAGCGCGTGATCGCCGAGAGCACGGTGAACCCGCCGGCCGACGAGCCGCGCACCGCGACCCTGGAGCCATCGACCCGGCCCGCCTCGATGAGGTGGCGGGCGCCGGCGATGACGTCCTCCACCTCGCCCACGCCCCAGGCGCCGTTGAGGCTCCGGCGGAAGGAGCGCCCGTAGCCGGTCGACCCGCGGTAGTTGACCTCCAGGTAGGCGAAGCCCCGGGAGGTCCAGTACTGCACCTTCAGGTCGTAAACCGAGCGGGACATGGCGGACGGGCCGCCGTGCACCTGGACGATGAGCGGGGGAAGCTCGCCCTCGGGACCGGCGTGCTCCACCGAGGCCGGGGGGTAGAAGAAGCCGTGCGCGGTGACGCCGTCGGAGGACTGCCAGGAGAGCGTCTCCGGGAGGGACACGCCGCGATCGGCGGGCCCGAAATCGCCTGAGCCCCGCAGCACGGTCACCTCGCCGCCGGAGATCTCGACGATCCCCGGCAGCTCGCGCTCATTGCCTGCCAGCATGACGACCCGCCCCTCGGCGGCGGCCACGTTGCCCAGGGGCTGCCAGCCCGTCGCCCACTCCTCGAGCTCGCCGTTGGCCAGCTTGATGGTGCCCAGGTGCCACACCGAGTCCCTCGTCCACGAGGCGATGAGGTGCTCGCCGTCGAGGACGTCGAAGGAGTGGGGCCCGAGCTGCCAGGCCGGATGGGTGAAGGTGGCGTCCGTGGGGTGCAGCGGCCGGGTCCGCAGCCGCCCGCTCCAGCCGGTCTCGGCGGTGCCGCGCCGGGGGAAGCCCTCCGTGCGGTAGAGGTTCCAGAAGCCCGAGGCGTCCGAGACATGGATGAGCTCGCACTCCTCGGTCCAGCGCGGCTCGGCAGCGCCGTGCCCGTCGCCGCCGCTGACCAGCGCCTGCTCTCCCAGGGTCCCGTCGGGCAGCAGGTCGCCCACGTGCAGGGCGGCGTTGTCCCAGGGCATCCACGGGTGGTCCCAGGCCAGCCAGGCGAGATGGCGCCCGTCGGGGGAGAGCGTGGGGGAGGAGACGAAGTCGGTGCCCGACACGATCGTGCGCACCGGGGCGTCGTCGCGCGCGGCCGAGCCGTCCAGGGGGATGGCGACCAGTGTGTTCACGGCCTCGCCCTCGCCGCGGTGGTCCTCGCGCACGGCGTAGACGAGTCCGCGCTCGGTGTCGATCTCCAGGTCCCCGTGGCGCACGTCGCCGTAGATCGTCAGGGGTACCAGACCGCGCATCCTGTGCGCGACGTCGAAGCGGTAGAGGCGCCCGTCCCCGGCGTGGGAGACCACGATGATCCCCGAGTCGACGGCGTAGGCACGCCCCCCGTACTCGTGGACCCGGGTGCGGGCGTCGACCAGCTCGTCGCCGGGAGTCAGGGGAAGGACCTCCCCGATGCGGCCCGCGCCGTCGCGGCGCAGGAGCACCTGGCGGCCGGAGTCGGTGGCGCGCCGCTCCACCCAGTAGGTGTCGGGGCCGTCGACACGCACCTGCGAGAGGTCGATCGTTCGGCTGGTGATCGTTCCGGGCGAGATGGGCGAGGGCCAACTGCCGTAGGGCGCGATCGTGGTCATGCTTCCTCCTCGAGGACGGCGATGGTCGGCGCGCGGGCGCGCGCCGACGCGCTCCGGGCGCGGCATGGGAACGCCGCGGGGACGGGCGCTGGGGCCCGCCCCGGTCCCGGGCCAAGACTACGTGCTCGTCAGCACCGCGCGCGATGACGCGCAGCTGCGTCGACGACGCCTATGCTTGCCGCACCGCCGCGGGGCACGTCCACCAGCGGCCATGCTGACCGTTATCACCCATCCGCCGTCGAGATTCCTGGAGGTCCGTGGCGATGACACCTCCGACATCCCCGTCGTCCCAGCGCGATCAGGCGCGCCGGGCGGGCACCGGCGAGCACCCCGTGCCGGCCCCGCTGCTCGCCTCGATCCGCGGGCCCGAGGACCTGCGCAGGCTGACCTCCGACCAGCTCGTCCAGCTGGCCGCCCAGATCCGCGCCTACCTGGTCGCCAGCGTCTCCCGGACGGGCGGGCACCTCGGCCCCAACCTCGGCGTCGTCGAGCTGACGATCGCCCTGCACCGAACCTTCCGCTCCCCGGCCGACTCCCTCGTCTTCGACACCGGGCACCAGGCCTATGTGCACAAACTGCTCACGGGGCGCCAGGACTTCTCGGCGCTGCGATCGCGCGGGGGGCTGTCGGGCTACCCGGACCGTGGGGAGTCCGCCCATGACGTCGTGGAGAACTCCCACGCCTCCACCGCGTTGTCGTGGGCGGACGGCATCGCCCGGGCCAACGGGCTCCGGGGGAACGAGGACCGGCACGTCGTCGCCATCATCGGCGACGGGGCGATGACGGGCGGGATGGCCTGGGAGGCCCTCGATAACATCGCGGACTCGGGGGACAAGCGCCTCGTTATCGTTGTCAACGACAACGGCCGCTCCTACGCCCCGACCATCGGCGGGCTCGCCCACCACCTCGACGCCCTGCGCACCAACCCCGGCTACGAGCGCATGCTGTCCGGGATCAAGCGCGGCCTGCTGGCGCAGGGGGCCCCGGGCCGCGCCGCCTTCGACGCCCTCCACGGCCTTAAGGCCGGCATCAAGGACGTCCTCGTCCCCTCGGCGTTCTTCGAGGACCTGGGGATCAAGTACACCGGCCCGGTGGACGGCCATGACATCACCGCCCTGGAGTTCGCGCTGACACGGGCCAGGGAGTACTCCGAGCCTGTCATCGTCCACGTCATCACCGAGAAGGGCCGCGGCTATACCCCCGCTGAGGAGGACGTGGCCGATCGCTTCCACGCCGTGGGGCGTATCCACTCCGAGACCGGCCTGCCCGTCGTGCCCTCCGCCTTCGGCTGGACAGCTGTCTTCGCCGAGGAGATCCTGGCGCTGGCCCGCCGCGACGAGCGGATCGTGGGGATCACCGCGGCCATGCAGCAGCCGGTCGGGCTCCAGCCGCTGGCCGATGCCATGCCCGACCGGGTCGTGGACGTAGGCATCGCCGAGCAGCACGCCCTGACCGCCAGCGCCGGCATGGCCTTCGCCGGGCTGCACCCCGTGGTGGCGCTGTACGCGACCTTCCTCAACCGGGCCTTCGACCAGGTGCTCATGGACGTCGGCCTGCACCGGGCGGGGGTGACGATCATGCTCGACCGGGCGGGCCTGACGGGCAACGACGGCGCGAGCCACAACGGCATGTGGGACATGGCGCTGCTGGGCCACGTGCCCGGGCTGCGCCTGGCCGCGCCTCGCGACGAGGCCTCCCTGCGCTCCTGCGTGCGCGAGGCGGTGGGCGTCGACGACGGCCCGACCGTCGTGAGGTACCCCAAGGGGGCGCTGCCTGCCCCGCTGCCCGCGGTGCGGACGCTCGAGGGCGATGAGGGCGTCTTCGGCCAGGTCGATCTGCTGCTGGAGCACCGGGCGGGCGACGATGGCGGGCGAGTCGCCGGTGAGGGAGCGGGCCGGGCGCCCGACGCCCCGGCCCTTATCGTCGGCGTGGGCGCCATGGCGCCGGCCGCGCTGGCCGCCGGCCGCGCTCTGGCCGCGGAGGGCCGTGACGTCATCGTCGCCTCCCCTCGGTGGGTGATCCCCGTCCCGAGCGCCCTGACCGAGTTGGCTCTGACGGCCGGTCGTGTCGTGGTGGTCGAGGATGGGCTGGTCGACGGCGGTATCGGCTCGCAGTTGCGCGATGCGATGGATGACGCCCTCGACGCCCTGGCCGCCAGGGGCGGGGATGACTCCCGGGGCGCGGCCCTGGCGCCGCCCCCGACCACGCGGATCGGGGTGCCGAGGCGGTTCGTGCGGACCTGCGACCGGGCCACCCTCCTGGAGGAGTTCTCCATGACCGCCGAGGGCATCGCCGCGGCGGTTCGCGCGCGGCGCTGACCGGTGGGCCGCCCTCTCTCATGGGCGCCTTGCCGCCGGCGCTCCGCAAGGGGGCGGGGCAGGGCCGGCGGCCGCCCTGCTCAGGAGGCCTCAGCCCATGGGACGGGCGTCCTATCGCGCTCGTGCGCCTTCGCTATGCGCGCCTGTGGGGGCGGGTGAGTACCGCTGGCGATCCGATGTCTGACGGCGCGGACCGACCCCAAGCCGGCGTGGGACCAAGGGCCTAAACGGAGGTGGTCTAGAACGCTGTGTGAGTCATCGCACCGATAAGGCCCCCATCGTCTTGGTCGCACCGGGGCCGAAGGGCCTACGCTTGGGGTGACGGCGCAATGATGTACCGCCACGCCTCACGAGGGCGACGACATAGCCGGGCGGGATCGCCGCCCACATACAGGAGGACACGGATGACAACTGAGGTCACTTCATCCACCACCGCGGATGGGACCCGGACCGACGCGTGGGAGGGCTTCGCCACCGGCCCGTGGACCGAGGACATCGACGTCCGCGACTTCATCCAGCGCAACTACACCCCTTACGACGGTGACTCCTCATTCCTTGCCGGCGCCACGGACAAGACCCTTCGTCTGTGGAACACCCTGGAGGAGAAGTACCTCAAGGAGGAGCGCAAGGTCCGCATCCTCGACGTCGACACCCACACCCCCTCGGACATCGACGCCTTCGTCCCCGGCTTCATCTCCGAGGATGACGACGTCATCGTCGGCCTCCAGACCGACTCCCCGCTCAAGCGCGCCATGATGCCCAACGGCGGCTGGAGGATGGTGGCCCAGGCCATCAAGGAGGCCGGCAAGGAGGTCGACCCGGAGGTCGCCAAGATCTTCACCCGCTACCGCAAGACCCACAACGACGCGGTCTTCGACGTCTACACCCCGCGCATCCGCGCCGCGCGCTCCAGCCACATCATCACCGGCCTGCCCGACGCCTACGGCCGCGGCCGCATCATCGGCGACTACCGCCGCGTGGCCCTCTACGGCGTCGACCGCCTCATCGAGCTCAAGGAGATCGCCAAGGACAAGGTCGCCGACCAGCCCTTCTCCGAGCACTGGGCCCGCTACCGCGAGGAGCACTCCGAGCAGATCAAGGCCCTCAAGAAGCTCAAGAAGATGGCGGCCGACTACGGCTTCGACATCTCTGGCCCGGCCACCAACGCCCACGAGGCGGTGCAGTGGACGTACTTCGCCTACCTCGCCTCGGTGAAGTCCCAGGACGGCGCCGCCATGAGCATCGGCCGCCTGTCCGCCTTCCTCGACTGCTACTTCGAGCGCGACCTCAAGGCCGGCGTCATCGATGAGACCCGCGCCCAGGAGCTCATCGACAACATCGTCATGAAGTTGCGTATCACGCGCTTCCTGCGGACCACCGACTACGACCAGATCTTCTCCGGCGACCCCTACTGGGCGACCTGGTCCGACGCCGGCTTCTCCGACGACAACCGCCACATGGTCACCAAGACCTCCTTCCGCCTCCTCCAGACCCTGGTGAACCTCGGCCCCGCCCCGGAGCCCAACATCACCATCTTCTGGGATGAGAAGCTCCCCAAGGGCTACAAGGACTTCTGCGCCTACATCTCCATCACGACCTCCTCCATCCAGTACGAGGCCGATGAGCAGATCCGCGAGCACTGGGGCGACGACGCCGCCATCGCCTGCTGTGTGTCCCCGATGCGCGTGGGCAAGCAGATGCAGTTCTTCGGCGCCCGCGTCAACTCCGCCAAGGCGCTCCTGTACGCCATCAACGGCGGTCGTGACGAGATGACCGGCAAGCAGATCGTCACCGGCCTGCCCGGCATCGAGGGCGACGGCCCCCTGGACTTCGACGAGGTCTGGGACAAGTACGAGAAGATGCTCGATTGGGTCGTCGCCACCTACGTCGAGGCCCTCAACATCATCCACATGTGCCACGACCGCTACGCCTATGAGGCCATCGAGATGGCGCTGCACGACTCCGACATCGTGCGCACCATGGGCTGCGGCATCGCCGGCCTGTCGATCGTCGCCGACTCCCTGAGCGCCATCAAGTACGCCAAGGTTACCCCGGTGCGCGATGAGACCGGCCTCGTCGTCGACTACGTCACCGAGGGCGACTTCCCGATCTACGGCAACGACGACGACCGTGCCGACGACATCGCCGCCACGGTGGTCCACACGATCATGTCCAAGATCAAGGCGCAGCCCATGTACCGCGACGCGATCCCGACCCAGTCCGTTCTGACGATCACCTCGAACGTCGTCTACGGCAAGGCCACCGGCTCCTTCCCGTCCGGCCACAAGAAGGGCACCCCCTTCTCCCCGGGCGCGAACCCGGAGAACGGCATGGACACGCACGGCATGGTCGCCTCCATGCTGTCCGTCGGCAAGCTCGACTACAACGACGCCCTCGACGGCATCTCGCTGACCAACACCATCACCCCGCAGGGCCTGGGCCGCACGCTCGAGGAGCGCGTGGCCAACCTCGTGGGCATCCTCGACGCCGGCTTCGTCCCGGACGACTGCGCCGAGGTCTGATCGCACCGCGCGATCCCCTGGACCATCACGGCTCAGAACACAACTCACCACACAGAAAGGGGCAGACATGCCCACCTACGAAGAGCGCCTTGAGTCCATGAAGGCGCAGCGCCAGGGCAACGGCGGCGTCAAGGGCCTCTACCACGCCAACATCAACGTCCTGGACCGCAACACCCTTGAGGACGCGATGGAGCACCCGGAGAACTACCCGAACCTCACGGTTCGCGTCTCCGGCTACGCCGTCAACTTCGTCAAGCTGACGCGCGAGCAGCAGCTGGACGTCCTCAACCGCACCTTCCACGCCGGCGCCTGATCCGGCACGGGGCAGGGCTCAGATGACTGAGACCATGACCCCCGCGGCGCTGGGCGGCCGGGACCAGGACTTCCTGGCCCCGGCCGCCCGTCTGCGCGGGGCGGGTATCGGCGGGCTCGAGGAGCTCTCCGACATTGAGCGCTCAGAGCGACTGGCGCGCATGCGCGAGGGAACCCTGGGCTCCATCCACTCCTGGGAGCTCGTCACAGCGGTGGACGGCCCCGGCACGCGGATGACCGTCTTCCTCAACGGCTGCCCGCTGCGCTGCCTGTACTGCCACAACCCGGACACCTTCCTCATGAAGGACGGCGAGCCGGTCGAGGCCGACGAGCTCCTGCGGCGCATGAAGCGCTACAGGAATGTCTTCAGGGCCTCGGGCGGCGGCATCACCCTCTCCGGCGGAGAGGTGCTCATGCAGCCGGCCTTCGCCGCGCGGCTCCTGTCCGGCGCCAAGGCGATGGGGATCCACACCTGCATCGACACCTCCGGCAACCTCGGCCGCAACGCCACTGACGAGATGCTCGACAACATCGATCTCGTGCTCCTGGACGTCAAGAGCGGGGACGAGGAGACCTATAAGCGGGTCACCGGCCGGGAACTCGCCCCGACCATCGAGTTCGGCGACCGCCTGGCCGCCAAGGGCATTGAGATCTGGGCGAGGTTCGTCCTCGTGCCGGGGCTCACGGACAGCCCGGAGAATGCGGAGAATGTCGCACGGATCGTCGAGCGCTGGGGATCCGTGGTTAGCCGCGTCGAGGTGCTGCCGTTCCACCAGATGGGCACCGACAAATGGGACGCCCTGGGGCTGGACTACACGCTGCGCGACTCGCGGCCCCCTGAGCCCGAGCTCGTGGAATCCACCCGCGCGATCTTCCGCTCCCACGGATTCACGGTGCACTGAGGAACGCGCGCCCATCGGCGCCCGAGGGGCGCGCGGGGGCGCAAGAGGAAGCCCTCCCGGAGCGGCCCCGCCAACGCCCTCGGGACATCCCGGTGGGGCCTAGCGCGCGCGGTCCCTCGCCATGGCCCTGGGCGCCGAACGGGCGCCGAACGGGCGCCGAACCGGCGGCCCGGGCGGAGCGCTACACGACCCGGCGCAGCGCTCGGGACAGGGGATCGGCGCATTGCTCGATCTGCCAGGGCCTGGCATCGAGGTCCTCCAGTCGGGCCGAGACCGCGTCTGAGTCGATCGCGGGGTGCCCGCCCCGGGCCATCTCATGACCGAGGTCCCAGGCGAGCCGGCGCTGGGACTCGGGGGCGAGGAGCAGTTCTTGGGGCACGCGGATCCTCTCTCCATGCGTCCGCACGCAGGAGCGGACGACATCGAGGAGTTGCGCGGCCTCGGGGTGGCGGCGCGCCCAGGACCGGGGCTGGGGCAGTTCGCCGGGCGCGAGCGGGGCGCGCAGCGGCGGGAGCTCGTCGTCGGGAAGGCTCAGGCCCCGCTCCACCGCCCGCCACCACACCTCGGAATGCTGGCGGGCCTGGCGAGAGGAGAAGTCCTTGAGGGCGAAGAGCTTGCGGCGGGAGGTCGGGCAGGCGATCGCCGCGGACACGACGGCGCGGTGGGGGAGGATCCTCGACGGCGTCCGGTCGAGTTCGACGGCGAGTTGCTCTCGGGCGGTCCACACCTCCCGCAGCACCGCCAGTGAGCGCTGGGAGCGCACGGCGGTTCCCGCGCGCGGCGTCTTGCGCCAGGGATCGACCTTCGGGGCTCGTGGGCCCCGAGTGCGCACCGCCTCGAACTCCTGCATGGCCCACTCGAGCTTCCCCGCGTCGGCGAGCTCGGAGGCCAGGGCGTCTCTGAGCTCAGTGAGGAACTCGACGTCGAGAGCGGCGTAGATGAGCCAGGAATCCGGCAGGGGGCGGGTGGACCAGTCGGCGGCCGCGTGGTCCTTGGCCAGCCGCAGGCCGAGCGTCTCCTCGATGACCGCGCCGAGGCCCACATGTTCGCGGCCGAGCAGGCGGGCCGCGAGTTCGGTGTCGAAGACCTCCCGGGGGGCCAGGCCGACATCTGCCAGGCAGGGAAGGTCCTGGTCGGCCGCGTGCAGGATCCACTCGGGCCCGTCCAGCGCCGCGGCGAGGGCATCGAGGGGCCCGGCTGAGACCGGATCGACCAGGATGGTCCCAGCGCCCGCGCGCCGGAGCTGGATGAGGTAGGCGTCCTGCCCGTAGCGGAAGCCCGATGCCCGCTCGGCGTCGACGGCGATGGGGCCGGTGCCATCGCCGATCTCGGAGGCCGCCCGGGCCAGCGCCGCGGGGGAGTCTGTCAGAGGGGGGAGCCCATCGGCCGGCCGCCGGTAGGGGACGACCTCGTCGGCGGGCACCGGCTCGTCGGTCGTTCCGAATCGGCTGACCGGTACGGCCCGCCTCACCTCGCCCATCCCGCGAGGGCGAACATGGGGAAGGCCATTTCCGGCTCATGGCCCGCCGCCGCGTGAAGTGCTTGGTACCAGGCGGTCAGGTGCGGGGCGAGATCGGTGGTCGAGGGCGACCAGGAGGCGCGGATCTCCGCGTGCGCGCAGGAGTCGGTGAGGTCCAGGCCGCCGAAGGTTTCGGAGACAACCCTGGTGACGGTGCCCACGAGGGCGCGGTGTCCCGCGCCGGCCTCATCGAGCGCCTCGGACAACCATGTCCAGGCGGCATGGCCCAGGAGCGGGTCGGAACTCACCTCGTCGTCGATCCGGGACCGCACCATGACGACGACTCGAAGGTCGCCATCCCAGGCGGCCTGCCCCGCGGGATCGTGCAGGATGATGAAGCGGCCCGAGGCCACGGGCGTGCCGGAGTCGGTCTCCTCCGTCTCGGCGGACAGGGCGGCGGCATAGGGGGCGAGTCGACGGGGAGCGGGGACTTCTTCAAGGACGAGACCGCGGGGCCGATCGGCCTCCCTCATCGATAAGAGCACCTCTTCGAATCGCTCAGGGATCTGGGCGGCCGCCTCCGGGGATGAGGCAGGGCCGTTCGTGTCGTTCACGAGCCCAGGCTACCGGCGCTTTGGCTAAGCCCGCGCTGCCACGCCGCAAGGAACCGCAGCCGAGGGGACTTGCCAAGCTCGTTCGAGGGCGGGTCGTGGTGCTTCCGGCTCGGATATGGAGGCTCGGCGCGTGGTGGCGGGTGCGTGTCGGTCTTAGCGGGATCGTTAGGTGTCACCGCCGTGGCGCGTCCTACCGGTGCGGGCGGCTTGTGCGCGAGGTGCGCGATCCCTGCCGCTAGTCCTCCGGTCCGCGGCGGCGCGGGCGGTCCCCCTGCCGAGCCCTCGTCCCCGCGATACCGTCTCATCCCCGAGATGCCGTCTCAGCGCGGAGATACCGCCTCGCCCCCGAGATACCGTCTCGCCTCGAAGACACCGCCTCAGCTCCGCGATACCGCCTCAGCCCGGCGTTGCGCCCTCATTCTCGCAGTTTGAGGGCGCAACGCCGGGCTAGGACGGTATTTGCGGGCTGGGGTGGTACTTGTGGGACGAGGCGGTATTTGCGGACTGGGACGGTATTCACGGGGTGCCCCCGACGCGCGCGATGAATATGATGCGGGGCGGCGCCAAGGAGGAGGCTGGGCTGTCCCGGCTGGAAGAATGACTCATCAGATCACATGCGGCCGTCAAGAGGAAATTGTTCAATCACATGTGGGCCCGGCGCGAGTCCCCCTGGCTCGGGCCGGAACCTTGGAATGCTGTCCGCGCTCGCCGGCTCCGGGGCGGTCGTCCACGCGGCGATGATCGCGGGGAGGGGATGGGCAAGGGGGTGGCGGGCTCGCGGGCCTCATCCCTGGCGCCACCCGAGTCGGCCCATCGGCCCTCGCTGCGCTCATAGGTTCCGCGGGAGACCATCATCAGTTCCTCAATGCGAGGTTCCGTCGCCCCGGAGAGGATGTTCTCGCGCTCTATGATGCTTTCTTCCCGGTTGACGGCGGATGTGTTATGGCGCTCGTCGGCATTGATGGCCGTCGAAAGAGCATGATGCGTCCGTTCCTGTCGCGGTTCCATGAGCCTGCCGAGGGGGAATTCCTCATTCGCGGGAGGCCTATCAGTGAGTTCTCAAGACAATCCCACCACTCGTAGTTCTCGGCCCCGTTCCCGGATGTCGTGAGACAAAAGCGATCGAGGAAGAGCGATGGGGGCGGTGGCGTTGGGTGGGGTGGGGCGCCTGGCGGTGGCGTGGGGCGCGCGGTGATGGCGTGGGTGGGGTGCGTGGTGGTGGTGTTGGGCGCTCGGCGGGCGCGGCGATGAGCGCCGGGGGATGAGCGCCGGGCGATCAGCGTCGGGCGATGAGCGTCTGGCCCGCCGCGAGGACACCGGGGCGGCGCGGGCCGGCGCCCGCCTCCCCGGGCTCCCACGAGGCGAGAGCCTCGCCGTGATCCGGCGCCGGGCGCTCCTGGCCAGACAGGTTGACCGCGACGATCACGTCATCGTAGGCCACCGTGATGACGCCGTCGGCGTCCTCGACCCCGGGCCATCGCCGGCGCTGCGACCACCCCAGTTCGCGGCGCAGCGCGATCAGGCGCGTGAACCACTGGAGCAGACGGGAGTGGTCCGGCGCGCTGGGCTCATCCCAGTCCAGGCGGGAGGAGGCCACCGTGGACGGCGCCTGCGGGTCCGGAATGTCCTTGGCCGACCATCCGAAATCAGCGAACTCCCGCTTGCGCCCCTGGCTCACGCCCGCCGCCAGGGCGGGATCGTCGTGATCGGTGAAGAATTGGAAGGGCCGCCGCGTGCCCCACTCCTCGCCCATGAACAGCATCGGGGTGTAGGGGCTGAGCAGTACGAGGGCGGCTTGCGCCGCCAGCGTGTCATCGCCCAGGGAGGCGGCCGGCCGGTCCCCGACGGCCCTGTTGCCCACCTGGTCATGGTTGGAGGAGAAGACGACGAAGCGCCGGGGGTCCGTGCCCTCCGGCACTGGCGCGCCCCACCGGCGCCCCCGGAAGCTCGACCAGGACCCGTCGTGGAGGAAGGCGCGGGAGTACGCCCTCAGCCAGCCTCCCGGGGCGGCGAAGTCGGCGTAGTAGCCCTGGGACTCCCCGGTCAGGCGGGCGTGCAGGGCGTGGTGGATGTCGTCGGCCCACTGAGCGGTCATGCCCAGTGAGGGCGAGCGCGCCGGCGGCCTCTCATCAACGGGCGTGATGACTCCGACGTCGTTGAGATCGGACTCCGCGATGAGCCCCAGCGGCCGACCGAGCTCATCGGACAGGGCCGCCACGGCCTCGGAGAGCTCGGCGAGCACATGGCGGGGGGAGTCGTCGACGATGGCGTGGATTGCGTCGAGGCGCAGGGCGTCGACATGGAAGTCCCTCAGCCAGCGCAGGGCGGCGTCGATGACGTAGGCGCGCACCTGCTCACGGCCGGCCTGGTCGAAGTTCACCGCCTCGCCCCAGGGTGTGTGGTGCGCGGCCGTGAAGTAGGGGCCGAACGCGCCCAGGTAATTTCCCGAGGGGCCCAGGTGGTTGTAGACGACGTCGAGGCACACGGCGATCCCCTCGCGGTGCGCCGCGTCGACGAAGCGGGCCAGGGCCTCGGGCCCGCCGTAGTGCTCGTGGACGGCCCACAGGCTCACGCCGTCGTAGCCCCATCCCAAGGCCCCCGGCGACGGCGCCAGAGGCATGAGCTCAACCATGTCCACCCCGAGCCGGGCCAGGTGCCCCAGGCGCCCCGCGGCCGCGTCGAGCGTCCCATCGGGCGTGAACGTCCCCACGTGCAGCTCGTAGATGACCGCGCCGCGCGCGTCCCTGCCCGCCCATCCGTCATCGGTCCACGCCCCGGCCCAGGCCGAGGGATCGATGTAGCGGGAGGGGCCGTGGACCCCGTAGGGCTGGC
Organism: Actinomyces sp. zg296; assembly: GCF_009829695.1. Taxonomy (NCBI): domain Bacteria; kingdom Bacillati; phylum Actinomycetota; class Actinomycetes; order Actinomycetales; family Actinomycetaceae; genus Actinomyces; species Actinomyces sp. zg296. Next base: position 19,071 of record NZ_VWPG01000004.1, read on the forward strand.
GGGCGCTGCGCGGGTCGGGGCGGTCGGGGGAGCCATCGACCCGGAAGGCGTAGTCCGTGCCGGGGGTGAGCGCGTGGGGGCTCACCCACCAGCCGTCGCCGACGCGCTCCATGGGCAGCGCCTCCCCGGTGGCGGGAAGGCTCAACTCCACGCGGCCGGCGCCGGGCGCCCACACGGGGACCCTCGCGCCGACGGGCAGGGCGGGGCTCTCCCAGGGGCGGCGCGCGCCCGCCGCGCGGCTGTCCGCGCCGGTCATGGCCGAGCCTCCCTCCGCTCGCGGGCCCGCGCTCCCTCGGCCCAATGGCCGGGGCCCTCCTCATCCGCGGCCGCGGGGGAGGCCTGGCGGGCCAGGACGACGACGGGAGCGTCGCCCATGAGATCGGCCAGGGGGAGAGTGCCCCCGCCGGTCTCGGCATCAGTGATCACCGAGCGCCAGGCCCCCTCGGGCAGGACGATGGAGTGCTCGCGCCAGCCCCCGAGGGTCGCCAGGCGCCTGCCCAGGCGCCGCACGACGACGATGACGTCCTCCTCGCCGTCGAGCGTGCGGGCGAAGGCGAAGGCGTGCGACGTGGTCACGGGGATCGCCCGGTAGCCTGAGCGCGATCCGACGAAGGTCTCGGGGCGGTTCCGGCGCAGGCGCAGCAGGGCGGCGGTCAGCGCGAGTTTCTCCTCGTCCAGGCTGCGCGCGGGAGCTCCGGAGTCCAGGTGGGAGAGCATCCGCTCCAGGCCGCCCTCGCCGCGGTAGTCCACCGGTCGGCGGTTGTCCGGGTCGACGAGGCTGGTGCGGGTGATCTCCGAGCCCTGGTAGACATCGGCCACGCCGAGCCAGGTCAGGGTGAGGGCCTTGTTCGCCAGGACGATCGCGCGGGTCTCGCGGGCGGTGAGCGAGGCGAAGGCCTCGATCTGCTCGGCGACGGTGGGATCGGTGAGTAGGTGGGCGGCGTAGCCGGTCAGAGCCTCTTCGCGGGCGGTGTCCGGACTGGTCCACGTGGTCCAGGTCTTCTGCTCACGGGAGGCCTTGATGAGGTAGGCGGTCAGCCGCTCGGGGGTCATCGGGTCGGCGCTGCCGGGGGCCCAGGTGCCCCACAGCACCTGCCATAGGAGGAGCTCGCTGCGCCCGTCCAGGTCCATCGGCCGCGCCTCCTGGGTCAGGAGGCGGAGCCGATGGATGAGGTCGGTCCACTCATCGGCGTAGGAGGCCAGGACGTCGAGGCGCGCGCGCACGTCCTCCCCGCGCTTGGTGTCGTGGGTGGTGGAGGTGACCATGGTGGCGGGCCAGGTGGCCTGGGTGCGCTCGGCCCAGGCATGGGCCTCATCGGGGTCCAGGGCGAAGCCGGAGGGGTTCCCTCCGACCTCGGTGAGGCTGGTCAGGTGCATCCAGCGGTAGAAGGCCGTGTCCTCGACGCCCTTGGCGGTCACTGCCCCGCAGACCTGCTGGAAGCGGACGATCGCCTCTGCCCGCAGGGGGGAGGCGGACATGCCCTCGCTGCCCACGGGCTCGCCGAGCAGGAGCGCCACGACGAGGTCGAGGGTCTCGGCTTGGTCCTCCTCCAGGCGCTCCCGGGCGCGCTCGGCGGAGGCGCGTAGGACGGCGGCCTGATCGGGGTCGGCCGGGTGCCCGGGAACGATGTAGGCGCGGTAGCGGTCCGCGGCCACGAGCAGCTCGACGAGGCAGGCGTGCAGGTCGCGCAGGGTGTGGTCGCGCAGGCGCACGTCCAAGGAGGTGAGGCGGTCGAGGATGGCCGCGAGCCGGTAGACCTCCGCGGCCAGGGAACCGCCGATGACCTCCCGCTTGGCGGTCTCAACGACGCGCGGGTGGTCGATCGGGCCCTCACCGGCGAACTCGTGCATGAGCATGCCCAGGCGCGCCGAGCCGGCGGGGTCGACCTGCAGCTGGTCGATGCGCCAGGCGGCGTCGTAGCCGGTGGTGCCGGCCACGGGCCATGAGGGGGGAAGGGACTCGTCTGGCGCCAGGATCTTCTCCGCGGCGATCCACGCCTGGCCGGTGGCCTCGCTCAGGCGCGCCAGGTAGCCTCCCGGGTCGGCCAGGCCATCGGGGTGGTCCACGCGCAGCGCGTCGATCGTGCCGTTCGCGATGAATTCGGTGATCAGCGCGTGGGAGCCCTCGAAGACGGCGGGGTCCTCCACGCGGATGGCCGCGAGAGTGCCGACGTCGAAGAAGCGGCGGTAGTTGGTCTCCTCATCGCCGACCTTCCAGTAGGCCAGGCGGTAGAACTGCTGCTCGACGAGCACGGCCATGGGCAGGGATTCGGTGCCCTCGGCGATCGGGAAGACATGGTCGAAGTAGCGCAGCACCCACTGCTCGCCCCGCTCGGGCTCGGTGGGCACGACGATCCGCTCTAGGCGCAGCTCGTCGTCAGCCAGGACGCGGCCGAGGCGCGCCCCCAGGATCGGCATGAGGATCGGCTCATCGACTGACACGTCGAACCAGTGCGCGTAGGGGGACTCCGGCCCATCGCGCAGGACCGACCATAGGGGCAGGTTGGACCAGCCGGGAGTGGGAACCGCCATGTGGTTGGGGACGATGTCGACGACGACGCCCAGGCCCGCCTCGTGGGCGGCGCCGGCCAGGCGCTCCAGCCCCTCGCGGCCCCCCATGGGCTCGGAGATCCGGGTGTGGTCGACGACGTCGTAGCCGTGGGTGGAGCCGGGCGCGGCCTGGAGGATGGGCGAGAGGTAGAGGTCGGTGACTCCGAGGTCGACCAGGTAGGGCAGCAGGGCGCGGGCGGCGTCGAAATCCAGGTCCGCGCCCAACTGGAGGCGGTAGGTGCTCACGGGGGCGCGCCGCCCCTCGCGCGGCAGGTGGCCGGACCAGGGCGCGTAACCGGTCTGCGGCGCCGCCTGCGCGGGGGAGGGCGCGCCACCGGTCGGCGCGGGGGTGGCGGGAGGCCGAGGCGGGCCTGCGTGATCCGGGGAGGCGGTCGAGGGGCGGTGATCGGTCATGCTCTCGGTCCTCCTGAGGGTCAGGACTGCCTCATGGTCTGGTCAGGGCGTTCGCCTGGACCGTATCAGGAACGCCTCAGGCCCGTGTGGGAGAGGCCTGCCCGCTCCTGGTGCTCCGGGCCCTGGTCCGCCTGCTCGTCGGAGATGAGGCAGAGGATCGAATGCGCCTGGACGAGGACCTGCTGGCCGGCCAGCAGCGACTCCGGGTGGACCTCGTCCGTGGCGGGAGCCGTGTCGAGGGCGATCCTCCATGCCGGGGCGTGGTCGGCGTCGGGGATGGTGAAGGTGATGTCCTCCCCGGCGGCGTTGATGAGGATGAGGATGGAGTCGTCGACGATCCGCTGGCCGCGCTCATCGGGCTCGGCGATGGCCTCGCCGTTGAGGAAGACGGCCATGGCGCGCGCGTACCAGGTGGCCCAGTCCTCATCGGTCATGCGCGCCCCGGAGGGGCCGAGCCACTCGATCTCGCCCATGTCCGACTCGCCGCCGTGGCCCGCGGCCCCGGAGAAGAAACGACGACGGCGCAGCACCGGGTGCTCCTGGCGCAGGCGGATCATGTCCGAGGTGAATCGCAGGAGATCGCGGGCCTCGCCGTCGAGGTCCCAGTGGACCCAGGCCAGCTCGTTGTCCTGGCAGTAGGCGTTGTTGTTGCCGTTCTGGGTGCGGCCCATCTCGTCGCCGTGGCAGATCATGGGCACGCCCTGGCTGAAGAGGATGGTGGCCAGGAAGTTGCGTGCCTGGCGGCTGCGCAGCTCCAGGACCGCCGGGTCGTCCGAGGGGCCCTCCGCGCCGCAGTTCCACGAGCGGTTGGCGTTGTCGCCGTCGGCACCGCCCTCCCCGTTGGCCTCGTTGTGCTTGTCGTTGTAGGACACGAGGTCGCGCAGGGTGAAGCCGTCGTGCGCGGTGACGAAGTTGACGCTGGCCACCGGCGTGCGGCCGGAGTTCTGGTAGAGGTCGGAGGACCCGGTGATCCGCGAGGCGAAATTGCCCAGGGTGGAGGGCTCGCCCCGCCAGAAGTCCCTGACCGTGTCCCGGTATCGGCCGTTCCACTCGCTCCACAGGGCGGGGAAGCCGCCGACGTTGTAGCCGCCGTCGCCCACGTCCCAGGGCTCGGCGATGAGCTTAACCTGGGAGAGCACGGGGTCCTGGTGGATGATGTCAAAGAACGCGCTGAGCTTGTCGACCTCGTGGAACTGGCGGGCGAGAGTGGAGGCCAGGTCGAAGCGGAAGCCGTCGACATGCATCTCGGTGACCCAGTAGCGCAGCGAGTCCATGATCATCTGCAGGACGGCCGGGGAGCGCATGAGCAGGGAGTTGCCGGTGCCCGTGGTGTCGAAGTAGTGCTCCTGGGAGCCGTCGACGAGCCGGTAGTAGGCGGCATTGTCGATGCCCTTGAAGGACAGGGTGGGGCCCATGTGGTTGCCCTCGGCCGTGTGGTTGTACACGACGTCGAGGATCACCTCGATATCGGCCTCGTGGAAGGCCTTGACCATGGACTTGAACTCCTGGACCTGCTGACCGGCCTCGCCGTAGGCGGCGTAGGCGTTATGCGGGGCGAAGAAGCCGATGGTGTTGTAGCCCCAGTAGTTCGACAGGCCCTTCTCCTGCAGGTGCGTGTCGTTGACGAACTGGTGGACGGGCATAAGCTCGATCGCCGTGATGCCCAGCGCCTTGAGGTGGTCGATGACGGGGCGCTGCGCCAGGCCCGCGTAGGTTCCGCGCAACTCGGTGGGGATCTCTGGGTGCAACTTGGTCATGCCCTTGACATGGGCCTCGTAGATGATCGTCTCGTGGTAGGGGTGAGCCGGCGGGCGGTCGTGGCCCCAGTCGAAGAAGGGGGAGATGACGATCGAGCGCATCGTCACGGGCGCGGAGTCGGACTCGTTGCGGGTGTCGGGGGCGTCGAAGTTGTAGGAGTACAGGCTGGGGGAGGGGGACACCTGGCCGGAGATCGCCTTGGCGTAGGGGTCCAGGAGGAGTTTGGAGGGGTCGCAGCGGTGGCCCGAGCCGGGATCGTAGGGGCCGTGGACGCGGTAGCCGTAGACCTGCCCGGGGTAGACCGAGGGCAGGTAGCCGTGCCAGACGCCGGCGTCCACCTCGGTCAGGGGCACGCGGGTCTCGGTCCCGGCGTCGTCGAAAAGGCACAGGTCGACGCCGGAGGCGACGGAGGAGAACAGCGCGAAGTTGGTGCCGGAGCCATCGAAAGTGGCGCCCAGGGGGGCGGGCCGGCCCGGCCAGACGACCGGCGCGCCGGCGGGCTCCTCAAGGGGAGCGGCGGGCTCGGCGGACTCCGCGGGCTCCGCGGGGGAGGCGGACTCCGCGGGGGAGGCGGGGGGAGTCGCGGGCTCAGGGGCCTCAGGGGAGGACGGCTCGGTCGCCGTCGGCAGTGGCTCGCGAGTCGGTAGGGGGGTGCCCGTGCTGGTGTCCATATGCGCTACCTTGCCACGGCGGGCCGCCGATGAGGGGGACCTTGCGGATTGACCTCGCGCATCACATGGCGTGACGCAGGTCATGGGCTGGTGGGCGGGGCGGATTTGGCAAGGCCGCGCGCCCCCTGCTACGTTTCTGCCGCGCCGCGATGCGGTGCGAGAAATGCGGATGTGGCTCAGTTGGTAGAGCATCACCTTGCCAAGGTGAGGGTCGCGGGTTCGAGTCCCGTCATCCGCTCGGGCGATTGGCGCAGCGGTAGCGCGCTTCCCTGACACGGAAGAGGTCACTGGTTCGAACCCAGTATCGCCCACTGCCCCATCAAGGCCCGGGTGGCGCCGTCAGCGCCCCGGGCCTTCTACATTGGTCTGACCAGGTCCCTTGGCCGTGGAGGCGCTGGAATCGGCGCTCGGGGCTGCCTGGCGGGAGCGCCGGGCGGCCCGCGCCCCGCCACCCTCCCCGCCCTCACGTGCTCACGCGGCCCGGGTGCGGCTAGGCTGGCCCCCGTGGGGGCACGGCGCCCGCCCCGCCAGCCCTGAACCACGGGTGCCGACCGCGCCCCACCGGCGCCGCCCACCACGATCCCCAGGAGGACCACGGATGACCGCACGGCACGAGCGGATCCTGCCCGTCGTCATCGGCGGCGACATCGGCGTCTACGCCATCGCCCGCCAACTGCATGAGGCCACGGGCCAGAGGGTCACCGTGCTGGCCAACGCGCCCATCGACGCCATTCGCCGCTCCTCCTACATCGACACCGCGCCCCTGCCCGCCCACGCCACCCGGGAGCAGATCCGCGACGCCCTGACCGGCCTGGCCGCCGGGCGCGAGCCCCGCAGTGCCGTGGTCATGGCCAACACTGACGCCATGGCGACCATCCTCGCCTCCCTGCGCGGCGACCTCGAGCCGGTCTACGCCGTGCCCTTCCCGGATGTCGACGTCATCGACCGCGTCTCCGACAAGGGCGCCTTCGGCCGTATCTGCGATGAGGCCGGCGTGCGCAGCCCCAGGCAGGTCGTCGTCGACTTCGCGGGCGCCGACAGCCCCGACTGGGCCGCCCCCGCCATCGACATCCCCTTCCCCCTCGTGGCCAAGGCCGCCGTGGGCGCCGCCTACGACGCCGTCGAGTTCCCCGGCAAGCGCAAGATCTGGTTCATGGACAGCGCCGCCGAGCTCGACTCCCTGTGGGCCGACCTGCGCGCGGCCGGCTTCCGCTCCACCTTCGTCGTCCAGGAGCTCATCGCGGGGGACAACACCGCCATGCGCTCCATCACGGCCTACGTCGGCTCCGACGGCGCCGTCAGGCTCATCGGCTCGGCCCGCGTCCTCCTGGAGGACCACGCCCCCACGATGATCGGCAACCCCGTCGCCATGATCACAGAGGCCTTCCCCGAGCTGTGGGCCGGCGCGGAGCGCATCCTCACCGCGGCCGGGTACCGCGGCTTCGCCAACTTCGACGTCAAGATCGACCCCGCCACCGGTGAGCCCGTCTTCTTCGAGATCAACCCGCGCATCGGCCGCAACTCCTTCTACATGACGGCCGCCGGCGCCAATCCCATGGTCCCCATGCTCGCCGACCTCATCGACGGCGCGCCCCTGCCCCGCAAGCAGGTCACCGAGGAGATCCTCTACTCCCTGGTGCCCACGCGCCTGCTGCTGCGCTACATCCGCGACGACGCCCTGGCCGCCCGCATCCGCTCGCTCGCCCCCGGCGCCGACCCCCTGCGCGACCCCGCGGACCGCTCCCTGGTGCGCGCCGCGCTCGTCGAGGCCCAGCGCCTCAACCACTACCGAAAGTTCAAGCGCTACTACCCCGAGCCCACCGACCTGTCCTACTGACGCGCGCCGCCCGGCACCCCGCCCAGCGCCGCGGCCCCCACCCGGACCCCTGTCAACCCAGCGCGAGGAGCACGATGATGACCAGTAACGATCACTCCGCCACCGGGCGCCCCGAGACCCTCAGGAGGGTCGATGGGCGCGAGATGCGCCTGGCCATCGGCAACACGCCGGTGGGCATCGAGCAGACCGAGGCCTGGGAGCGCTACGAGGCCTCCCAGGGCCACGCCCTGTGGGGCCGCTACCTCTACGCCGGCGAGGACGGCAAGCCCGTGGCCGCCATCGCCATCTACGCCGACACCATCGGCGGCCGCCCCTTCCTGTGGGCCAAGCACGGCCCCACCTGGCTCAAGGAGCAGTCCCCCGAGCGAGAGGCCCACCTGCGCGAGCTCCTGCGCGCCGAGATCCGCCGTCGCGACCGCGCGATCCCCTTCCTGCGCATGCACGCCCGCTACAACGCCCCGGACCTCCACGAGCTGCTCAACACCATCACCTACGACCGCACCTTCGTCATCGACCTCACACCGCGCACGCCCGACGCCATCGCCGCCGCCATGCCCAAGGACGGGCGCCGCGCCGTCAAGCGGGCCCAGCGCGTGGCGGAGGAGGCCGGCTGCGTCATCAGCGACGAGACGGGCTTGGAGCGCGGCGAGTTCGACGCCATCTACGAGGTCCTCGCCGAGACCGCCCGCCGCGACGGCTTCCGCCCCCACCCCGCCGACGTCTACTGGTCCATGCTCACCTCGCTCGGTCCCGAGCACGCCCGGCTCTTCGTGCTGCGCCGCGACGGCGTCCCGCACTGCTGGGACCTCATCACCACCTCCGGCAAGGACGCCACCGCCTACTACGGGGCGTCCTCCACCGAGTCCCGCGGCTTCCGCGGCGCCGAGGCCCTCGACTGGTGGGCCGCGCGGACCCTGGCCGAGGAGGGCTACCGCGGCCTGGACCTCATGGGGGCCGACTCGCCCCGCGTGCCCGAGCTCTACCAGGTCGGCATGTACAAGAAGCGCTACGCCAAGCATCCCACCGAGATCGACGGCGCCTGGGACGTGCCCGTCAACCAGGCCATGTACGCCGCGCTGCGCGCCGCCAAGACCGGCAGGGGCGCCTACAAGTCCCTGCGTGATCGCCTCGGGCGGCATTAAGGGGCGCTGAAAGGCGCTGGGGCGCGGAGGGCCCGGGCAACCGGGCCGCGCTGAGCAGCGCCGAACGGCGCTCAGCGGCACTGGTCAGTCTGAGTAGACTGCACCGCGTGCGCCGGCGGCGCGCCCCGCTCTCACCCGACCCAAGGAGACCGCAGTGCCCTCCCAGATCCCGCAGACCATCGACGTGACCATCGACGGCGCCACCCGCGCCATCGAGGCGGGGACGACGGGCACCGAGCTCTTCGCCGAGGAGGCCCGTCACGGCGTCGTCGCCATGCGCGTGGACGGCGAGCCCTGGGACCTCGCGCGCGAGATCCCCGCGGGCGCCGTCGTCGAGCCCATCACCCTGGACTCCGAGGACGGTCTGGCTATCCTGCGCCACAGCGCCACCCACGTTATGGCCCAGGCCGTCCAGGAGATGTTCCCCGACGTCAACCTCGGCATCGGCCCCTTCATCACCGACGGCTTCTACTACGATTTCGGGGGGATCGACGCCGTCACCCCTGAGCTCATGCGCGACATCGAGAAGCGCATGAAGCGCATCGTCAAGGAGGGCCAGCGCTTCGTGCGCCGCGACATCTCCGAGGAGCAGGGCCGCGCCGAGCTCGCCGACCAGCCCTACAAGCTCGAGCTCATCACCACCAAGGGAGCCGGCGCCGAGTCCGCCTCCGTTGAGGTGGGGGCGGGTGGCCTGACTATGTACGACAATGTCCGCCGTGACGGCACCGTCGCCTGGAAGGACCTGTGCCGCGGCCCTCATCTGCCCACCACCAAGCTGATCGGCAATGGCTTCGCCCTGACCAAATCCTCCTCGGCCTACTGGAAGGGTGATCAGTCCGGTGACTCCCTCCAGCGCATCTACGGCACCGCCTGGGCCTCAAAGGAGGACCTGACCGCCTACCAGGAGCGCGTCAAGGAGGCCGAGCGGCGCGACCACCGCAAGCTCGGCGCCGAACTCGACCTCTTCTCCTTCCCCGAGGAGATCGGCCCCGGCCTCGTCGTCTTCCACCCCAAGGGGGCGATGCTGCGCCACGAGATCGAGAGCCACGTCATCGAGCGGCACCGCCAGTACGGCTTCGACTTCGTCCACACCCCCGAGATCTCCAAGAGCGGGCTCTTCCACACCTCGGGCCACCTGCCCTACTACGCGGACACCATGTTCCCGCCCATGCTCGCCGACGAGGAGCGCGACGAGACGGGCGCCATCATCAAGGCCGGTCAGGAGTACTACCTCAAGGCCATGAACTGCCCCATGCACAACCTCATCTTCCGCTCCCGCGGCCGCTCCTACCGCGAGCTCCCGCTGCGCTTCTTCGAGATGGGGCACGACTACCGCTATGAGAAGTCCGGCGTCGTGCACGGCCTGACCCGCATGCGCGGCTTCACCCAGGACGACTCCCACACCTACTGCACTACCGAGCAGGCGGCCGAGGAGATCAAGGCGCAGATCGCCTTCTTCATCTCCATCCTCGAGGACTTCGGCCTGACCGACTTCTACCTTGAGCTGTCCACCCGCGACGAGGACGGCGCCAAGAAGGACAAGTTCATCGGCTCCGACGAGGACTGGTCCACCGCCACCCAGGCCCTGGCCGAGGCCTGCGAGGCCTCCGGGCTGGAGGTCGTCCCCGACCCCGGCGGCGCCGCCTTCTACGGCCCGAAGGTCTCCGTGCAGGTCAAGGACGCCATCGGTCGCACCTGGCAGATGTCCACCGTCCAGTACGACTTCAACCAGCCCGAGCGCTTCGATCTGGAGTACACCGCCGCCGACGGCACCCACCAGCGCCCCATCATGCTGCACTCGGCCAAGCTCGGCAGCGTGGAGCGCTTCATCGGCGTGCTCACCGAGCACTACGCCGGCGCCTTCCCCGCCTGGCTGTCCCCGGTCCAGGCGCGCCTCATCCCCGTGGCCGAGGCCTTCGACGAGTATGTCGACGGCGTGGCCGCGACGCTGCGCGCCGCCGGGGTGCGCGTCGAGGTCGATCACTCCAACGACCGCTTCGGCAAGAAGATCCGCAACGCCGCCAAGGACAAGATCCCCTTCACTCTCATCGCGGGAGGCGAGGACGCCGAGGCCGGCGCCGTTTCCTTCCGCTTTAGGGGCGGTGACCAGGTCAACGGCGTGCCCGTGGACGAGGCCGTCGCCCACATCCGCCGCGTCATCGCCGAGCGCCTCAACGACCCCGCTGACGAGAGGCTTATAGCCCATGACTGACGACGCCGCCCCGATGGCGCCCATCGGGCGCGCTTCGATCGAGGATCCGCCCTATCACGAGGGGGCGCCGGAGTCCTTCCAGCGGCTGTGGACGCCGCACCGCATGGTGTACATCGGCGGGGCCGACAAGCCCAAGGACTCCACGCCCGGCCAGTGCCCCTTCTGCGCCGCCCCCGGGCGGGGCGATGAGGACGCGCTTATCGTCCACCGCGGCGAGCGCGCCTACGTCATCATGAACCTCTACCCCTACAACACCGGGCACCTCCTCGTCTGCCCCTACCGGCACATTTCGGAACTGACCGAGGCCTCCGACGCCGAGCGCCTGGAGATCATCCAGCTCTCCGCCCGCTCCATGGAGGTCCTGCGCGCGGTGTGCCGCCCGCAGGGGTTCAACCTCGGCATGAACGCCGGGGAGACCGGAGGAGCGGGCATCGCCGCGCACCTGCACCAGCACGTCGTGCCCCGCTGGACCGGCGACGCGAACTTCATGCCGATCATCGGGCGCGCCAAGCCCGTCCCACAGCTCCTGGGGGACCAGCGCGACATGATCGCCGGTGCCTGGGACTCCGCGCCCGCCACGCCCCGCGAGCCCTGACCGGCGCGCGGCGCCGGCGATCCCATACCCGACTGAGACGAGACACGAGGCAGCCCATGCTCGGAAACCACGGCAGAGGCCTGACCAAGGCCCTGTTCACCAAGCCGGCCATGCTCCTGGCCAAGGCCGGGATCACCCCCAACATGCTCACCGTGGCGGGGACCATCGCCTCTATCGCCGCAGCCGTCCTCACTATCCCCCAGGGCCGTTTCATCCTCGGCCCCATCCTGCTGACCTGCCTGCTCGTGGCCGACTCCTTCGATGGGATCCTCGCCCGCGCCACGGGCACCTCCTCCGCCTTCGGGGCCTTCCTCGACTCCACCATGGACCGACTCGCCGATGGTGCCGTCTTCGGCTCGCTCGCCATGTGGGCCGCCACGCACCTGGCCCCCGGGCCCTTGAGGACCTGGACGATCGCCCTGGCGTTGGCGGCGGTCGTGCTCGGCGCGGCCGTTCCCTACGCCCGCGCCCGGGCCGAGTCTGTGGGCGCTAGGGCCTCCGTGGGCATCGCCGAGCGCACCGACCGCCTCGTTGCCATCGGCCTGGCCGCGCTCGCCGTGGGCCTGGGCGCGCCCCAGTGGGTCATCACCGCGGGGCTCGCGCTCGTCGTCACCGCCTCTTTCATCACCGTGATCCAGAGGGTCCTCACCGTTCGGGCCCAGCTCGCCGGAGTGCCCGCGGGCGGCAGGGCGGGAGCCGCCGGGTGAGGCGGCCCCGCGTCGAGGACGCCTACCGCCTCGCCTGGCGGGGCGCCGGGCGCCTGCCCACCGGCCTCGGCTACGCCCTCGCCCACGCCGCCGGTGACGCGCTGTGGGCCCGCCAGCGTGTGCTGCCCGCCCGCGGCGGGGTGGGCCAGCTCGAGCGCAACCTGGCCAGGATCATGCCCGCCGGCACCCCGCGGCGCCGCATCCGCGCGCTGTCCCGCGCCGGGATGCGCTCCTACATGCGCTACTTCTATGAGGCCTTCGCCTTGCCCGGCGCCGGCCAGGAGCGCATCCGCGCCCGTGTCCGGGCCGACCTGCCCCCCACGCTGCGCGAGGACCTCCAGCGCGGCAGCGTCGTCCTGGCCCTCGCCCACATGGGCAACTGGGACCTGGCCGGCGCCTGGGCCTCGTCCGAGCTCGCCGGCGTGCTCACCGTCGCCGAGCGCCTGAGGCCCGCCGATCTCTTCGACCAGTTCGTCAGCTTCCGCTCCTCCCTCGGCATGCGCGTCATCGGGCAGAGCCACGGCGAGCGGGTCTTCGAGCCGCTCGCCGCCGCTGCGGCCGAGCAGCGCCACCTCGTCGCCCTCCTGGCCGACAGGGACCTGTCATCGGCGGGCATCGAGGCCGACCTCCTCGGCCACACGATCCGCGTGGCCGCCGGGCCCGCCGCCCTGGCGCACCGCCTCGGAGCACCCTTGTACGCGACCACCATCCACTACGAGCGCCTCAGCGGCGAGCGCCGTCGCCGCGCCGGGGCGCGCTGGGGCATCGTCCTCACCCTCGTCAAGGTGCCCGCCCCCCAGGGCCGGCAGGGGGTCCGGGGCGACGACGATGCCCGCGCGCTCATCACCGCCTGGACGAGGGCGTGGGTGGCGGCGCTGGCCCCCGGCCTTGCCGCCCATCCCGAGGACTGGCATATGCTCCAACCCGTCTACGACGCCGATCTGGACCACGAGCGCCTGGCCAGGCGCCACGCCCGGGAGCAGGAGGAACCCGCATGAGGATCGGACTCGTCTGCCCTTATTCCATGGACGCCCACGGAGGGGTCCAGGCCCATGTCATGGACCTTTCCACCGAGCTCATCAACCGGGGATACGACGTCGGCGCGCTGGCGCCCGCCTCGGAGGACATCGAGTTGCCCGACTGGATGACCTCCGCCGGGGATTCTGTCGCCATCCCCTACAACGGATCCGTGGCCCGCCTCAGCTTCGGGGCGCGCGTGGCCCGCCGGGTGCGGCGCTGGCTGGCCGACGGCCAGTACGACCTGCTCCACATCCACGAGCCGATCACGCCGAGCATCGGGATGCTCGCCCTCCAGTCGGCCACGTGCCCGGTCGTGGGCACCTTCCACGCCGCTATGGACCGCTCGCTGGCCCGGGGGCTGCTCTCCCCGATGGCCACCCCCCTCATGGAGCGCATCACCGCGCGCATCGCCGTGTCCGAGGAGGCCCGGCGCACCCTCATCCAGTACCACGGCGGCGACGCCGTCGTCATTCCCAACGGCGTCAACGTCGCCCCCTTCGCCTCCGCCCCCAAGGACGACCCGCGCTTCGCTGGCGCCCCCGGCGCCCCGACCATCTCCTTCCTCGGAAGGCTCGATGAGCCCCGCAAGGGGCTGGCCGTGCTCGCCGGCGCCATCCCCGCCGTCCTCGATGCGGTCCCGGGCGCGCGCTTTCTCATCGCCGGTCGCGGTCAGGCCGATGACCAGCGGCGCGAGCTCGCCCGGTTCGGGGGCGCCGTCACCTTCCTCGGCGGGGTGAGCGACGAAGACAAGGCCGCCATGCTCGCCTCGGCGACCTGCTACGTCGCCCCGCAGACCGGCGGGGAGTCTTTCGGCATTGTGCTCGTCGAGGCTATGGCCGCCGGCACCCGGGTCATCGCCTCCGATCTCACCGCCTTCTCCGACGTCCTCCAGGGCGGGCGGCTCGGCTCACTGTTCACCAATGGCGACAGCGCCGACCTCGCCCGGGCCATCATCGACGTCCTCACCCGGGCCGAGGCTGCTGAGGCCCGTCGCCGCGCCGCCACCGAGGCCGTCGGCCGCTACGACTGGGCGCGGGTGACCGACGCCGTCCTCGACGTCTACGACATGGCGCTGTCCACCGCCCACACCCGCGTCACCGTCGCCCCGGGTCAGCGCACCGCGCTCGGGCGCCTGCGGGACGCGCTCGACGATTGAGAGGATCCACATGAACGGGCTCGACCCCATCCTCCTAGCGGTCATCGTCGCTCTTGTCCTCCTGCTGCTCCTCGGCTGGAGGCTCTACGCGATCGCCGTGAGGGTCGACCGCCTCCACCGGCAGGTCCTCGGCGCGCGCGCCACCCTCGAGAAGCACCTGGCCTACCGGGCGCAGGCCGCGGTCGACCTCGCCTCGACGGGGCTGCTCGACGCCGCCTCGGCGATGCTCCTCCAGCGCGCCGCCCATGAGGCCCTCGACTGCGAGACCCCGATCGTCCCCGACGGCCTCGACCCCCTCGATACCGCGGGCAGGAGGGCGGCCCCCGCCGAGCCTCCCCAGGGCAGCGCGGGGCGCTCCCGGGCCGGAGTCGAATCCGACCTCTCCCGGGTCATCCGCACCGCCGTCGACGGCGAGGCCAGGGCCGAGCTGCGCGCCACCGAGATGGGAGTGGACGCCGTCGGCCGCCTGGAGCGCGCCAGCGCGCGCGTCGTCCTGGCCCGCCGCTTCCACAACACGCATGTCGCCGAGGCCCGCAGACTCCGCTCCACCCCCGTGGTGCGCCTGCTGCGCCTGGCCGGGCACGCCCCGATGCCCAGCGCCTTCGACATCGACGACGATGCCGAGCCATCCCCTGATCAGGAGGCAGCATGACCGCGCCCGGAAGTTCGGGGTGGGCGCCGCGCGCGGGCTACCGGCGCTCGGCCTGGGCCCCCCGCCCCACCCACCGCGAGGACGTCTTCGCCTCCTCCGCCGCCCCCGACTGGGCCGATCCCGTCGCCATGCGCCGCGCCCGCCGTCGCCGCGTCGTCGTCGGACTGCTCGTGGCGGCCGGCGTCATCGGCGCGGGCATCATGCTCTACGTGCTGGCCTCCATCGCCTCCAGCGGCTCCAGCCTCCTGCAGATGACCCTCCTGGCGCTCGTCCCCCTGACCATCGTGCTGACCACCGTGTGGTGGATCGACCGCTGGGAGCCCGAGCCGCTCGGAATGCTGCTGCTGGCATTCCTGTGGGGAGTGGGCGTGTCCACGGCGGTCTCCCTCGTCGCCAACACGAGCGCCACCATGCTCTTGGCCGGCGCCACCAACGACTTCCGGTACGTCAGCGCCGTCATCACCGCGCCCCTCGTGGAGGAGAGCACCAAGGGGCTGGGCGTGCTCCTCATCTTCCTGCTCGCGCGGCACTCCTTCAACGGCGCCGTCGACGGCATCGTCTACGCGGCCGTCGTGGCCGCCGGATTCGCCTTCTCCGAGAACATCCTCTACTTCCTGCAGAACCAGGACAACCTCGCCCGCACCTTCGTGCTGCGCGGCATCATGTCGCCCTTCGCGCACATCATGTTCACCGCCTGCACCGGTGTGGCGATCGGCGCCTCGGCCCGGATGCGCTCGCGCCTGGCCTGGCTGTGGCTCACCCCGATGGGCCTGGCCGGGGCGATCTGCCTCCACGCCTTCTGGAACGGCGCGCTGTCAAGCGACCTCATGCTCTACTTCATCGTCGAGGTCCCCCTGTTCGTCGCCGCCATCGCCCTCGTCCTGGTGCTGCGCTGGCGTGAGCGGCTCCGGATACGCGCGAGGCTGCGCGAGTACGGGCAGTCCGGCTGGTACCACGAGGCCGAGGTCACGATGCTCACCACCTCCGCTGGGCGCAGAGCCGCCCGCCGGTGGGCCAGGAGACGCGGCCCGGGCGCCAAGCGCGCCATGCGAGACTTCCAGGCCGCCTCCGTCCAACTGGCCAATCTCCGCCAGGGCGCCATGGAGGGCCACTCGGTGAGCGATTTCGCCGCCTCCGAGAGGACTCTCCTCGACCGGGTCATGGACTCGCGCGCCGCCTACATGGGGCAGCGCTGACATGGCCGCCCAGGAGGGGCCCGCATGACCCCGCCCCGGAGCGCGCCGGGCCTTGCCCCTGATGGGCGCGACCCCGCGCGAGTGCCCGCCGACTGGCGGGAGCTGCTTGGCTCCGAGGAGTGGCGACTCGGTCCCGAGGGGCTGCCGTTCCGGCGCGCCGCCCGCGTCATCGCCCTGCGCGAGGATCCCGAGCCGGGGATCCTCCTGGTCCTGGGCCACGACTTCGCCGACGCCGCCCGCGCCTGGGCCTTCACCCCTGGCGGCGGCATCGCCGACGGCGAGGGGCCCCGCGAGGCGGCGCTGCGCGAGCTGTGGGAGGAGACCGGCATCCGCCTGGCGGCCGACCGGCTCATCGGGCCCGTCGTCGAGAGATCCAGCGACTTCGTCTTCAACCTCGTCACCTGCCGCCAGGACGAGGTGATGTACCTCGCCCGCCTGGAGCGCCCCGACACCGCCGCCCTCGAGGGCCACCTGGGCGAGCTCGACCGTGCCGGGTGGACGGACATGGAGCGCGACGTTTTGGACTCGCTGCGCTGGTGGGGTCTGGATGAGCTCGACGACGCCGTCGCCTCGGGCCTGACCGTATACCCCGAGTCTCTGCCCATCCTGGCCCGCGAGCTCATGGCCGGATGGGACGGCGCCGTTCGCGCCATCCACGAGAGGTCCTGAGGCACGCGGGCGGCGGGGCGCGCGGTACGCCCGCGGCGAGAGGCGCCAATAGCACCGAGTGGTGCGCTCTGCCCGCTCCTCTCGGTGCTGGCGGCACCTGTCAGGGGGAAGGGCGCCAGTCGGCGCCCGGCGCGGGGTGCGCGGCGCGGGGTGCGCGGCGCGGGGTGCGCGGCGCGCGGTGCGAGGCGCGCGGCCTGAGGCGCGCGGGCGCGGGCGGCGGGCCCCGGCGCGCTAGGATATGCGCGGTTCGCCGCGCCCACTCGCGGCACGTCAGAGACATAGGGCCTGGACGCCGAGCCAGTCCGCTACCGCCGAGGAGAACACATGTCGGGTCACTCCAAGTGGGCCACCACGAAGCACAAGAAGGCCGCCATCGACGCCAAGCGCGGCAAACTGTTCGCGCGCCTCATCAAGAACATCGAGGTCGCCGCCCGCACCGGTGGCGGTGACCCCGCCGGCAACCCCACCCTCTTCGACGCCATCCAGAAGGCCAAGAAGAACTCCGTCCCCGCCGACAACATCACCCGCGCCGTCAAGCGCGGCAGCGGCGAGGAGGCCGGAGGCGCCGACTGGCAGACCATCATGTACGAGGGCTACGGACCTGCCGGCGTCGCCTTCCTTGTCGAGTGCCTCACCGACAACCGCAACCGGGCCGCCTCCGACGTGCGCGTCGCCTTCACCCGCACCGGCGGGTCGCTGGCGGACCCCGGCTCGGTGGCCTACAACTTCACCCGCAAGGGCGTCGTCGAGATCGCCAAGGCCGACGGCATCGACGAGGACACGATTCTCATGGCCGTGCTCGACGCCGGCGCCGAGGAGGTCATCGAGGGCGCCGACTCCTTCGAGGTCATCTCCGAGCCCCAGGACCTCGTCGCCGTGCGCACCGCCGTCACCGAGGCCGGCATGGACTATGACTCCGCGGAGTCCCAGTTCGTCGCGGGCACGCGGATCGAGGTCGACGCCGATGGCGCCCGCAAGGTCCTGCGCCTCGTTGACGCCCTGGAGGACCTCGACGACGTCCAGAACGTCTACACCTCCGTGGACATCTCCGCCGAGGTCGCCGCCGAGCTCGAGGCGGACGAGGGCTGAGCGCCACGGCCGGCGCCTCCGGGGGCGCGCGGCGGCCAGCCTCCAGCCGCGCCGCCGTCGCCCAGCAGCGCGTTCTGGGCATCGACCCCGGGCTCACGCGCTGCGGGCTCGGCTGCGTGGACATCGACCCGCGCCGCCGCGTCCGGCTCGTCGAGGTCGGCGTCGTGCGCACCCCGCCGGCTCAGAGCCCCGAGTTGCGGATCCTGGCCATCGCCGAGGCCCTCGACGACTGGATCGCCCGCCTGGGGCCCAGCGCGCTGAGCGTCGAGAGGGTCTTCGCCCAGGACAACCTGCGCTCCGTCATCGGCGTCGCCCAGGTTATGGGCGTGGTGATGCTCGCCGGCGCCCGGGCCGGCATCGAGGTCGCCCAGCACACGCCGAGTGAGGCCAAGGCGGCCGTCACCGGGTCGGGGGTGGCCGGCAAGGCCCAGGTTCAGGCCATGGTCGCCCGCATTCTCGGTCTGGCCGAGCCCCCCAAGCCCGCCGATGCCGCCGACGCGCTCGCCCAGGCGATCTGCCATGGCTGGCGCGGCGGGGGCACCGGGGCGGACGGCGCCACCGAGATGGTCTCCGCCGGGGGAGCGGTGCGCGCCAGCGCCCGGACCCCCGCCCAGCGCCAGTGGGCGGCCGCCCAGGCGGCGGCCCGTCGCACCGGCGCCGTCGATCCTCGCCACGCCGGATGAGCGCGGGGCCCGCCTCGCGTACCCCTGCTACTATCCGAACAATTGTTCGAAGGGAGGCCCCGCCTATGATCGCCTCACTGCGCGGCACCGTCGTCGCGGTCTCGCTGACCTCGGCGGTGATCGAGACCGGGGGAGTGGGCCTGGCCGTCCTCGCCACCCCCACCACCCTGTCCGCATTGCGCGTGGGCGCCGAGGCCCTCCTGCACACCGAGCTCATTGTGCGCGAGGACTCCCTGACCCTCTACGGATTCGTCGACGCCGACGAGCGCGACTGCTTCCGGGTCCTGCTCGGAGCCAAGGGTGTGGGCGCCAAGCTCGCCCTGGCCATGCTCGCGGTCCACACCCCCGACGCCCTGCGCCGCGCCATCGCCGCCGAGGACGTCGCCGCCCTCAAGCGCGTCCCCGGCCTGGGGCCCAAGGGTGCGCAGAGGATCATCATCGACGTCGGCGACAAGCTCGGGCCCCCGCTCGGCCCGGAGCCCCCCGCGAGCCGCGGCGAGCCCATCGCCGCCGACGGCGCGGCCGAGGACGGCGAGCCCCACCCCGACGTCGTCGCCGCGCTCGTCCAACTCGGCTGGAATGAGGCGAGCGCCCGCGAGGCCGTCCTCGCCGTCGGGCCCGGCCTGGCCGCCCCCGGCCAGGCCCCGGCCGTCCCCGAGATCCTGCGCGCGGCCCTGAGATGGCTGGGCGGTGGCCGCCGTGGCTGAGGACATGCCGGGCCGCTTTGTGGGCGGCGGGGCGGATGAGGCCGAGCGCGCCGCCGAGGCCGCCCTGCGCCCCAAGCGCCTGGAGGACTTCGCCGGCCAGGAGGTCGTGCGCGGCCAACTCTCCGTGGTGCTGCGCGCGGCCCTCGCCCGCGGCGCGGTCCCGGACCATGTGCTCCTGTCCGGCCCGCCCGGCCTGGGCAAGACGACGCTCGCCATGATCATCGCTGCCGAGGTCGGAGGGGCACTGCGGCTCACCTCCGGGCCCGCCATCCAGCACGCGGGGGACCTCGCGGCGATCCTGTCCTCCCTGGAGGAGGGCGATGTCCTCTTCATCGACGAGATCCACCGCCTGGCCCGCACTGCCGAGGAGATGCTCTACCTGGCGATGGAGGATTACCGGGTGGACGTCGTCGTCGGCAAGGGCCCGGGCGCCACCTCCATCCCCCTGGCGCTGCCCCCCTTCACGGTGGTCGGCGCGACCACCCGGGCGGGCCTCCTGCCCGCGCCGCTGCGCGACCGCTTCGGATTCACCGGCCACCTCGACTACTACGCGCCAGGGGAACTGGCGCGGATCCTCAACCGCTCCGCCGGCCTGCTCGGCGTGGGCCTGGAGCCCGAGGCCGCTTCCGAGCTCGCCAGCCGGTCGCGGGGCACGCCGCGCATCGCCAACCGGCTCCTGCGGCGCGTCCAGGACTGGGCTCAGGTCCACGGGACCCCCGGGATCCTCGATCTTCAGGCCGCCCGCGCCGCGCTGGCGGTCTTCGAGGTCGACGCCCTGGGCCTGGACCGCCTCGACCGGCAGGTGCTGGAAGCCCTGTGCTCCCGATTCGGCGGCGGCCCGGTGGGCCTGGCGACGCTCGCGGTGAGCGTGGGGGAGGAGCCGGAGACGGTGGAGACCGTGGCCGAGCCCTACCTCGTCCGCGAGGGCCTCGTGGTGCGCACGCCCCGGGGCCGCGCCGCGACCCCCGCCGCCTACGCGCATCTCGGACTGGAGCCCCCCGCCGAGGGAGCCCTGCTCGTCTGAGCGCCGCGCGGCCATCGGCCGGTCCGTCCCCGGGGTCCGTCCCCAGGGGTCCGCCCCGGGCGGAAGAGCACAGTCGGGCCACGGCGCGGTCACGCGCGCGTCTCGTCCCGAGCCGCCCCGGCCCGAACGGGGCGCGTGTCACAGCCCGGTCGGGGTTTCGGCCACCCCGTCGCCCCCGGCGGTGACCTAGACTCGGTGCGGTTTGCCCCACATCGGGGCGTCGTCGCCGCAGGAGCTGCGGATCACTTCCGGAACTGGAGTCCCTATGTCCATCATGATCATGCTCGCCGCGTTCCTCATTATCATGTGGCTGTTCAGCGGCTTCGCCCGCCGTCAGCAGCAGAAGATCGTCGCCGAGCAGGACCGGCGCCGCGAGGAGGCCCTCGTGGCGGGGACCTGGGTGCGCACCACCGGCGGCTTCTACGGTCAGGTGGTTGATGTCGACGGCGACGTCGTCGTGCTCGCCACCCAGCTGGGCGACGAGTCCCTGTGGAACAAGAAGGCCATCGTCTGCGCCGAGGAGCCCCCCTTCGCCTCCGCCAGCGAGGACGATGACACCGCCGGCGAGGCTGATGACGCCGACGACGCGGCCCACGCCACCGCCGAGCAGGCCACCGCCGACTCGGAGGCCACCGAGTCCTGAGCCCATAACGCCCGGCGTCGCCCACTCCCCAGGGCCCGGCGGGCGCCTCCCTCACCCGACGCATCCTGCCGCCCAGGCGGCTACCTGATGAAAGGGACCCCGTGCCCACCAAGAAGATCAAGCGCCCCGGAACCAGGATCCTCCTCCTGCTGCTCGTCCTCGCCGTCGGCTTCGGCGCCCTCGCCTTCGGCTCGGCGACGAAGCGCACCGCTATAACCCCCGGCCTGGCCCTCGACCTCGAGGGCGGCACCCAGATCATCCTCACGCCGACCACGACCGACGGCTCGGAGATCTCCGACGAGGACGTCAACCAGGCCATCGAGGTCATCCGCCAGCGCGTCGACGCCTCCGGCGTGGCCGAGGCCCAGATCTCCCGCCAGGGCGGGCATAACATCGTCGTGGCGCTTCCCGGAACCCCGAGCGAGGCCACCCTCGATCTCGTGCGCAAGGCGGCGGTCCTCTACTTCCGGCCGGTCATCCGCGTCTTCCAGGTCAGCGCCGCGCGGATCGCGGAGCAGCAGAACAACCTGGCGGCGAGGCAGCAGGCGCAGGCCACAGCCACGCCGACTGAGACGGCCACGCCCACTGAGGCGGCCACGCCCACTGAGGCGGCCACGCCCACTGACGCGGCCACGCCGACTGAGACGGCCACTCCCACTGAGGCGGCCACGCCGACTGAGGCGGCCACCCCCAGCGCCAGTCCTTCCGCCACCCCCACCATCCGGCCGACCACGCCCGAGGAGGTCGCCACCCGGGCCGCCGACGTCAACCGCGACGGCACCATCAGCGAGGACCCCCTGCCGTCCACCAGCGATGACAACTCCTCGGACGCGTGGATCACCGAGAAGATGATCTACGACGCCGCCATGCTCGACTGCACCGCCCCGGAGAACCTCACCGGTGAGGCCCAGGACCCCACCAAGGCCGTCATCTCCTGTGACAAGCGGGGCAACGGCACCGCCTACATCCTCGGCCCCGCCGACATCGCCGGCACGGACATCGACAAGGCCGTCTCCGGCACTGAGACCACCGAGCAAGGAGGGCCCACCAACAACTGGGGCGTGTCCGTCGAGTTCAACGCCAAGGGAACGGAGCAGTTCGCCGAGGTCTCCAAGCGCCTCCTGGGCTTCCGCGACGCCGCTAAGACCGCCGCGAGGCCCACAGCTGGGCCCAATGCCGCGCCGGCCCGCACCACCGCTTCCCAGAAGGCCCAGTTCGCCATCGTCCTGGACGGCCTGACGATCATGTCCTCCGGCTTCCGCGACTCCGTCACCTCGCCGATCACCGATGGCCGCGTGCGCATCGACATCGGCAAGGGAGCGCAGGCCCGGACCCAGTCCAACACGCTGGCCAACCAGCTCTCCTTCGGCGCGCTGCCCATCAACTTCACCGTCCAGTCCGAGCAACAGATCTCGGCGACGCTGGGAACCGAGCAGCTGCGCAACGGCCTCATCGCCGGTCTCATCGGATTCCTCCTCATCATCGTCTACCTCGCCTGGCAGTACCGGGGCCTGTCGGTGGTGGCCGTGGCCTCGCTCGTCATCGCCGCGGTGGGCACCTACCTCGTCATCGCGCTGCTGAGCTGGCTTATCGGCTACCGCCTGTCGCTGGCCGGCGTGGCCGGGCTCATCATCTCCATCGGCATCACGGTGGACTCCTTCATCATCTACTTCGAACGGGTCCGCGACGAGGTCCGCAACGGCCGCACCCTCATCGCCGCCGTCGATGAGGGCTGGAAGCACGCGCGCCGGACTATCGTCGTCTCAGATGCCGTCAACCTCGTCGCCTCGGTGGTCCTCTACGCCCTGGCTGTCGGCGGCGTTCAGGGCTTCGCCTTCACCCTCGGCGTGACCACCGTCGTCGACCTCGCCGTCATCTTCGCCTTCACCCACCCGCTCATGGTGTGGATCCTTCGCTTCCGCTTCTTCGGCGAGGGGCACCGGCTCTCCGGCCTCGACCCCGAGCACCTCGGCGCCCGCTCGCTCGCCGCCTACGGCAAGGGCCGGGACGCCCTCATCGAGGGGGCCGTTGACTCCCTGGCGCGTCGCAAGGCCCGCGCTCGGCGCGGTCAGTCCGATGGCGCCGCTGCAAGGGATGACGCGATCGAGGGGGACGACGCTGTCGACTCCCAGGCCCACGATGGGAAGGACGGTGAGTCGAAGTGAAGAACCTCGCCACCCTCGGAAACGAGCTCTACTCCGGCAAGACCTCCTTCCCCTTCATCGCCAAGCGGCGCATCTGGTACACGATCGCCGCGCTCATCATCATCGGCTCCGCGACGCTCCTCGGCACGGTGGGCCTCAACACCGGCATCGATTTCAAAGGCGGCTCGGAGGTGACCATCACGGGCCTGGCCTCGCCCGCTGAGGGCCCTGCCAACACCGTCCTGTCCGAGCAGGGCCGCTCCGCGAGTTCGACGGTCACCAAGCTCGGCTCTTCCTCGGTGCGCGTCCAGACCACCGCGCTGGACAAGGCGGACCTCGACGCCCTGTCGAGTGAGCTGGCCACCGCCTACGGGGTCGACGCGGGCGATGTCTCCTCGACGACCATCGGCCCGACCTGGTCCTCTGACGTCACGAACAAGGCGCTGCGGGGCCTCCTGCTGTTCTTCCTGCTCGTCGGCGCCCTCATCTGGATCTACTTCCGCGCATGGAAGATGGCGGTCGCGGCTCTGCTCGCCCTGGCCCACGACATCATCGTCACCGTCGGCATCTACGCCGCGACGGGGTTCGAGGTCACCCCCGCCACGATCATCGGCGTGCTCACGATCCTGGGATACTCCCTCTACGACACGGTGGTGGTCTTCGACAAGATCCGCGAGAACACCGCCTCCTACACCACCCAGACCCGCTCCACCTACGCCGAGTTGGCCAACCTCGCGGTCAATCAGACCTTCGTCCGCTCCGTCAACACCTCGATCGTCGGCGTGCTGCCGGTGGCCTCGCTGCTCTTCGTCGGCGCCTTCATCCTGGGGGCCGGGACGCTGCGGGACATCGCCCTGACGCTCTTCATCGGCATGATCGCCGGAACGCTCTCCTCGATCTTCCTGGCCACGCCGCTGCTGGTCGACCTGGGGCGTCGGGAGAAGAGCGTGCGCGAGCAGGCCGAGCGCGTCGAGCGGGCCCGCAGGAGCCGCATCGAGGCCGCCGGCGACGACGAGGACGCCGTCGAGGCGATCCTGGCCGCCCCCAAGGCCTCGCCCCTCACCCCCGGCCACCACCTCGGACACGCCGCCCAGCCCAAGAGGAGGAAGAAGCGCCCATGAGCGTCCCCCCACCCCTGCCCGCCGCTCTCACCCGGCTCGTCGTCGACAACCTCCGGGAGATCCCCGACTTCCCGGAGCCCGGGGTCCTCTTCCGGGACATCACGCCCCTCCTGGCCAACGGCTCGGCCTTCGCCGAGCTCATCGAAGGCCTTGCCGAGCACTACCGGGGGCGGATCGACGCCGTCGCCGGCCTGGAGTCGCGAGGCTTCATCCTCGCCGCGCCCCTGGCCGTGAGGCTGGGCATCGGGATGCTCACCGTGCGCAAGGGTGGCAAGCTCCCCGGACCCGTCATCGGCATCGACTACACCCTGGAGTACGGCACGGCCCGCATGGAGCTGCGCCCCGAGACCGTGCGCGCCGGGGACAGGATCCTCATCATCGACGACGTCCTGGCCACCGGCGGGACCGCCGCCGCCTCCATCGAGCTCGTCGAGCGCGCCGGGGGCAGTGTCGAGGCGATCTGCATGCTCCTGGAGCTCGCCGAGTTGGGCGGCAGGGCCCACCTGGGCGGGCGGGACGTCGACGCCGTCGTCGTCTACTGAGCCCCACTGATCCCGCCCTCGCCCCCGGGGAAGGCGGGATCGCCCGGGGCGGATCCCGCCCCGGGCGGGCCCCAGGGCATCAGATGTCCGATGCATGGCTCCCCTCGTGGCTATGATGTTGCAATGACCGAGACCAAGGGCGCCGCGGACACGGGGCACGACGCGATCGTGCCCGGCTCGCGCGTCCGCAGCCGCCTCGCCTGGTTCGGCTCCCGGGGGCACTCCACGCCCCCCGCGATCGACCCGCTCCTGCGCGCCTTGCGGGCCAACCACCCCAAGGCGGACACCGGGCTTATCGTGCGCGCCTACGAGGTCGCCGAGAAGGCCCACGAGGGCCAGACGCGCAAGTCGGGGGAGCCCTACATCACCCACCCCGTCGCGGTGGCGACCATCCTCGCCGAGCTCGGCATGACGCCCCAGACGCTGGCCGCGGCGCTCCTGCACGATACGGTGGAGGACACCGACTACACCCTCGACAAGCTGCGCGCGGACTTCGGCGATGACATCGCCCTGCTCGTCGACGGCGTCACCAAGCTCGACAAGCTCCAGTACGGTGAGGCCGCGCAGGCCGAGACCGTGCGCAAGATGATCATCGCGATGTCCCACGACATCCGCGTTCTCCTCATCAAGTTGGGGGACCGCCTCCACAACGCCCGGACCTGGAAGTACGTCCCCGCCGAAAGCGCCGCCCGCAAGGCCAAGGAGACGCTTGAGATCTACGCGCCCCTGGCCCACCGGCTCGGGATGAACACCATCAAGTGGGAGCTCGAGGACCGTTCCTTCAAGGCCCTCTACCCCGGCGTCTACGACGAGATCGAGCGGATGGTCCACGAGAGGGCCCCGGCCCGCGAGGAGTACCTGCGCCAGGTCCGCCTGCAGATCGAGGAGGACCTGCGGGTCAACAAGATCAAGGGCACCGTCACCGGCCGGCCCAAGCACTTCTACTCGATCTACCAGAAGATGATCGTGCGGGGGAAGGACTTCGACGACATCTACGACCTGGTCGCCGTGCGCGTCATCGTGGACTCGGTGCGGGACTGCTACGCCGTCCTCGGCGCCCTCCACTCTCGCTGGACGCCGATGAGCGGGCGCTTCAAGGACTACATCGCCGTCCCCAAGTTCAACCTCTACCAGTCCCTGCACACCACGGTGCTCGGGCCCGGGGGCAAGCCCGTCGAGATCCAGATCCGCACCGCGGAGATGCACCGCATGGCGGAGTACGGCGTGGCCGCCCACTGGAAGTACAAGGAGGACCCCAACGCCTCCGGACCGGCCCCGGGCGGCACCGGCGTCGAGGACGCCGGCGAGATGGGATGGCTGCGCCAACTTGTCGACTGGCAGAAGGAGACGCAGGACCCCGCCGAGTTCCTCGACTCCCTGCGCTTCGAGATGGCCGGCTCACAGGTCTACGTCTTCACTCCCATGGGAGACGTCCTATCCCTGCCCAGTGGCTCCACAGCCGTTGATTTCGCCTACGCCGTCCACACGGAGGTCGGTCACCGCACCGTCGGCGCCCGCGTCAACGGGCGCCTCGTGCCCCTGGACACCCGCCTGGAGAACGGCGATACCGTCGAGGTTTTCACCTCCAAAGCGGCTAATGCCGGCCCATCACGGGACTGGCTCAGTTTCGTGGGCTCCACCCGGGCGCGCAACAAGATCCGCGCTTGGTTCTCCAAGGAGCGCCGCGAGGAGGCCATCGAGGAGGGCAAGTCTCTCATCGCGCGCGCCCTGCGCAAGAAGGACCTCCCGATCCAGCGGCTCATGAGCCATGACTCCCTCACGGACGTGGCCAAGAGCCTCGACAAGGTCGATATCGACGGGCTCTACGCCGCGGTGGGCGAGGGGCACATCTCCGCCCAGCACGTCGTCGACACCCTCGTGACCGCCATGGGCGGTGAGGCCGGCGCCGAGGAGACCCTTGCCGAGGGCGTCCTGCCCACCCGGGCCTCTGCCTCCTCCAGCCATCGCCGCAGCGGCGACTCAGGAGTCGTCGTCGAGGGCATGGACGCCGACGACGTCTACGTCAAGCTCGCCCGCTGCTGCACGCCCATGCCGGGGGACCCGATCGTCGGATTCATCACCAGGGGATCCGGGCTCTCCGTGCACCGGGCGGACTGTCACAACGTCGCCCAGCTCCAGCGCGAGCCCGAGCGGATGCTCCCCGTGACCTGGGCCGAGCACGCGCACTCGGTCTACCTCGTCCAATTGGAGGTCGAGGCGCTCGACCGCGGCGGCCTCCTGGCCGACGTCACCCGCGTCCTGGCCGACAACCACGTCAACATGATCTCGGCGACGATCACCACCTCCAGGGACCGCGTGGTCACCGGGCGGTTCGTCGTCGAACTTGCCGCGGCGAGCCACCTCGACCACACCCTCGCCTCCCTGCGCAGGATCGACGGCGTCTACGAGGCCCGCCGCACCACCTCAGGCGCCCGGAGCAACGGCTCCTGAACCGCGATGCGCGGCGAGCGGCGCGGCCCGCCGCCGCCCCGCGCGCTCGGAGAGCACCCGCTCCACGCTCAGGATGAGCCGCTGGGCCCGGGGGCGGCCGCGCGCCGCCCCGCCACGGCAGTGCCCCAGGGCCAGGAGCATCCCGCGCCGCGTCGCCCCGGCGCCGTAGGCCGCCAGGATCGCCTCGACCGCCCGGGTCGGCGGCGCGGTCCTCGCCACGTCGACGGCGGCGCGCTCCAGGGTGGAGCACTCCACCCCGGCCAGGACCACCCGGTCTTCCAAGGGCAGCGACATGCGGTGGGAGTCGAGGCCCCGCCACGCGCCGGGCCTCACCACGCCCGCCACGGACAGGACCTCGGGCGGCCTGAGCCCGGTGTGCACCCACAGCGCACTGGGGCCGCAGACCAGGTTGCCCCGCGGCACATGGGGGCCCAGGGCCCGAGCGCGCAGCGGGGGAGAGGTGAGCAGGTCGCTGGGGTAGTGGCCGCCCAGGAGCGGGGTGAGCAGCTCGTCGTCGAGCCCGTGGCAGCGCAGCACCCTCATGTCCTGCGGCGGGAGGGCGCCGAGCGCCGGCTCGATGGGACGGGGGCGTAGCCATGCGAGAGCCGCGCGGGCGGGGACGTGGGGATGCCTTGCCATGGGACCATGCTGGGCCCCCGCGCGGCGCCGCGGAAGGGGGCGCGGAGGATCTGTGGATAACCTGGGCGGGGCCTAGCGCGGACGGTGGTGGGACGGCTGATGCCCGGCACCTCGATCGGTGCCGGGCATCAGGCGGTTCCTGAGGTGTCGCGCGCCCGGATCAGGCCTGGGCCGAGCGCAGGACCTGGTCGAGCCAGGCGCGACGGGCGGTGAGCGCCGCCTCGGCCTCCGCGACCTTCTTGGCGTCCCCCGCGGCCTGGGCGGCGGCGAGGTCCTTCTCGAGCTCGGCGATCGAGTCCTGCAACTGGCCGGCCAGGCCCTCGGCGCGGGCCTTGGTCTCCGGGTCGGTCCGGCGCCACTCGGCGTTCTCCGCCTCGCGGATCGCGTCCTCGACGGCGCGCATGCGCCCCTCGATCCGGCGCACGGCCGAGCGCGGCACGCGCCCCGCCTCCTCCCAGGCGTCCTGGATGGGGCGCAGGGCCTTCTTGGCCGCCTTGATGTCCTTGATCGGCAGGAGGGCCTCAGCCTTGGCCACGAGGGCCTCCTTGGTCTTGAGGTTCTCCGCGAACTCGGCGTCCACGGCCTCGTCCTTCGCCTTGCGGGCGTCGAAGAAGACCTGCTGGGCGGCACGGAAGCGCGCCCACAGGGCGTCGTCCTCCTTGCGCGAGGCGCGGCCGGCCTTCTTCCACTCATCCATCAGCCCGCGGTACTTGGCGGAGGTGCCGGCCCAGTCCGTGGAGCCCGAGAGTTCCTCGGCCCGCTTGATAAGGGCCTCCTTGGCGGCCTTGACCTGCGACTGCTTGGCGTCGAGCTCGGAGAAGAACTGGCGGCGGTGACGGTCGAAGGCGGTGCGGGCGTGGCTGAAGCGCTTCCACAGGGCGTCCTCGGTGGGGCGGTCCAGGCGCGGCCCGCGACGCTGGGCCTCCTTCCACTTCTCCAGCAGGGCGCGCAGCTCGGCGCCGGAGTTCTTCCACTGGGTGCGCGCCGGGTCCTGCCCACTGATCTCCTCAGCGCGTTCGACGATGGCGGTGCGGTCCTTGAGGGCCTGCTCCTTGGCCGCGGCGCGCTCGGCCGCAACGGCCTCGCGGCGCTCCGCGGCGACCCCGCGCAGGGCGGAGAAGCGGGCGCGCAGCCCATCGAGGTCCCCGACGGCGGCCGGCTCGACGAGCGAGGCCTCGATCGAGGTGATCGTCGTGTCGATGTCGTGGACGGAGAGGTGCGGCAGGCGCGTGGCGAAGAGGTCGATCGTCGCCTTGAGATCGAGGTAGCGGCGCACGTAGAAGGCCATGGCCTCGGCGATCGGGGCGTCCGGGAACTGGCCGACCTCGCGCTCGACGCCGCCGTCCTGGACGTAGACCCTGCCCTCACCGTCGACACGGCCCCACTTGGCGGCGTCCATGGCCTCCTCGGGGTCGATCGGCGCCTCATTCGCGGCCGCGGGCGAGGGCTGCTCGGCCGGGGCGGAGGCCGCGGATTCCGCGGCGTCGTCAGCGTCGTCAGCCTGCTCGATGCTCGCGGTCTCGCCGGAGCTCTCGGCGGCGGCCTCCTCCGGAGATCCGGGGGCCTCGGAGGGCGCGGCCGGTTCGGCGGAGCCCTCGGCCCCCGTCGTCTCGGGCTCAGCGGCCCGGGCCGCTGCCGGGCCAGCGGGCGCCTCTGCCTGGGCGGGCTCGGCGGGCTCGGCGGCCTCGGCGGCGGCCGACTCCAGCGCGCCCGCGGGGGCGCTGGTGGTCTCGGTGGTGGCGGAGGCGGGCTCCGACTCGGACGTGGCGGTGGGCTCCAGCTCGGCGGCGGGCTGCGTCTGCTCAGTCACGTTGTGCTCCTTCGTGGTTGACGGGGCGAGGGAGGATCCAGATCCCTGTTCCGTTCGCGCCCGGCCTTGACGGCCGGGTGGTGGTGCGCTGGTCCGGGAGGCGCCAGCGCGTCGAGCCTACCCGCAACATCACTGAACTCCGAGCCCCGACCGCTTTTGCTCACAGATGGGGCGCCAGGATCCCGGACCATGACCGCCGCTCGGCCCGGGTCAGGCCGGTATCCGCGCCCGGAAGGAACTCTGGCGCATCTTGGCGCAGCTATATAGAATTGGTTGCGCAGTGCGAAGCGGCCATAGAGCGCCACGGGGCGCTGCTGGGGGCCGCGAAAGGCCGTTGGAGCACGGGCCGGAGAGGAAGGGGGGGCGTGAGATGACGCTGACCGTCGCGGATGTCTACGCCGAGCAGGGCCTCGACTACGACGAGGAGGCCCACGCCCGCCAGCTCCGGGCCATGCTGCGCAAGGCGCCACGGGGAATGGCCGTGGGGGAGGCGATGCTCGCCGACCTCGTGGAGCGCGGAGGCCTGGACGAGCCCGCGCGCCTGCGCTCCGGGTCGGGCCGGAGCGCCGCGAGGCTGGCCGTGGGCCATGCCGAGATGGTCATCAATCGGACCCTCGAGCTCACGCTCTCGGCCGCGCAGGCCGCGGAGGAGCTGGGCATCAGCCCCTCCCGCCTGTCCCACCGCGCCGCCTCAACGCCGCTGGCCGCCACGGCGGTGGGCGGGCGCAAGCGCTACTGGCGCTGGCAGTTCGCCGCCGGGCGGGCACTGCCCCACCTGGGGGAGGTCGTCTCCGGGCTGCCGGGGGACCTGGCCGGGATCGATATCGCCACCATCATGACCTCGCCGGATGAGTCGCTGGGCGGCCGCAGTCCCGTTGACCACCTCCTGCTCGGAGGCGGCGCCGAGGCCGTCGTCGCGCTCCTCAACGCCGCCGCCCGCGCCGCCTGAGCGCCGCCGCACTCCCGCCATGCCCCTCGACGCGCCGAAGAACCCCAGTCGCCCGCCATCACCGCTGTCGATCGAGCCTGAGGACATCCACCCCCATCAGGGCCTGCTGTGGCGCATCCACCGCACGGCGGGGGAGTTCCCATCGGCCTGGAACGACTTCCGCTCCTACGGCCCCCTGACCACCATGCGCTGGGACCCGCATCCCGGGCCCGTCGGCGATCACCCCGGGCATGGTGTGCTCTACACGGCCACGGATCTGCGCACGGCCGTCGCCGAGGTCTTCCAGGCGCAGCGCCGGGTCGACCCCATGGGGGCGGGCATCGCCGCGACCACCTTCGTCCCCGTCCGCCCGCTTCGGCTCCTGGCGCTCCTTGCCGAGGGCTCGCCCTGGCTGCTGCGCAACGGGGCCAGTCATTCCCTCATGGCCGCTCCCCGGGGCGCCTGCCGAGCCTGGGCCCGGGAGATCGCGCGGGCCGAGCCCGACGACGGCCTCGGCCCGGTGGACGGGCTGTGGGCGGAGTCCACGATGACGGGGCGCCCCATGGTGGTGCTCTTCGAGCGGGCCGCTTCCGCCCTGCCCGAGGAGCCCCGGGCCAGCGCCCTCCTCGCGGCGCCGGTCATGATGGCCGCGCTGGCGGATATCAGCGCCTCCCTCGGCTGGGAGTTCGCCTGGCCGACGGCGTAGGGGCCCGCGCTCGATCCCCCTCCGCGCGCTCGGCGAGCGCCGATGATCACGTGAGCGGCCCGGGGAGGGTGACTACGCTGGCCCCATGATCCTCGAGCGCACGATCGCCCCCGTCTTCGCCGCCAACTGCTACGTGCTCGCCCCCGCCCCCGGGGGCCCGGCCCTCGTCGTCGACCCGGGCGCGGGATCCGCGCGGGGTGCGATGGCCCTGCTCCGCTCCAACCGGCTCACCCTCGGCGCGATCCTCCTCACCCACGGGCACGCCGACCACGTGTGGGACGCCGCCACCCTCATCGAGGCCGCCCGCGATGAGGGGATCCTCTCCATCGCCGATCCGCTCACCCCGGCCGCCTCCGTCCCCGTCTACGTCCCGCGGCCCGACCTCCACCGCCTCGACGACCCCGATGCCTCCACCGCCATCAGGGCCAATGGCATGAGCTTCGCCGACATGGCCGGCACCGCCTGGAAGCGGCCCGCCGACATCCGGGCCTTCCCCGCCGAGGGATTCGGCGCCGCCTTTGAGATCCTCCCCGGCCTCGGCCTCCAGGCCGTGCCCGCCCCCGGCCACACCGAGGGTTCCACGCTCTTCTTCTTCAACTCCCGCCTGGCGGACAACTACCTCCTCACCGAGGCCGAGGTCATCGACGACGACCCCAGCCACGCCGATGAGGAGCGCGACTACCTCATGGCGCTGGCCGGCGACGTCATCTTCAAGGGCTCCGTGGGCCGCGCCGACCTGCCCGGCGGCGACCAGGTCCAGATGTGGGCGACCCTTCGTCTCCTGGCCGGCGCTGTCTCCCCTGAGACCATCCTCCTGCCCGGCCACGGGGCGGTGACCACCATGGAGCACGAGCATCACGGCAACCCCTACCTGGCCGAGGCCAAGATCCGTGGTGGCGATCGCAACGCCTGACACGCCACCCACCCGGCGAGCGCGCCATGACACAATGCCCGCCATGGCATCGAGCGTCCAGGCGCGTCAGGCGCAATCGTCCCTGTCCGGATTCCCCGAGTGGCTGCCCGCGGGCCGCATCGTCGAGCAGTCCTTCCTGGACGCCCTGCGCGCCACCTTCGAGCTGCACGGCTTCTCCAGCATCGAGACCCGCGCCGTCGAGCCCCTGTCCGAGCTGGCCCGCAAGGGGGAGACCTCCAAGGAGGTCTACCTCCTCAACCGCCTCCAGGCCGACCCCGACGGCCCCGAGGAGGCCGACCCCGCCAAGCGCCTCGGCCTCCACTTCGATCTCACCGTCCCCTTCGCCCGCTACGTCCTCGACAACGCCGGCGCCCTCACCTTCCCCTTCAAGCGCTACCAGATCCAGAAGGTCTGGCGCGGCGAGCGCCCCCAGGACGGCCGCTTCCGGGAGTTCATCCAGGCCGACATCGACATCGTCGGCGACGGCGCCCTCCCGCTGCACAACGACGTCGAGGTCCCGCTCATCATGCACGAGGCCCTGGCCGCCCTGCCCATCCCGCCGGTCACCATCCACGTGTCCAACAGGAAGGTCGCCCAGGGCTTCTACCAATCCATCGGCGTGGGCGACGACGAGCTCATCGAGGTCCTGCGCATCGTCGACAAGCTCGACAAGATCGGCCGTGACGCCGTGGCCGTCGAGCTCACCGAGGCGGTCGGGCTGAGCGCCGACCAGGCGGAGCGCGCCCTCGACCTCGCCACCATCACCGGGACCAGCCCGAGGGCGATCGACGCCGCCGTGCGCACGGCCCTGGGCGAGGCCGCCCCCTCCGAGACGCTCCTGGAGGGCCTGGCCGAGCTCGCCGGCCTCCTCGACGCCGCCAACCTGCGGCGCCCCGGAGCGATCATCGCCGATCTTAAGATCGCCCGCGGCCTCGACTACTACACGGGCACCGTCTACGAGTCCTTCATGGCCGGCCACGAGGACCTCGGCTCGGTGTGCTCCGGCGGGCGCTACGACTCCCTGGCCTCCAACGGCAAGCGCACCTTCCCGGGCGTGGGCATCTCGATCGGAGTGTCCCGCCTCCTCGCCCGCGTCATCGGCGCGGGCCTCATCGAGGTCACCCGCGCCGTGCCCACCGCCGTGCTCGTGGCCGTCACCGACGAGGCCCACCGCGCCGACTCCGACGCCGTTGCCGACCGCCTCCGCCAGCGCGGGATCCCCGCCGACGCCGCCCCCAACGCCGCCAAGTTCGGCAAGCAGATCCGCTTCGCGGACAAGCGCGGCATCCCCTTCGTCTGGTTCCCCGGCGCCCCCGGGGAGGGCGACTCCGTCAAGGACATCCGCACCGGGGACCAGGTTCCCGCCGACGCCGCCACCTGGCAGTGCCCCGAGGATGACCTTGCCCCGCGCCTCGTGGCCCGCGGCGGCCAGGCCTGAGAGGCATCATGACCACCCCTGGCACGCCGCCCGGATCACCGGGCCACTCCGACGGCATCGGCGAGCCCGCCGCGCCCGGCGCCCTGGCGGCCACCACCGCCCTGGAGGGGCTGGGGGCGCGACTGGGCCTCATCGACCTGCCCTACGCGCTGCCCGGCGCGGCCGAGGCCGCCGCGCGCGCGGCCCTGGTCGCCGACCAGCTCGGTGACTACATCCTGCCCCGCCTGGCCAGCATCGACGCCCCACTGCTCGCCGTGGTCGGCGGCTCGACGGGCGCCGGGAAGTCCACGCTCGTGTCCTCCCTCATCCGCAGGCGCGTCGCCGCGGCCTCAGCCATCCGCCCGACCACGCGGCGCCCCCTGCTCCTCCACGCCCCCGCCGACGAGCCCTGGTTCGCCTCCGAGAGGGTCCTGGGCTCCCTGGCCCGCGTGCGCGTGCCCGAGGACGCCCCGCCCAGCGCGCCGGTCGCCCCCGACGACGGCGGGGCCCCCGTCTCCTGGAGGGAGCTGGAGGTCCGCTCCTGCCGCGAGTTGCCCCCGGGGCTCGCGCTCCTGGACGCCCCCGACGTCGACTCCGTCGTCGACGAGAACCGCGAGCTCGCCGCCACCCTCCTGGCCTCCGCCGACCTGTGGGTGTTCGTCACCACCGCGGCCCGCTACGCCGATGCCGTCCCCTGGCAGCACCTGAGGGCCGCCGCCGAGAGGGACATCGTCGTCGCCGTCGTCCTCGACCGCGTCCCCGACGGCGCCACCGCCGACGTCGAGGCCGACCTGCGGCGCCGCCTCGCCTCCGCCGGGCTCGCCACGGCCCCCGTCATCACCATCCCCGAGACCGCCCTGGACGCCGAGGGCCTCCTGCCCGACCCTCTCATCGCCCCCCTGCGGGACTGGCTCACCACCCTGGCCGCCGACGCCGAGGCCCGCCGCGGCGTCGCCCGACGGACTCTCACCGGGGCCCTGGGCGCCGCCTTGGCCCAGATCGAGTTGCTGGCCGACGAGCTCGACGCCCAGGCCCAGGAGCGCCACGAGCTCGCCGAGGCGGCCTTGACCGCCCACGCTGAGGCCGCGCGGCGGATCAGCGCCGCCTGCGCTGACGGATCCATGCTGCGCGGCGAGGTCCTGGCCCGCTGGCAGGAGTACATCGGCGCCTCCGGGATGCTCAAGGGGCTTGAGACTCACGTCGGGCGCGTCCGCGATCGCCTCAGCGCCGCGCTGCGCGGCCGGCCGGGCCCCGCCCAGCGCGTCGAGGACGCCATCGAGTCCTCCCTGGCCACCCTCATCGTCGCCGAGGCCCAGCGCGCCTCGATCGCCACTGAGCGAGCCTGGCAGCGGGCCGGCACGGCCGCTCCCGCCCTGGAGACCGCCCGCGCGGCGCTCCCCGGCCAGGAGGCCCTCACCGAGCGGGCCACTGCCCTCGTCCACGAGTGGCAGGGAGAGCTCCTGGGCCTGGTGCGGGCCGAGGGCGCCGACAAGCGCCTCACCGCCAGGCTCATCTCACTGGGCGTCAACGGGGTCGGCGTGGCCCTCATGATCGTCGTCTTCGCCCACACCGGGGGCTTAACGGGGGGAGAGGTCGGTATCGCCGGGGGCACCGCCCTCATCGCCCAGCGGCTGCTGGAGGCGATCTTCGGCGACCAGGCCATGCGCGCCATGACCGAGCGCGCGCAGATCGACCTCGACGCCCGCGTCCATGCGCTCGTCAACGAGCAGGCGACGGCGCTGGTCTCCGCCCTGCGCCAGCCCTCACCCACGGGCCCCGAGTTGAGACGAGCCGCGCGCACCGCCGCCTCCGCTCTGGAGGCCACCAGCGGCGTCACCGGGGAGGGCTGCTCATGAGCGGGGCCGGGCCCGAGCGCGCCAGGCGCGCCACGCGCGAGAACCCCGCGGCCCAGAGCCTTGCGGAGGCGCTCGGGGCGCTGGGGAGGATCATCGAGCTCGGTGACGGGCTCGGCCTCGGAGAGGATCTCGACGAGGCCCGCGAGATCGTCGCGCGCGCGGGCGCGCGGGCGTCACTGGCACCGGGGCGCACCGTCATCGCCCTGGCCGGAGCGACAGGCTCGGGCAAGTCCTCCCTCCTCAACGCGCTTGCCGGCGCGCCGATCGCCCGGACCGCCGTCACCAGGCCTACCACCACCCGCCCCCTCGCCCTCCTGCCGGGCGGGCGCGCCGATGGCGAGGCGTCCGCGCTCCTGGACTGGCTTGGCGTTGATGATCGCGTCGTCGCGCCGCTGGCAGGGGCGGTCCCCGCCGATGCGATCATCCTCGACCTGCCCGACGTCGACTCCGACGCGCCCGAGCACAGGCTTATCGCTGAGCGTATGGCCGCCCAGGTCGACGCCCTCGTGTGGGTGCTCGATCCTGAGAAGTACGCCGACGCCGTCCTCCACAAGGACTTCATCGCGCCCATGGCCGCCCACGCGGAGGTCACCCTCGTGGTCCTCAACCAGGCCGACCGGCTCGACGCCGCCTCACGCGAGCAGGTGAGCGCCGACCTGCGCCGCCTCCTGGCCCGTGAGGGCATGACCGGTGCCGCCCCGATCCTGGTCTCCGCCCGCACCGGCGAGGGAATCGATGCCCTCAGAGGCGCCTTGGAGCGCATCGCCCAGGCGCGCACCGCCTCAGTCCTCCGGCTGCGGGCCGATGCGCGCCGGGCCGCGACCCGTCTGAGCGAGCGCGTCGGGGGCGGCGGGGCCGGGGCGCCCATTGACGGCCGTCGCCTCGCCGAGGCGGCTTTCCGCGCCGCTGGTGCCGAGGTCGTCGCCAGCGCCGTCCGCGCGGCCACGATCCATCGCGGGGCGCTGAGCGTCGGATGGCCGCCGGTGCGATGGGTCCGCCGATTCCGGGCCGATCCGCTCGCCGCCCTCCACCTGCGGGGCGCCTCTCCTTCGCGCTCCAGCAGGGCGGGGGAGGGCCCCAAGCCCATCGACGCCGTCGCGCGCACATCCCTGCCCGAGCCGAGTCCCGTGGCCGTGGGGCTCCTGCGCACCGAGGCGCACCGGCTCGCCGCGGACGCCAGCGCCCACCTGCCGGGGACGGCCCGGGACGCCGTGCTCCAGCGCATGGATGAGCGCGCCGAGGCGATCGGCCGTGAGCTCGACGCGGCCGTCGCCCGCGCCGACCTGGGGATGCGCGCCCCTCGCTGGTGGTCGGCCGCCTCAGCCCTCCAATGGCTCGCCCTGGTTGTGGCGATCGCCGGGGGACTCTGGCTGGTCGCGCTGTGGGGCATGCGGGACCTGCTGCTCATCGTCGTCGAGCCGCCCCGCTGGGGCCTCGTGCCCTGGCCCGTCGTCCTCCTCGCAGGTGGCCTGGCCAGCGGCGCCCTGCTGGGGGTCATCGGCGTGGCGGCCGTGCGCGCGGGCGCCGGACGGCGGGCGGCCCGGGCCAGGAGGCGCCTGCGGCAGGCGACCGACGCCGTCGTCGACTCACGGCTCATCGAGCCCCTGCGTGTCGAGCGCGAGCGCTGGGACGAACTGGGCGCGATGGCCTCGGGCCTCAGTCAGCACGAGCGCTGATTGGTCCCAACCAGCTCCCCACCAGCGCTGACCCGCGCGTCGGGGCTGTCAAGCCCTGGGGGCCGGGACGCGGATCGCCCCGGCCGGTGCTCCGGCCGGGGGCGATCACGCCTTATCGCCCTGAGCGCGGGCGTCTCCCCGAGCGCGGGCGCTCAGGAGTCATCGCGCCGCGAGCCCCAGGGCCCCCGGTTGTCGCGGTTCCCACGGTAGCCGCCGCCGCGGTTGCCCCCGAAGCGGTTGCCCCCGCGGTCGTCGCGCCCGGAGCGGTAGCCGCGGTCGTCCCGGAAGCCCGAGTCACGGCCGCCGCGGTCCTCCCAACGACGGGCGCCACGGTCCTCCCAACGACGGCCGCCACGATCGTCCCGGTACCCGCCGCGGCGGTCGTCGTGCCCGCCGCGGCGGTCGTCGTAGCGGCCGCGGAAGCCGCGATCGCCGCGCTCGCCGCGGTCCTCCCAGCGGTGCCCGCCGCGCTCGCCCCGACCGCCGCGGAAGCCGTGATCGTCCCGCTCCCCGCGTCGGCCGCGGTCATTGGGGCTGGACCAGCCGTGGCCCGGGCCCTCATCGGGGCGGATGCGCAACTCACGGCCGGCGAAGGTCGCGCGGCCCATGACGGAGAGCTGCTCGGGGCTCAGGTCGGCGTAGATGGTGACGAGGGAGAAGGACTGGAGGATGTC
The DNA here is from genome assembly GCF_009829695.1 of Actinomyces sp. zg296. Classification (NCBI taxonomy): domain Bacteria; kingdom Bacillati; phylum Actinomycetota; class Actinomycetes; order Actinomycetales; family Actinomycetaceae; genus Actinomyces; species Actinomyces sp. zg296. The sequence continues at coordinate 56,673 of NZ_VWPG01000004.1, forward strand.
GATCTTGCCGATGTCCGAGCCCTCAATCCCGCCCTCGTTGGCCAGGGCGCCCACGATCGCGCCGGGCATGACCCGGTCGCGATGGCCGACCTCGATCCGGTAGACGGTGCCGGGGCCCTCGTGCTCGCGGCGCCCGCCGCGCGCGACGCCCTGCCTGCCCTCGGGGCGCTCGCGACGCCGGTTCTCGCGGCCCCCCTCGAAACTGGCCGAGACGAAGGCGCCCTCGTCGTCGACGCTCACCTCGCGCCGCTCACGGCCCCGGCGCGGGCGGTCGTCGTCGTGGCGGCGCTGCGGTCCCTCGTCGCCCACCGCGAGGGCGAGCAGGATGGCGGCGAGCCCCTCGGCGTCGATGTCCAGCTCGGTGGTGGTGTCGGCGATGAGCGGGGCGTACATGCCCAGGCGGCCGCGCTCGTGGCGGGCGGCGGCCTTGGCCAGGAGCTTGCGGGCGCGGTGCGCGGAGACGTCGGCGGGGGAGGGCAGGGTGATCTCCTCCAGGCGTGTGCCGGTCAGGCGCTCGATCTGGCGGAGCTTGCTCTTCTCCTTGGGGGTCAGGAAGGTGACGGCCTCGCCGTGGCGGCCGGCGCGGCCGGTGCGCCCGATGCGGTGGACGTAGGCCTCGGCCTCGCGGGGCACATCGAAGTTGACGACGAGCCCGATGCGGTCCACGTCCAGCCCGCGGGCCGCGACGTCAGTGGCGACGAGGACGTCCAGGGCGCCGGCGCGCAGTCGCTCGACGAGCCGCTCGCGCTCGCGCTGGGGGACGTCACCGGAGATCGCGGCGGCCTGGATGCCCCGCCCGGCCAGTTCGATGGCGACATCCTCGGCGGTGGACTTGGTGCGCACGAAGACGATGGCGGCCTCCGCCTCGGTGACCGCGAGGACGCGGGACACCGCGCCGATCTTGTGGCGGAAGGGGACCACCGCGTAGGTCTGGTGAACCGTGTCGACGGTGGAGGACTGGCGGGAGACCTCGATGCGCGCGGGGTCGACGAGGTGCTCGGCGGCCACCCGCTCGATGGCGGGCGGCATGGTGGCGGAGAACAGCGCGGTGCGGCGCCCGGAGGGCAGGGAGGCGGCGATGGTCTCCACGTCCTCGGCGAAGCCCATGCGCAGCATCTCGTCGGCCTCGTCGAGGACGAAGTACTTCACCGCGTCCAGGACGAGCGCGCCCTTCTCGATGAGGTCGATGATGCGGCCCGGCGTGCCGACGACGACCTGCGCGCCGGACTTGAGAGCGCCGATCTGGGGGCCGTAGGGGGCGCCGCCGTAGACGGCGACGACGTCGAGGCCGCGCGAGCGCTGGGCCATGTCGGTGATGGCGTCGGCGCTCTGGATGGCCAGCTCGCGGGTGGGGGCCAGGACGAGCGCCTGGACCGTGCCGTTGCGCGAGTCGACGGCGTCGAGCAGGGGCAGGCCGAAGGCGGCGGTCTTGCCGGTCCCGGTCTGGGCGACGCCGACGACGTCGCGCCCACCGAGCAGCACGGGGATGGCCTCGCGCTGGATGGGGGTGGGGGTGGTGAAGCCCATGTCGGTGACGGCCTTGAGCAGGTCGGCGGGCAGGCCGAGGTCGGAGAAGGTGGCCTCGGCCGGCGCGCCGCCATCGTCGCGGGCGGAGTCCTCGTCCTCGTCATCGTCGTCGGTGGGATCGAAGGGCGCGTGGCCGTCGACCTCCTCCTCGTCGATGTCGGCGCCGTCGTCAGCGTGCTCGGCCTCGTCGGGCGCGTCGTCCTCGGGGTCGGCCTCGGGCAGGGCGCGGTCGACGTCGTCCTCCTCATCCTCGTGCTCGACATCCTCGGGGTCCTCGGGCGTGTCGGAGGAGGCCGGGGTGTCGAAGGAGGGCGCTGATGCGGACGAGCTGGCGGACAGTGCTGAGATGGTCGTGCCGTGAGCACGGGCGCGCGCCGCGGCGGGTGAGGCGACCCCCTCCTCGGAGGCGCTGAAGAGGTCGTCGAGGCTGAGGGGCCCGTGCTCGTCGGAGGCGGACGGGTTCTGAGTGGTCATTGAGTTCTTCCCAGGTTCTGGCCGTGAGGCCTTCGCGGAGTGTGGGGGAGCGCCGGTCGGCCTCCTCTCTTGCCGCACCTGGCCCACCACACTCGCCCACCGGCGCCCGCCGCGCGAAGGCGCGGGCGCGCTGAGGGGCTTGACGCACAGACTCACGGGCTCACTCGTCCGCGCCGCTTCCCATGCGCTGCCGGCCGCCGCGGGGCGGCAGGGCCCGGGGAATGCCCGGGGGGCTTGGGGAAGGGTGCGGGAGTCCCGAACGGGGTTCTCAGGACGCGGATCACTCCTGGGCTCAGCGTAGATGAGGGCGGGAGGGGGACCGGGACTCGCTGCAACAGGTCACAAGTGATATAGGTCTCAGGGGTGCGCCTGGAGTCGAGTTGCATCATTCCTCACCTGCGGGTATGTGCCAAGCTCTCGGTGAGAGAATCGCCTGGTCGACGACGACTCGCTGACGATCGGCCTTCGCTCGGAAGTTGATCTGCCGCGGAATCACGTCAATGGCGCAGCTCGGACGGTAATATAAGGATGTACCCACATGACCGCAGCCCCGAGCGGTCTTGACGTTCCCGGGCCCGTCGGAGACGGCGGGCCCGCCTGAGACAGGAAGCGCACCCGCCGAGATGTCCCGATCCCTGTGCCGTCCGGGCCTCGAGCCCACCCGCGCCGCGATGGTCCTACCCGCGGCGCTGGGCATCGTCCTCACCGCGGGCCTCGGCCTCGGCTCTATCGCCGTGAGCCCCACCGCCGGAGCCGATGAGCTCGGCCCGAAGGCTGCTCAGGCCCCCGGGGCGGCCCCTGCCGCCGTGGACGGCGCTAAGGCTTCCACCCCCCGGGTCAACCGCCCCATCGACCAGATCGTCGGTCGTTCCGGGGATGCTGTCGAGGCACTCGCCGATGCCCCTGCCGGCGTTGCGGAGCCCCTGAGGGCCGCGGCCGATTCCGATGCCGTGGATCCGGCTCCGGCCCCCATGGGCGGACCGCGGGTCAACAACCTTCGCCGTGCGACGGCGGCGCCGAGCCCGGCCCCGCGGCTTGAGGGGTTCCCTCGTAGGACGCCCGCTCCCGAGGCCACGACGCCGGCCCCGGGCGAGTCCCCGACGCCCGCGCCTCCGGCTCCTTCCGCCACATCCAGCGCGGCGCCCTCGCTGAGCGGCACCGCCTCGCCGTCGCCATCCGCGTCCGCTGAGCCGACCGCCTCCCCGTCGGCCGCGCCGAGCGCGTCACCCTCCGCGTCGCCGTCAGCCTCCCCGTCCGCCACGGCTAACGGGGCCCCTGAGGCGTCGCCTTCCGGCGTTCCGTCCGCCTCTCCCAGCGCGAGCGCCGCGGCGTCGCCTCGGGCGATCACCGGGAAGCCCAGGCTCAGTCTGGGCGATGGGGGCTCTTTCGGCACGACGGCGCTTGCCTTCAAGGGCTCGAACTGGGCCGACGCGAAGGGCAATGCCCTCAACGGCACCGTCAACATGACGGTGGCCCTGCGCGGTGGCGGGGGCGCGATCGACCGCAAGGCCACGATTCCGGTCAAGATGGAGAACGGCGCGTTCTCCACCATGATCGACGCTGAGTCCCTCTTCCACCTGACCACGAAGGATCTTGTGGACAACGGGTGGTTCCGCCTGCGGGTCTCCTCGCCCGATGGTGGCGTGGCCGAGTCGAGGCTGTTCTCCTTCGTCCCGGGGGGCGCGCCCGCTCCCCGGCCGACCAACGCGCCCACCGCGCGGCCGAGCACTCCCGCTCCCACGAGCGGGCCCACCGCCCCGGCGCCGACCGCCGATCCCAAGCCCGCGCCCACGGCGGAGCCGACCACGGCCCCGACCACGCAGCCCGCGCCCCCGGCGCCAACCACTGACCCCACGGCCCCGGCGCCGACCGCCGACCCCAAGCCCGCGCCCCCGGCGCCGACCGCCGACCCCACGGCTCCGGCTCCGACCGCTGATCCCAAGCCCGCGCCCACGGCGGAGCCGACCACGGCCCCGACCATGCAGCCCGTGCCCCCGGCGCCGGAGGCCCCGGCTCCCGAGGCGCCCGCCCCGGAGCCCGTGCCCGAGGCGCCTGCCGTCCCGGGCGCCCGCCCGGAGGGGCCCGCGGCCGAGCCTGCGGCCCCCGTGGCGCCGCCCACCATCACCGCCACCCTGCCCGCCGCGCCCGGGCAGGAGCCCGCCCCCGCGCAGCCCGAGGCCTCGCCGAGCGCGAGCCCGTCCGCTCAGCCCACTGAGCCCAAGCCCTCGGACCCGCCCCGCAGCCCCGTGGCCGACGGCAGCCAGTTGACCGCCGACAACGCCGGCTCCCTGTCCGGCGGGCGCCAGGGCGACCGCGTCAGCCTCGTTCTGCCGAAGGACAAGGCGAAGGAGGGCGACTGGGTCGCGGTCTTCCTCTACCCGGGTGGCAAGAGCGCCGGGTGGGTCCAGGTCGACCACTCCAACTCCGTCAAGGTTGACATCTCCAACATCGACGCCGGATCCCACAAGCTTGCGATCGCGGGCCGCGATTCCCAGCTCCTGGGATGGGTCCAGTTGGAGATCGCCCGCACGGACACGGTCAACACCGATCTCATGGACAAGGCGAACGGAGCCCCGGTCAAGGAGGCCGTCCTCGGCGGTGACGACTGGATGCTCATCAGCGCCGCCGGGATCCTCACCGCGGGCGCGGCCGCCTACATGTTCCTGGCCCGTCCGCGCGCGAGGCGCCCAGTCCAGTGAGCACAGGGCGAATGGGAAGGCCTCGCCTGGGGAGCGCCGTCGCACTGGCGGTGATGCTCTCCCTGGGCGCGGCCGCGGCCGTGGGCGCCACCACCGCCCCTCCGGCGGCTGCCGCGGACTTCATCGGCGGAGAATCAACCACAGGCACGGCATCGACCGTCAGCCCCTCGACGATCGCCTCGGGCGGTTCGCTGAGTTACACCCTCTCCGGATTCCCACCCGGGGCCATCGTGCAGATACTCATCGACGACGGCGCCGTCGGGCCCGAGCAGAGCCCCGCCGCGAGCACCGGCTCGCCGTCGGGAGGCGCGGTCGCCCAGTTCACCGTCCAGCCAGACGGCACGTACTCCGGCGCCTTCGAGCTCCCCGCCTACGTCCCGCCGGGCACCCACTGGCTGCGGTTCCGCGTCATCGGCGGCCCGGACGTGCCGACCTCCACGGTCCGCACCGCGGACTACACCAACAAGAGCCCGTACTTCACGGTCGGCGCCGTCACCGTGATCGGCGGTGAGGCCCCCACCGCGCCGGCGGCGTCCGCCTCACCAGGAGAGTCCCACAGCCCCGGGGCCACGAGCAGCCCCACCGGGGCCCCCGGGACGACCGCGCCAGCCATCGCCGAGCCGAGCAGCGACCCCGGCGACACCTCGCCGGTCGAGGTCAAGGAGGATTCCTTCCCCGTGGTGGGGGCCTGCGTCCTGGGCCTGTCCGTCCTCCTGGTCATCCTCGCCGCCACCGTGGGGACCAACCGCTGGATCCTGGCCAGGCAGCGCCGTCGCAACGACTCCGCCATCCCTGAGTACTGACGCCCCGCCGGCTGGGTAGGCTTGCCCCCGGCGCCCGCCCGTCTCGCGGTGCGCCCCGACGGGCACCGGTCTCAGTGCCCCGAATGGGAAGGAACCCAGCTCCATGCTGCGAACCCACACCGCGGGCTCACTGCGCGCCTCCGACATCGGCACCACGGTCACCCTCGCCGGATGGGTGGACCGCCGCCGGGACCATGGGGGCGTCGCCTTCATCGACCTGCGCGATGCCTCGGGCATCGCCCAGGTCGTCATCCGCGAGGACATCGCCCACGACCTGCGCGCCGAGTACGTCCTGGCTGTCACAGGCGAGGTGAGCGCCCGCCCCGAGGGCAATGCCAACCCCAACCTCCCCACCGGTGAGATCGAGGTCGTCGTCACCGACGTCGAGGTCCTCAACGCCGCAGCCCCCCTGCCCTTCCAGGTCTCCGACCACGCCGAGGACGCCGGGCAGGTCGGTGAGGAGGCGCGCCTGAAGCACCGTTACCTCGACCTGCGCCGCACGCCCATGCAGCGCGCCATCCGCCTGCGCTCGAAGGTGTCCCAGGCCGCGCGCGCAGTCCTGGCCCGCCATGACTTCGTCGAGATCGAGACCCCCACGCTCACCCGCTCCACGCCCGAGGGCGCCCGCGACTTCCTGGTGCCCGCCCGCCTGGCCCCCGGCTCCTGGTACGCCCTGCCGCAGTCCCCCCAGTTGTTCAAGCAGCTGCTCATGGTGGCCGGCATGGAGCGCTACTACCAGATCGCCCGCTGCTACCGCGACGAGGACTTCCGGGCGGACCGCCAGCCCGAGTTCACCCAGCTCGACATTGAGATGTCCTTCGTCGAGCAGGGCGATGTCATGGAGGTCGCGGAGGACGTGCTCAAGGAGGTGTGGGCCCTCATCGGCCACGAACTGGCCACCCCCATCCCGCACATGACCTACGCCGATGCCATGGAGCGTTACGGCACCGACAAGCCCGACCTCCGCTTCGGCCTTGAACTCGTCGAGCTCACCGACTACTTCAAGGACACCACCTTCCGCGTGTTCCAGAACCCCTACGTGGGCGCCGTCGTCATGCCCGGGGGCGCCTCCCAGTCGCGCCGCACCTTCGACGCCTGGCAGGACTGGGCCAAGCAGCGCGGCGCCAAGGGCCTGGCCTACGTCACCGTGGGCGATGACGGCGAGCTCGGCGGGCCCGTCGCCAAGAACATCACCGACGCCGAGCGCGCCGGCCTCGCCCGGGCCGCCGGCGCGGCCCCCGGTGACTGCATCTTCTTCGCCGCCGGCCCCGTCGACTCCTCGCGCGCGCTCCTGGGCGCCGCCCGCGTCGAGATCGGCAAGCGCTGCGGGCTCATCGATCCCGACGCCTGGTCCTTCGTGTGGGTTGTCGACGCCCCGCTGTTCAAGCCGAGCGCGGAGGCCCGCGCCGAGGGTGATGTCGCGCTGGGCGCCTCGGCCTGGACCGCCGTCCACCACGCCTTCACCTCGCCCAAGCCTGAGTGCCTCGACACCTTCGACACCGACCCGGGCAACGCCCTGGCCTACGCCTATGACATCGTGTGCAACGGCAACGAGATCGGCGGCGGGTCCATCCGCATCCACCGCCCCGACGTCCAGGAGCGGGTCTTCAAGGTCATGGGCATCGGGGAGGCGGAGGCCCACGAGAAGTTCGGCTTCCTGCTCGACGCGTTCAAGTTCGGCGCCCCGCCGCACGGCGGTATCGCCTTCGGCTGGGACCGCATCGTCTCCCTGCTCACCAAGGCCGAGTCGATCCGCGATGTCATCGCCTTCCCCAAGTCCGGGGGCGGCTACGACCCCCTGACCGAGGCCCCCGCGCCGATCACCGCAGAGCAGCGCAAGGAGGCCGGTGTCGACGCCGTCCCCGGCGACAAGGACTGACCTGAGGAGGATCCCCACGCGGAGAACCGCGGCGGGCGGCGCGAATCCGCGCCGCCCGCCGCGGTTTGACATGCGGTGGGCGAGGAGCCGTCCTCAGGCCGCGTGGGCGCAGGTGGGGCAGGCGCAGTCAGCGCAGGCGCACGAGGAGCAGGAGTCCGAGCAGTGCTCGCACTGGCAGGTGTTGTGGTTGCAGGTGGGGCAGGCGCAGTCCGCGCACTCGCACACGGCGCAGGCATCCGAGCAGTGCTCGCACTGGCACGCGGCGCACTCGTCGTAGTGGCCGCCGTCCTCGCGGTGGGCGTGGCCGTCGTGGATGTAGTCGACGTGGTCCCCGTGGATGACGGCGAGGTGGCCGCAGTCGGGGCCGTGGGTGTGGTTGTGGGCCTCAGCGGGACGGTGCTCAATGGTGGCAGTCATGGTCATGCTCCTTGGTGTGCTTGATGGCGTCGAGAACGATGTGGGCGACGTGCTCATCGATGATCGAGTAGCTCTGCCGCCTGCCGTCGCGCCGCGCCTCGACGAGATGCGCCTCGCGAAGGACTCGCAGGTGGTGGGAGACGAGGGGCTGGGAGACGCCGGTGAGCTCGACGAGCTCGGTGACATCTGCGCTGCCCTGGGTCAGGCGATGGATGATCGTGGCCCGAACGGGATTCGCCAGCGCCTTGAACAGACGGATGACCGCTGAGTCCTCCTCAAGCACCACAACCTGCCGCATACGAGGAATTTTATATCAACCCGCGCGTATATGCAATTCGATTCATGCGATGCTTCGTCGGCTCCTCCCGCCCGGATCCGCCCCGGATCGGATGGGGGAGGAGCACAATGGTCACATGTCGCGCTACATCGAGTTGCACCCGGTCAACCCCCAGGCCCGTCTCATCACGAAGGTCGTTGAGCGGCTCCGCTCCGGCGCCCTCGTCGCCTATCCGACCGACTCCGGCTACGCCCTGGCCTGCGCGCCCGGCAACAAGGAGGGCCTGGACCGGATCCGCGCCATCCGCCAGCTCGATGACAAGCACAACTTCACCTTCGTGTGCGCCGACTTCGCCCAGGTCGGCCCGTTGGCGATCGTCGGCAACAACGCGTTCCGCCTTATCAAGCGGCTCACCCCCGGCCCCTGGACCTTCATCCTCAAGGGCACCAAGGAGGTGCCCCGGATGACCCTCCACGCCAAGAAGCACACCTTGGGCGTGCGCATCCCCGACCACCCCGTGGCCCAGGCCCTCGTCGCCGAGTTCGGCGCGCCGATCCTCTCCTCCACCCTCATCCGGCCGGGCAGGACCGTTCCTGAGTCGCACGGCTGGGAGGTCGAGGAGGGCCTCGGGCACCTCATCGACGTCGTCATCGAGGGCGAGGTCGCCTCGGTCGAGCCGACGACGGTCGTGGACCTCACGTCGGATGTCCCCGAGGTCGTGCGCCAGGGCTCGGGAGACCCCGGCCTCATCTGACGCGGGCGCCGAATCGCCCCGCGCCGTCGTCCTACTCGGCGACCCCTGTCTTAGCCGCCCCTGACTCGGCGGCCCCTGACTCATCGCCGGCGCCGGGCTCCCGAGCATCCTCAATCGCCCCGGCGCCCTCGGTCTCGTGGGCGTCAGCGCTCTGCTCCGGCGCCCATGAGCCGCCGCCCGCCCTGACGTCCGCCCAGCGCCGCAGGGAGGGCGGAGCCCACCAGGCGCGCGGGCCCAGCAGGCTCATCGCCGCGGGGAACAGGAGGAGGCGCACGATCACCGCGTCGATGACGACCATGAGTGCCAGGATGAGGCTCACCTCCTTGATCGCGATGAGCCTGCCGGTGGTGAAGCTGACGAGGACCACCAGGAGGACCGCTCCGGCCACTGAGAGGATCCTCCCGGTGCCCTGCAGGCCGGCCGCGACCACGGCGTCGCCCCGCTCACCGCGCGCCCTGCGGTCCCTCATGCGCGTCAGGATGATGAGCTCCCGGCTCATGGCGAGCCCGGCCCCCAGGGCGAGCGCCGTGGCGACGGCGTAGCCCTCCACGCCGCCGATCGGCGTCACGCCCAGGGCGCCCGCCAGGTGGCCGTCCTGGATCAGGAGGGTCGTCGCGCCCAGGGAGGCCGCCAGGGACAGGGCCGTGGTCAGGAGCGCCAGCAGCGGGATGATGAGTGATCCCGTCATGAGGAGCATGAGGAGCATGGCCGCGCCCATGCCGATGACGATCATGATCGGCAGCGCGCCCACGAGGGCGGAGCGGAAGTCCACCTGCGTCGCCGCCTTGCCGGTCACCCATGTGTCCGCCGGCGGGTTGAGCGCGCGGACCGCCGCGACGGCCCTCTCGGCGGAAAGCGATGATGCCGAGCCCTCCAAACTGAGGTAGGCCACCGTGTACTGGCCCGCCTTGGTCTGCGTCACGCTGGACACCCCGGGCGCGTGGGCCACCTGCTCGTCGATGAACGACTTCGCGGAATCCCCGGTGGCCTGCATGATGAGCACGGCATCGGTGGCGGCGAGGTTGGGGTACTGCTCCTCCAGGACGCGCTGGTACACCCGCTGGTCGGCATTAGGGGGGAGGAGCTCGCGATCGGAGACCAGTGGGTGCAGGTGCGCCAGCGGCCACGCCAGCAGTGCCAGGAGGGCCGCACAGGCTGCAAGGACCGGCCAGGGGCGGGCCTGCGCCCCGCGCGCGAGCGCCGCGAAGGCGCCGTCGTCGCGGGAGGAGCCGTCGACCGGGTGGGCGAGGGCGCGCAGCACCGGCACCCGGCTGAGCAATGGGGGCCTGGACATGAATCCGTGGAGCAGGACGAGCGCGGCGGGGACGAGCGTGATCGCCGACAGTGCGGCCAGCGCCACGACGACCGCCCCCGCGATCGCCGTCACCCGCAGTGAGGGGGCGCCCACGGACACCAGCGCCGCCAGCGGCAGCGCCACCGCTGCGGTGGTCACGAGCACCGTTCGCCCGGCCGTGAGCATCGTGCGCTCCATGGCCTCGGCGATGAGCGGGTCGCGGCGCCCGGTGCGGCGCCGTCGGCTGCGGGCGGCGGGGGGCGCGGTCGCCCGCGGATCGGCGCGCCCGAGTCCGAGCTCCTCGCGGAAGCGGACGGTCATGAGCAGGGCGTTGTTGATCGACAGGCCCAGGCCGATCATCGTGATGACCGTGACCTCCAGCCCTCCCAGATCCACCATGAGGCTCGCGAGCCAGAGCACGCCCAGGCTCGAGACGATCGAGGTGATCCCGCCGAGCAGCGGCATGCCCGCCACGAGGAAGCCCCCGAAGACCAGGACCATGAGGATGAGCGCCGCGGGTAGGGCGAGGGCCTCCCCGCGCGCGAGATCGGCCGCGGCCTGGTCGTTGACCGCCTCCGACACGAGGGCGTCCGTGGTGACGATGCCGCTGACCCCCGGCGCGATCTGGCGCAGGTCGTCGGGCACGCGGCGCAGACGGTCCGTGACGCGCTGGACATCGCGCTGGAGCTTGCGGGCGTAGGCGGTGTCATCGGGGGAGGCGATCTCGCGGCCGTTGGGGTTGACGGTCACGAACATCAGGAAGCCACTGTGGTCCTGGGCGATGAAGGCCTGGACCCCCTTGTTCCCCAGGGGGTCCGGCACGACGAACGGGTCGGCCACGTTCACCTCGCCGACGAGGTCGTTGAGGTCGGCGTGGACCGGTGCCAGGGCGGCCGCGACCGCGTCGATCTGGGTGTCGAGGTCGAGGCCCCTCACCTGCAGGGTGACCGCCACCCCGTCGCCCTGGAGCGCGGAGTAGATGGACTGGCCCTGAGCGCTCTGGGAACCGTCGATGGAGGTCTTGGTGGGTCCGAGGCGGTTGAAGAGCCCATCGATGCCGGCACCGCCGAGCGCGGGGGTGAGCAGCACGAAGGCGATGACGGCCCAGGTCGCGACGACGAACCAGGCGTCCTTGACTATGCGGCGGGCGAGCCAGGAGAGCATGGCGGCATTGTTCCACCGATGGAACCGCCTCGCGCGCCCGGGGGCGGGGCCCGGATGAGGATAGGGTCACCCCGTGGACCTGTTCGACGCTGCCGGCACCGATGAGGCGGGCCTGCCCTCCGACGCGCGCGCGCCGCTCGCCGTGCGCATGAGGCCGCGCGATCTCAACGAGGTTCTGGGCCAGGGGCACTTGCTCGGTCCGGGCTCCCCGCTGCGCCGGCTCGTCGAGCCGGCCGGTGGCTCGGGTGGCGCGGGCGTGTCGAGCGTCATCCTCTGGGGCCCCCCGGGAACGGGCAAGACCACGCTCGCCTACCTCGTGGCGCGCGGCTCTGGCCGGCGCTTCGTCGAGCTCTCCGCGGTCACCGCCGGGGTCAAGGACGTGCGCGCCGTGGTCGCCGATGCCAGGAGGCGCCTGGCGGCCTCGGGGGAGGAGACGGTGCTCTTCATCGACGAGGTCCACCGCTTCTCCAAGTCCCAGCAGGACGCCCTGCTGCCCAGCGTGGAGAACCGATGGGTGACCCTCGTGGCGGCCACCACCGAGAATCCCTCGTTCTCCGTGGTCTCACCGCTGCTGTCCCGGTCGCTGCTGCTGACCCTCCACCCGCTCGGGCCCCACGACATCCGCGCCCTGGTGTCCCGGGCGGTCACCGATGAGCGGGGGCTCGCGGGGGCGGTGGCGCTCGACGACGACGCGCGGGAGCAGATCGTGCGCATGGCCGGATCGGACGCGCGCAAGTCGCTCACCGTGCTTGAGGCGGCCGCCGGCGCCGTCCTCGCGGCCCGGCCGCCGGGCGCCGGCGCCCCCGAGGATGGTGGGCCGCCGGTGGTGGGGCTGGCCGACGTCGAACGCGCCGCCGACATCGCCGCCGTGCGCTACGACCGCGCCGGCGACCAGCACTACGATGTGACCAGCGCCTTCATCAAGTCCATGCGCGGATCGGATCCCGACGCCGCCCTGCACTACCTGGCCCGCATGATCGCCGCGGGGGAGGACCCGCGCTTCATCGCCCGGCGCATCGTCATCCACGCGGCGGAGGACGTCGGGCTGGCCGATCCCGGGGTCCTGGCCACCGCGGTGGCGGCGCAGCAGGCGGTCGCCATGATCGGGATGCCCGAGGCCCGCATCGTCCTCGCCGAGGCGGCGCTCGCCGTGGCCACCGCGCCGAAGTCCAACGCGGTCATCACCGCCATCGACTCCGCCATCGCGGACGTGCGCGCCGGCAAGGGCGGCGCCGTGCCCGCCCACTTGCGCGACGCGCACTACGCGGGCGCCTCCGGGCTCGGGCACGGCGAGGGCTACCGCTACCCCCACGACTTCCCGCACGCCGTCGTCGCCCAGAAGTACCTGCCTGACGATCTCGACGGGAGGCGCTACTACGAGCCCACGGGCAACGGCTTCGAGAAGCAGATCGCGACCCGCCTTGAGGCCGTGAGCCGCATCCTCGGCGACGACGGGCCTGGCCGATGAGCGCCCGCCCGCCCGCGCGCGTCGCGCTGCTCGTGCTCGCCACGGGCCTGGCGTCCGGGTTCCTCGCCGGCCTGTTCGGCGTCGGCGGTGGCCTCGTCATCGTGCCCGCGCTCATGAGTGTCCTGCGCATGGACCAGCGTCGCGCGGCCGCCACCTCACTGGCCGCCATCGTCGTCACCGCCGCCGTCGGCACTGTCTCCTACGCCCAGCGCGGCCAGGTCTCCCTTGAGGCCTTCGCCATCGTGAGCGTGGGTTCCCTGGCCGGGGCGCGACTGGGGACATGGCTGCTGCGGCGCCTGCCCCGCGCGGTCCTGCCGTGGGTCTTCGTCGGATTCACCCTCAGCGTCATCATCTCCCAGCAGTTGCGCTCTCCCGTGCGCGAGGCCGCGCTCGTCCTCGACCCGGTGGGCGCCATCGGCCTGGTCGCCGTCGGGCTGGTGGCGGGGATCCTGGCCGGCCTGGTCGGCGTAGGAGGCGGCGGTGTCATCGTGCCCGGCTTGCAGCTCGTCGTCGGCGTCGGCGACCTCCTGGCCCGCGGAACCTCCCTGCTCATCATGATCCCCACCGCGATGGTCGGCACCTGGTCGAACCTGCGTCACTCCGTGGTGGACCTGCGCGTGGGCCTGCTCGTCGGCGCGGCAGCCGTCGTGTCCGCACCCCTGGGCGCCCGGGCGGCCGCCGCCCTGAGCCCCACGGCCGGAACCGTCCTGTTCAACATCTTCCTCGTGTGCGTCATGCTCACCATGCTGTTCAAGGAGCGCCTGCGCCGGCAGGCGGACCGCGCCGGGGGCCAGGAGCGCGGCGGGGCCTGAGGAACCGGTCACACGGGCCGGTCATGGCTCGCCGCGGCGAGCGCCAACCGCTAGTGTTCCTGGGTCGCCGTCGCGCGGGCGCGTACCGTGCGCGGCAACCCCTGGGGTCCTGGCCCGCTCACGTGGCTGACCCCGCGCCACGAGCACCCGCCCGTGGCGTGCGATCACTCCGACAGGAAGAAGAGACGAGCATGAGCTCCTCCCGCTCCCGCCGCCAGGTGCGCCTCTCGCGCGCCCTCGGTATCCCGCTGACCCCCAAGGCCGTGCGCTACTTCGAGAAGCGCCCCTACGGCCCCGGCGAGCACGGCCGCGCCCGTCGCCGCACCGAGTCCGACTATGCCGTCCGCCTCAAGGAGAAGCAGCGCCTGCGCGCCCAGTACGGCATCCGCGAGGCCCAGCTCCAGCGCGTCTTCGAGGAGGCACGCCGCGAGAAGGGCCTGACCGGTGAGTCGCTCGTCGAGTTGCTCGAGATGCGCCTGGACGCCCTCGTCCTGCGCGCCGGCATCGCCCGCACGATCGCCCAGGCCCGCCAGGCCGTCGTGCACCGCCACATCGTCGTCGACGGCAAGGTCGTGGACCGGCCCTCCTACCGCGTGCGCCCCGGCCAGACCATCCAGGTCCGCAGCCGCTCCCAGGTCATGGTGCCCTTCCAGGCCGCCGCCGCCGGCGTGCACCGTGACGTCCTCCCGACTGTCCCGGAGTACCTCAAGGTGGACCTCGAGAAGCTCTCCGCCACCCTGGTGCGCCGCCCCAAGCGTGACGAGGTCCCGGTGACCTGCGACGTTCAGATGGTCGTCGAGTACTACTCCCGCTGAGCCGATCGGGCCCGCTGGCCCGCCCAGTGCGGGGTGCCCCGCGCCGGACTGCCGGTGCGGGGCACCCCGCGTTCCAGGGGTAGGCTCGCTCCTGGGCACAACCCGGTCCTCCGACCGCCCTCGGCCGAAGGGCCCGGGCCGGTCAGGCCGGAACCAACCACGTCCCCGCTCCACCTACCCGCGGGGGCACCGATCACCCCCGAGCACGAGGACCCCTATGCGCACCTCCGAGATCCGCTCCCGCTGGCTCGACTTCTTCGCCTCCAAGGATCACGAGATCCGGCCGTCGGTGCCCCTCATCTCGCCCGACCCGTCCATCCTGTTCACCGTGGCGGGCATGGTCCCCTTCATCCCCTACATCCTGGGCACCGAGCCGGCGCCCTGGCCCAGGGCCGCCAGCGTGCAGAAGTGCATCCGCACCAACGACATCGACAACGTCGGCCGAACCACTCGCCACGGCACGTTCTTCCAGATGAACGGCAACTTCTCCTTCGGCGACTACTTCAAGGAGGGGGCGATCCAGTACGCCTGGGAGCTGTTGACCACGCCTACGAGCGCCGGGGGGTACGGCCTGGACGGCGACCGCCTGTGGATGACCATCTGGGAGAAGGACGAGGTCTCCTGGGATTACCTCACCAAGACCATCGGCGTTGACCCCCTCCATGTGCAGAAGCTCCCCTTCGCGGAGATCTCCTGGTCCACGGGCCAGCCCGGCCCCGCCGGCGCCTGCTGCGAGATCCACTACGACCGCGGCCCGGCCTACGGCCCCGACGGCGGCCCCGAGGCGGACACCGCCGGCGACCGCTTCCTGGAGATCTGGAACCTCGTCTTCGACGAGTTCGTCCGTGGGGAGGGCGAGGGCCATGACTTCGAGCTCGTCGGCGAGCTCGACTCCACCGCCATCGACACCGGCGCCGGGCTGGAGCGCATCGCCTTCCTCCTCCAGGACAAGCCCAACATGTACGAGATCGACGAGGTCTACCCCGTCATCGCCGCCGCTGAGGCGATGAGCGGGCGCGCTTACGGCCGGGGAGCCGACGGCCCGGAGGCCGGGGCGGCCTACCTGGACGACGTGCGCATGCGTGTTGTGGCCGACCACGTCCGCAGCGCCCTCATGCTCATCGGCGATGGCGTGCGCCCCGGCAACGACGGCCGTGGCTATGTCCTGCGCCGGCTCATCCGCCGCGCCGTGCGCTCCATGCGCCTGCTCGGCGTCGACGAGGCCTCCCTGCCCACCCTCCTGACGGCCTCCAAGGACGTCATGAGGCTGTCCTACCCCGAGCTCGAGGAGCGCTGGGGGACCATCTCGGAGGTCGCCTACGGCGAGGAGGAAGCCTTCCGCCGCACCCTCACCTCCGGAACCACCATCCTGGACACCGCCGTCGGGCGGGCCCGCGAGCGAGCGTCCACGGCCGGCGCGCGGCCCCTGGTGAGCGGGCAGGACGCCTTCGAGTTGCACGACACCTACGGCTTCCCCATCGACCTGACCCTGGAAATGGCCGCCGAGCAGGGCGTCGATGTCGATGAGACCGCCTTCCGCTCGCTCATGGATGAGCAGAAGGAGCGCGCCCGCGCCGACGCCCGCGCCAAGAAGACCGGGCACATCGACGTCCGCCTCTTCCAGGACATCGAGCGCTCCATGGGAGGGGGATCGGAGTTCCTCGGTTACACCGAGGCCTCCGCCGAGGCCACCGTCGCCGGTCTCCTGCTCGACGGCCGGCCCGAGGTGGTGGCCACCGCCCCGGCGCAGGTCGAGGTGGTCCTGGACCGCACCCCCTTCTACGCCGAGATGGGCGGCCAGCTCGCCGACCACGGCGTCATCCGCCTGGCCGCTGGCGGCATCGTTGAGGTCGGCGACGTCCAGGCCCCCATCCGCGGCCTGTTCGTTCACCGGGGCACCCTCACCGAGGGCACCATCGCCGTGGGGGAGAGGGCCTACGCCGAGATCGACGCCGAGCGGCGGCTGGCCATCGCCCGGGCCCACACCTCCACCCACATGGTGTACGCCGGGCTGCGCCGCACCGTCGCCCCGGACTCCGAGCAGGCCGGGTCGGAGAACTCGCCCTCCCGGCTGCGCTTCGACTTCTCCCACAACACGGCGCTGACCACTGGGCAGGTCAATGACATCGAGGCCCTCGTCAACGAGAAGCTCGCCGAGGACCTCCTGGTCCGCACCGAGACCATGAGCCTTGAGGACGCCAAGGCCTCCGGCGCTATCGCCTTGTTCGGTGAGAAGTATGGCGCCGAGGTCCGTGTCGTCACCATCGGCGACAACTTCGACCGCGAACTGTGCGGCGGCACCCATGTGCCCACCACCGGGCGAATCGGGCGCATCGCCATCCTGGGCGAGTCCTCCATCGGCTCGGGCGTGCGGCGCATCGACGCCCTCGTGGGGGATGGCGCGTACGGATTCCAGGCCAAGGAGCACGCCCTCGTCTCTCAGTTGTCCACCATGATCGGCGGGCGTCCCGAGGAGTTGCCCGAGCGCATCGAGTCCCTCATGGGCCGCCTCAAGGACGCCGAGAAGCGCCTGGCCGCCGCCGAGCAGGCCGCGATGGCGGCCCGGGCCGCCGAGGTGATCAACGGTGCGCGGCGCGTGGGCGCCTATCGCCTGGCCGCCGCCGACCTCGGCGCGGTGTCCAACGCCGACCTCCTGCGCTCCCTCGTCCTCGACGCCCGCGAGCGCCTCGGTGAGGCGGAGCCGACGGTGATCGTGGCCGCCGGGGTGTCAGGTGAGCGCCCCGTCATCGTCGTGGCCACCAACGCCGCCGCCCGTGACGCCGGCGCCAGGGCGGGGGACCTCGTCAAGGCGGCCGCCAAGGCCCTCGGTGGCGGAGGCGGCGGCAAGCCGGACCTCGCCCAGGGCGGTGGCCAGAACGTCGCCGCCATCCCCGAGGCGATGACCGCCATCACCCAGGCCCTGGGCGCCTG
Source organism: Actinomyces sp. zg296 (assembly GCF_009829695.1). NCBI lineage: Bacteria > Bacillati > Actinomycetota > Actinomycetes > Actinomycetales > Actinomycetaceae > Actinomyces > Actinomyces sp. zg296. The sequence continues at coordinate 73,987 of NZ_VWPG01000004.1, forward strand.
AGCCCAGGGGGAGCCATGCGCAGCGGAGTCCGCCTGGCGTTCGACGTCGGCAAGGCCAGGATCGGGGTCGCCAGGTGCGACGCCGAGGCGATCCTGGCCATTCCGGTGGTCACGCTCAAGCGGGATCGTTACGGCGGCGACATTGATGAGGCGGCCGAACTGGTCGCCGAGCACGGGGCCATTGAGGCTATTGTGGGCTTGCCCGTCTCCCTTGGGGGCAAGCGGACCCCGTCCACGCGTGACGCGAGGGACTGGGCGAGCGCTCTCGCGCGGGCCATCTCGCCTGTGATGGTCAGGCTCGTCGACGAGCGGCTCTCCACGGTGTCGGCGCATCAGGCGCTCCACGCCAGTGGGCGCCATGAGAAGGATTTCCGGGGCGTCGTCGACCAGGCGGCCGCCGTGGTCATCCTCAACCAGGCCCTGGAGGCCGAGCGTTCCACGGGCTCGCCGATCGGTGAGACCGTCACCCCGACCAGGAGAGATTCGCGATGAGCCAGGACGACCTCTTCGAGCAGATCGGCATCACCTCCGATGACCCGCTGGCTGTCGAGCCACCGTCCAGGCGCGGCAAGGCCCGGCGCGAGAAGGCGCGCAAGAGGCGCCGCTTCCGCCGTCGTGTGCTCACCGCGCTTATCCTCAGCGTTGTCGTGGCTGGCGCGGGCGCGGGCGCCTACTGGGGATACGGGGTGCTGCACGGAGTTCACGCGCAGAACTCCGCCGCGACGGACTACCCGGGTGAGGGCGAGGGCTCGGTGGTCGTGGAGATCCCCCAAGGCGCCTCGGGCCAGATCATCGCCGATCTGCTGTACAAGAACGACGTCGTCGCGTCCCCGAAGGCCTTCATCGACGCGTTCAAGGCCAACTCGGAGTCTGCCAACATCCAGCCCGGCACCTACACGCTCAAGGAGAAGATGTCCGGAGCCTCCGCCGTGGCCGCCCTGCTCGACCCGGCCTCCCGAGCCGACCACTCCCTGACCATCCCCGAGGGATTCACCAAGGACCAGGTCAAGGAGAAGGTCATGAGCGTCATGCGGGTTAGCGCGGAAGACGTTGACGCCGCCTACAAGGACCTCAAGGGCATCGGCCTGCCCGAGGTTGCGAAGGGGAACGTCGAGGGCTGGCTCGCCCCGGGCACGTACGACCTCAAGGAGGGTGAGACCGTCACGCAGGTCTTCGCCAGGATGGTCACCGCCACGGCCGCTCGCCTCCAAAAGCTGGGCTTCGATCCCGCGGCGTACGAGGACGCCCTCATCAAGGCCTCCATCGTCGAGAGGGAGGCTGGAAGCCAGAAGAACTTCAGGAAGGTCGCCCGCGTCGTGGAGAACCGCCTGACGCAGACCGACGCCGAGACCGGCGGCCGGCTTGAGATGGACTCCACCATCCTCTACGGGCTCGGGCGCACCGGCGGCGTGCCCTCCAAGGAAGAGGTCGCCGACGCCTCCAACCCCTACAACACCTACCGGAACACGGGCCTGCCCCCGACCCCGATCGGCAGCCCCGGCGAGGCGGCTCTCAAGGCCGTCGCCAGTCCGGAGGAGGGCGGCTGGCTCTACTTCGTCACCGTTGACCTCAACACTGGGGAGACGCTCTTCGCCAAGACGAAGCAAGAGCAGGATGAGAACACCAAGAAACTCACCGCCTTCTGCCAGGCCAACCCGGATGTGTGCAACGGCAGCTCCGCCACCGCCACCCCGAAGCCGGCTTCGGCCCGCTGAGCCGGGCCACCAGGTGGGCGCTGGGCGGGCATGAGGAGGGCCGCTGACCCGATGACACGCATCGACACCCCCGCGGGCGCGCCGCCCGCGCCCGCCCACCGGGCGGCAGTCATCGGCGATCCCATCGCCCATTCGCTGTCCCCCGCGCTCCACCGCGCCGCCTATGAGGGCCTCGGCCTGGCCGACTGGTCCTATGAGGCGCTCCGGGTAGCGCCCGGCGAGCTGGCCGGCCTCGTCGACGCCCTGCGCGCCCCCGCGGGCGAGGAGCCCGCCTGGGCGGGGCTGTCGGTGACGATGCCCCACAAGCAGGCCATCATGCCGATGCTCGACCTCATCGATCCTCTCGCCCAGGTGGTCGGGGCGGTCAACACCGTCGTCGCCCAGCGCTCCGGCTCCGGTCCCGCCCTTCTGGCGGGCTTCAACACCGATGTGGCCGGCATCTCCGGCGCGCTGAGGGAGGCGCGCGAGAGCCATGGGAGCGCGACCCGCGCCGCGGCCCCCTCCAGGGGCGCGGGCCGTCCGGCGCCCACCGCGCTCGTCCTCGGCTCGGGGGCCACGGCCTGCTCCGCCCTCGCCGCGCTCCCCGAGCTCGGCGCCCATGGCATCACGGTGGCCGCCCGCCGCCACGCGGGCCCGGGTCGCGCGCTCGTCGCCGCCCACCGCATGGGCCTGGAGATCCAGGCCCTCACCTGGCGGCCCGGGGAGCCCGCCTCCGATGCCGTCGTCGCCCAGGCCGCCGCCGGGGCCGATCTCGTGGTCTCCACCCTGCCCCGGGGCGCGTCAGACACCCTCGCTGAACCTCTCACCCAGGCGCTCGATGCCCGCGGCGGCACCCGGCGCGAGGCCGTCCTCCTCGACGTCGTCTACGCGCCCTGGCCCACCGCCCTGGCCCGCGCCTGGAGCGGAGCCGGAGGCGCGATCGCGCCCGGCTGGCTCATGCTCCTGCACCAGGCGGTGGCCCAGGTCCGTCTCATGACCGGCCGCTCGCCGGATGCCAGCGCCATGCGCGGGGCCCTGATGGGCGCGCTTGGCACTCGGTGACCGCGCGCCGGCGCCGACCCTGTGCGATGATCCACCCATGCTGCGATGGATGACTGCCGGCGAGTCCCACGGCGAGGCGCTGACCGCGCTCATGGAGGGCGCGCCCGCGGGCGTGGCCATCACCAGCGCGCGGATCGGCTCCGCTCTGGCCCGGCGCCGGCTCGGCCACGGCCGCGGCGCCCGCCAGCGCTTCGAGCGCGACGAGCTGAGCGTCATCGGGGGCATCCGCCACGGTGTGACCATCGGCAGCCCCATCGCCCTGCGGATCGGGAACTCCGAATGGCCCAAGTGGCGCACCGTCATGAGCGCCGACCCCGTCGCCGCCGAGGACCTGCTCATCGACGCCGGCACCGGCGATGAGCGCGAGATCGCCCGCAACCGGCCCCTGACGCGCCCGCGCCCCGGGCACGCCGACCTCCCGGGCACCCTCAAGTACGACCTCCCCGACGCCCGGCCCGTCCTGGAGAGGGCCTCAGCGCGCGAGACCGCCGCGCGGGTGGCGCTGGGCGCCGTCGCCGAGGCCATCCTCGAGCAGATCGCCGGCATCAGGCTCGTCAGCCACGTGGTGCGCATCGGGGAGGTCCGTCTGCCGGCCGGCGCGCCCACACCCACGCCCGAGGACACCGAGCGCCTCGACGCCGACCCCGTGCGCTGCGTCGACCCGGCCACGAGCGCGGCCATGGTCGAGCGCATCGACGCCGCGCGCAAGGACGGGGACACCCTCGGGGGAGTGGTCGAGGTCATCGCCACCGGCGTCCCCATCGGCCTGGGCACGCACACCGTCGCCGGATCACGCCTCGACGCCCGGCTCGCCGGCGAGCTCATGAGCATCCAGGCCGTCAAGGGCGTGGAGATCGGGGACGGCTTCGAGACCGCCGCGCTGCCCGGCAGCCGGGCCCACGATGAGATCCTCGCCTTCGCCGACGGCGCCGTCACCCGCGCCTCCAACCGGGCCGGGGGCATCGAGGGCGGCATGAGCAACGGCTCCCCGATCCGCGTGCGGGCCGCCTACAAGCCGATCTCCACCGTTCCCCGAGCCCTGCGCAGCGTGGACCTGGCCACGGGGGAGCCCGCCACCGGCCTCCACCAGCGATCAGACACCACTGCGGTGGTGCCCGGGGCCGTCATCGCCCAGGCGGCCACCGCCCTCGTCCTCGCCCAGGCCCTCCTGGACAAGACGGGTGGCGACTCGGTGACCGAGTGCGCCAGAAACCTGCGCGCCTACACCGAGCGCATCGCCGAGCGGACCCGCTGGACCGCCTGAGCCCCGACCGATCCACCGCGGGCGCCGGGCGGCGCCACCGGGAACCACCGATGAGGAGACCCGCATGAGCCACAACCGCACGGACCCCGCCGCCACGGCGATCATCAACCGGGAGCGCCTGCCGCTGGTGCTGGTCGGCCTGCCGGGCGCGGGCAAGACGACGGTCGCCCGCCTCCTCGCCGCCGCCCTGGGCATCCAGGTGACCGACACCGACGCCGAGATCCGGCGCCGGGCGCGCATGACCATCCCCGAGATCTTCACCGCCGAGGGCGAGGAGGGCTTCCGCGACCGCGAGACCCGCGCGCTGCGGGAAGTCCTGGAGTCCCTCGGCGCGGCCCACGGGATCGTCGCCCTGGGCGGCGGCGGCGTCCTGCGCCCGGAGAACCGCGAGATGCTGCGGCACCACACCGTCGTCTACCTCTCCGCCCGGCCCGCCACCGCCGCCCAGCACGTCGGCAGCGGGGAGGGCCGCCCCCTCATCAGCCCCGGATCGGACTCCGACGCGGCCCTCACCGCGGTGCGGGCCTGCCAGGGGGCGCTGACCGGCGTGCTGGCGCGCATGGAGGCGCTCGACGCCGAACGTCGCCCCCTCTACGAGGAGATCGCCACCGTCACCGTGCCCACCGATGGGCTCAGCCCGGCCCAGGTGGCCGCCCTCGTGCTCGTCTCCCTCGGGGCGACGCCGGCAGCCACCGCCCGGGGACTAGCCCATGCGGGCATCCTCTCTCACGCGCCCGCTCGCCGGGAGCCGTCGCCCGAGGCGCCCGCCGGCCCCGAGCCTCGGCGGCCCGCCGGCCCCCGCGTGACCGAGGACCCTGAGGGCGCCACCACCGTCCACGTCCCCGGGGCGCGGGGTTACGACGTCGTCATCGGGCGCGGGCTCCTCGCCCCTCGGGTGACGAGGGCGGTCCTCGCCTCACCGGGCCAGGGCGCGGGCGGCGTCGGGATCATCCACCCCGGCGTCCTCGCCCAGGCCGCCGGGAGACTGGCCGGGGACCTCCACGCGGCCGGCCTGCGGACGGCCCTCATCGAGGTCCCCGACGGGGAGGCCTCCAAACGTGCCGACGTGCTGTCCTCCATCTGGGAGCACCTCGGGCGGGCGGGGCTGGGCCGCGACGGCTGCCTCATCGGCGTTGGTGGCGGGGCGACCACGGACCTCGCCGGCTTCGCCGCGGCCACCTGGCTGCGGGGCATCCCCGTCGTCCAGGCTCCCACCACCCTCCTGGCCATGGTCGACGCCGCCGTTGGCGGGAAGACCGGCATTGACACCGCCGCCGGCAAGAACCTCGTGGGGGCCTTCCACACGCCCAGCGCCGTGGTCGCCGACCTCGGCATCCTGGCCGGCCTCCCGCTCGACGAGCTGCGCGCCGGGCTCGGTGAGGTCATCAAATGCGGGCTCATCCAGGACGAGGAGATCCTGCGGCTCGTCGAGGCCGACCCGGCCGCCTGCCTGCGCTCAGACGCGCCCGTCCTGGCCGAGCTCGTGCGCCGGGCGGTCCTGGTCAAGGCCGCCGTCGTGGCCCAGGACCTCACCGAGTCCGGGCTGCGCGAGATCCTCAACTACGGGCACACCTACGGCCACGCCATCGAGCGGATCACCGACTACACGTGGCGCCACGGCGAGGCCGTGGCAGTCGGATGCGTCTTCGCCGCCGAGATCGCCCACCGGAGGGGACTGCTGAGCGGCAAGGGCCTCGCCCGCCACCGCGAGGCCCTGGAGGCGGTCGGCCTGCCGGTGGCCTTCCCCGACGGCGCTGAGCGCTGGGACGACCTGCGCGCGGCGATGCGCTCGGACAAGAAGAACCGCGCCGGACGGCTGCGCATGGTGCTCGTCGAAGACCGCTTCGGTCCGCTGCGGCCCATCAGGGGCGTCGAGCCCACCCCGGGCGAGCTCGAGGCGGCCCACCGCGCCGTGACCGCGAGCCCGGAGGGAGCCGCATGAGCGGCGCGACGGCGATCGCCCTCATCGGCCCGCCCGGCGCCGGCTGCACCACCGTCGCCCGCGCCCTCGCCGGGCTGCTGGGCGCGCCCTGCCTGGACCTCGGCGCCCAGACCGCCGCCCGGCTCGGCACCGAGGAGGAGCTCGCGCTCGTGGCCACCCCGGAAGCCGAGTACCGGCGCGTTGAGGAGTCGGTCGCCCTCGGGCTCATCGAGGCCGCCCGCGCCTCCGGCGGCATCCTCGCCCTGGGATCGGGCTGCCTGGGATCCGAGCGCGTCAGGGCCGCCCTGGCCGCCCTGCCCGGGCACGGGGGCGCCGTCGTCGGCCTGACCGCCTCCGTGCGGCGCCTGGCCACCCGCAACGGCCTCGACGCCCCGCGCTCGGTGGCCCTGGGCACCATCCACCACGAGTTCACCCAGATGCTGCGCGAGCGCGAGGCGCGCTGCCGGCGGGTTACCGGCGTCGTCATCGACACCTCGGAGCGGGAGCCGGCGGACTGCGCGGACCAGATCGTGGCGCTCCTCGACACCCCCGCCCCCCGTCCCTAGCCTGAGCCGCATGTACGTCGCCCAGCACTTCGAGTTGCCCGAGGACTACACCCGTCGGCTCCTGACCTCGCCGCGCCGGGGCAACCTCGTCACCGTCCACGACCACGGCCCCGAGGCCACTCTCGTCCCCTTTTACTACGACGACGCCGCGGGCGCCCTCGTCACCCACCTGGTGAGGAACAACCCCCAGGCCGCCGAGCCCCTCGCGCAACCCACCGGGCTCGTCATCCTCGACGAGGCCGATGCCTACGTCTCCCCGAGCATGTACGCCACCAACGCGGTCATGCCGAACGTCCCCACCTGGGACTACATCACGCTTCACGTCAGCGGGCGGGTCCGCGTTGACCCCAGTCCCGACGCGGCCCTGGAGGCCGCCGTGCGGCTCACCGAGGCCATGGGCGATGGCGGCACCCTGAGCGCCGTCGGACGGGACAAACTCCAGCGGATGTCGCGGGCGATCGTCGCCGTGAGCGTTGAGGCGACGACGGTGCGCGGCAAGGCGAAGATGAGCCAGAACCGCCACCCTGATGATGTGCGCGGCCTCATCGCCGCCATGGAGGCCCAAGGGGAGGAGCGCTTGGCCCGGTACCTGCGAGAAGTCTCCCTGCCCTACGCGGAGGAGCGCTTCGCGACGATCACCCGCCTGCGCGGCGCGCGCAGGGCTGTCGCCGGCCCTGGCCTGGCACGGTAGACTCACCGCGTCCTAGACGTGCCGGGCCCCGCGGGCAGCCCAGGGAGCCCGGCCCCCGACTTGAAGTAGAGGAAACCACTCGTGGCAACGACGAACGACCTGAAGAACGGCCTGGTGCTCAACCTGGAGGGCCAGCTGTGGCAGGTGGTGGAGTTCCAGCACGTCAAGCCCGGCAAGGGCCCGGCCTTCGTGCGCACCAAGCTCAAGAACGTCCTGTCCGGCAAGACCGTGGACAAGACCTTCAACGCCGGCCTCAAGATCGAGACCGCCACTGTCGACCGCCGCGACATGCAGTACCTGTACAAGGACGGTGACGACTACGTCTTCATGGACGTCAAGTCCTACGAGCAGACCAACGTGCCTTCCGACGTCGTCGGCGGCGCCGCCACCTTCCTTCTGGAGAACCAGGAGGTCATCGTGGCCTTCCACGAGTCCTCCGTGCTCTTCGTCGAGATGCCCCCCTCCGTGGTGCTCACCATCTCCCACACTGAGCCCGGCCTCCAGGGCGACCGGTCCAACGCCGGCACCAAGCCTGCGACCGTGGAGACCGGCGCTGAGATCCAGGTCCCGCTGTTCCTCAACACCGGTGACAGGGTGAAGGTGGACACGCGCTCGGGCACCTACATCTCCCGCGTCAACGACTGAGGCCCGCCGTGCCAGCCCTGCCCGCTGACGACGCCGCGGCCGACCCGCGCGAGGGGATCCCCGCGCCCGGCGTCGAGTCCGCGTCGGCGCCGCGCTCCTCAAGCCCCTCGGGGGTCGCCTCGAAGCACGCCGTTACCGCCCGCACGAAGGCGCGGCGGCGGGCCATCGAGATCTTGTTCGAGGCGGACCAGAAGGGCCTCCTGCGCCCTTCGCGCGAGGGGGACCGCTCCGGTGCGGCCGAGCGCCTGCGCGATCTGGCCGTGGAGCGCGCCGTCCACTCCGCCAACCACACCGAGGCGCCCGCCTACGCCCGTGAGATCCTCGCCGGGTTAGCCGATCACCTGGCCGAGGTCGACGACGTCATCGAGGCATACGCCCAGGAGTGGGCGCTGGCCCGCATGCCCGCAGTCGATCGCGCCATCGCCCGCGTGGCCGTGTGGGAGATCGTCCACAACGATGACGTCGACGGCCCCGTGGCCGTCGATGAGGCCATGACCCTGGCCCGGATCCTGTCCACCGACGACTCCCCGCGCTACCTCGGCGGCCTCCTCGGGCGCGTCGTCGACCTCGCCGACACGCTGCGCTGAGCGCGCTGCCCGGCGCGGGGCAGGGCGCCCCGGCGCGACCGTCTACGCTGGCCGCATGAGCAACCGCATCGCCCTCACCGGCGCGACCGGTCACATAGGCGGCATGGCCGCCGACATCCTCCACGCCAGGGGCGTGCCCGCCCGCCTCCTCGTGAGGGACCCGTCGCGGGCCCCCTCTTGGGCCGACGACGTCGCGGTCGCGCCCTATGGCGACCAGGAGGCGTGCCGGGCCGCCCTGGCGGGGATCGACGTCCTCCTCATGGTCTCGGCGCATGAGGCCGAGGACCGGCTCGAGCAGCACCTGGCCCTCATTGGGGCCGCGCGTGACGCCGGCGTGAGCCATGTCGTTTACACCTCGTTCCTTTCGGCTGCCCCCGACGCCGTCTTCACCTACGCGCGCACCCACTGGTCCACCGAGCGGGCCCTGGCGGCCTCCGGCATGGGATGGACCTTCCTTCAGGACTCCTTCTACGCCGACGACTTCCCCGAGTTCGCCGTGGACGGCGTCATCGCGGGACCGGCGGGGGACGGGCGCGTGGGCGCCGTCGCCCGGGTGGACGTCGGCCGCTGCGCCGGCGCGGTCCTCCTGGACCTCGCGGGCGCCGGGCAGCGCCCAGCATCGGCGCACGACGGCGCCACCTACCGGCTCACCGGCCCGGCCGCCCTCAGCCTGGCCGAGATCGCCCAGGCCCTTACCGAGCACGGCAGCCCCACCGTCTACCGCGCCGAGACGATCGAGGAGGCCTACGCCAGCCGCGAGGCGTACGGGGCGCCGGACTGGGAGTTGGACGGCTGGGTGAGCACCTACGCCTCCATCGCCTCCGGGGCCCTCGACGTCGTCACCGATGACGTGCGCACCCTCACCGGGCGGGAGCCGATGTCCTTCGCCGACCTGCTCGCCACGCGGGGCTGAGTGACCCCGGCACCGCCTTGGGGGCACGAGGCCCGCTTGCCGCCGCGCGTCACGTGGCCAGTTTCACAGGCCCATGACGCGTCCGCGTGCGGCTGGGCGACTCGCCACGCGCTAACCTCGGGGCGCCAGACATCCTTTAAGTCCGTCCAGAGAGGCGGGGAAGGGGGCCTTCATGGCCATGAATCTGTCAGGCGCCACTGCCGGCGCACCCACGAGCGGGAAGAAGATCCTCGGCGACGCCGAGATCGCGCGCTCCCTCCTGCGCATCGCGCACGAGGTGGTCGAGCGCAACCGCGGATTGGAGGACGTGGTCCTCCTGGGCATCCCCAGCGGGGGAGTGCCCCTCGCGCACCGGCTGGCCGAGGCCCTCGCCGTCGCCGCGGGCACCAACACCGCGATCGACCCCGCCGCCAACGCGAGCCCCACGATCGAGGTCGGCACCCTCGACATCACCATGTACCGCGACGACCTGGGCCGCCACCCCATCCGCGTGCCGCGGCCCACCACCACCCCCGCCGGGGGCATCGACGGGCGCACCGTCATCCTCGTCGACGACGTCCTCTACTCGGGCCGCACCATCCGTGCCGCCCTGGACGCCATCGGCGCCATCGGCCGCCCGTCCTCCGTGCAGCTGGCCGTCCTCGTGGACCGGGGCCATCGCGAGCTGCCCATCCGCGCCGACTACGTCGGCAAGAACCTTCCCACCTCCCGGTCCGAGAAGGTCGTCGTCGCCCTCACCGAGCTGGGCGCCACCCAGGACGCCGTCACGATCGAGACCATCCCGGCCAGCGAGGAGGCCACCCGATGAAGCACCTGCTGAGCGCCAAGGACCTGGGCCACGACGAGACCGTCATGGTCCTCGACACCGCCGAGGCGATGGCCGCCACCCAGAAGCACGCCGTCAAGAAGCTCCCCACCCTGCGCGGCAAGACCGTCGTCAACCTCTTCTTCGAGGACTCCACGCGCACGCGGCTCTCCTTCGAGGCGGCCGCCAAGCGGCTGAGCGCCGACGTCATCAACTTCTCCGCCAAGGGCTCCTCCCTGTCCAAGGGCGAGTCCCTCAAGGACACCGCCCAGACGATTATGGCCATGGGCGCCGACGCCGTCGTGGTGCGCCACAGCGCCTCGGGCGCCGCCCACCTCCTGGCCCATGCCGGCTGGATCAACGTCCCCGTGCTCAACGCGGGCGACGGCACCCACCAGCACCCCACCCAGTCGCTCCTGGACGCCATGACCCTGCGCCGCTGGTACGCCCCCGGCGGGCCGGCCAGCGGGGCCGGGCGCGCCGCGGACGGATCGCCCGCCCCCCGGGGCCGCGACCTGGACGGGGCCCGGGTCATCATCGTCGGGGACGTCCTCCACTCGCGCGTGGCCCGCTCCAACGTGGACATGCTCACCCACCTGGGGGCCTCCGTCACCCTCGTCGCCCCGCCGACTCTCCTGCCCGTGGGCATGGAGGACTGGCCTTGCGAGGTCTCCTACGACTTCGACGACGCCATCGCCTCCGTCGAGCCCGACGCCGTCATGATGCTGCGCGTCCAGCGCGAGCGCATGAGCGCCGCGGGCGGCGGCTTCTTCCCCAGCCCCGCCGAGTACTCGCGCGCCTACGGCCTGGACGCCCTGCGCCGGGCCGCCATGCCCGAGCACGCCATCGTCATGCACCCCGGGCCCATGAACCGCGGCCTGGAGATCACCGCCGAGGCCGCGGACGACCCGCGCTCGCGCATCATCGAGCAGGTCGGCAACGGGGTCTCCGTGCGCATGGCCGCCCTCTACCTCCTCCTCGCCGACGAAGGGAACCAGCTGTGACCGCCCACCTCATCACCGGTGCCCGCCCCTACGGCGAGGACACCGCGGACATCCTCATCATCGATGGCGTTATCGCCGCGATCGGTCCCGACGCCGCCGCCCAGGCGCCCGCCGGCGCCACCCGCCACGACGCCACCGGCCTCGTCGCCCTGCCGGGCCTCGTCGACATCCACACCCACCTGCGCGAGCCCGGCGGCGAGTCGGCCGAGACCGTCTACACCGGCACCCGCGCCGCCGCCGTCGGCGGCTACACCGCCGTCTTCGCCATGGCCAACACCAACCCGGTCCAGGACAACGCCGGCGTCGTCGAGCAGGTCCTGCGCCTGGGCCAGGACGCCGGCTGGGTGGATGTCCACCCCGTCGGCGCCGTCTCCCGGGGCCTCAAGGGCGAGCAGCTGAGCGAGATGGGCGCCATGGCGTCCTCCGCCGCCCAGGTGCGCGTCTTCTCCGACGACGGCAAGTGCGTCCACGACCCCGTCCTCATGCGCCGGGCCCTGGAGTACGTCAAGTCCTTCGACGGCGTCATCGCCCAGCACTCCCAGGACCCGCGCCTGACCGAGGGCTCCCAGATGCACGAGGGCGCCGTCTCGGCCGAGCTCGGCCTGCGCGGCTGGCCGGCGGTCGCCGAGGAGTCGATCATCGCTCGCGATGTGCTCCTGGCCGAGCACGTGGGCTCGCGCCTGCACGTGTGCCACCTGTCCACCGCTGGCAGCGTCGACATCATCCGCTGGGCCAAGGCCCGGGGCATCAATGTCACCGCCGAGGTCACCCCGCACCACCTCCTGCTCACCGATGAGAAGGCGCGCACCTACTCGCCGCTGTACAAGGTCAACCCGCCGCTGCGCACAGAGGAGGACGTCGAGGCCGTCCGCGAGGCGCTCGCCGATGGCACCATCGACGTCGTCGGCACCGACCACGCCCCCCACCCCGTGGAGGACAAGGACTGCGAGTGGGCCGCCGGCGCCTTCGGCATGACGGGCCTGGAGACGGCCCTGCCGATCATCATCGCCACGATGGTCGAGCCTGGTCGCATGACCTGGCGCGACGTCGCCCGCGTCCTGTCCACCACGCCCGCCCTCATCGGGCGCGCCGAGGACCAGGGCCAGGGGCTCGATGCCGGAGCGCCCGCGAACCTCTGCCTCGTCGACCCGTCGGTCAGGAGGGTCGTCGACCCAGCCGCCCAGTGGACGCGCTCGGCCAACAGCCCCTTCGCGGGCATGGAGCTGCCCGGCCAGGTGATGGCCACCTTCCTCCACGGCCGCCCCACGGTCCTTGACGGCAGGCCCGTCGAGGCCGCCTGATCCAGCGCCCCTCCGGCGGGCGGCGCCCCCACGCGCCGCCCGCCGGTCCGGCGCGCCCTGCCCACTCCCTCCCGCACCCCGGACGCTCCCTGGGCCCAGGGCCCCTCTCACCCGCTCCACCACTCACCCCTCAGGAGCCGCACATGGCAACCAATGGAAGCGCCGGGGCCGCCACAGCCCCCGGCTCGACGGGCGCCGCCGCCCGGCCCCCCGCGATCCTCGTCCTGGAGGACGGCTACGTCCTGCGCGGGCGCGCCTACGGCGCTCAGGGCCGCGCGCTCGGCGAGATCGTCTTCAACACCGGCATGACCGGCTACCAGGAGACCCTCACCGATCCCTCCTACCACCGCCAGATCATCACGATGACCGCGCCGCACATCGGCAACACGGGCATCAACGACGAGGACTCCGAGTCCTCGCGCATCTGGGCGGCCGGTTTCATCGTCCGTGACCCGGCCAGGCGGGCCTCGAGTTGGCGCTCGCGCGGCGAGTTGGAGGACGCGCTCATCGACTCCGGTGTCGTCGGCCTCTCCCACGTGGACACCCGGGCGCTCACCTGCCACTTGCGCGAGCGTGGCGCCATGCGCGCCGGCATCTTCTCCGGCGACGCCCTGCCCATCGGCGCCGCCCACGAGGGGCCGGGCTCGGCCGCCGCCATCGACATCTGCCTGGACATCGTCCGCAGGAGCCCCACCATGGCCGGCCGGGCCCTCGCCGGGGAGGTCACCACGTCGGCCGGCTACGTCGTCGAACCCAGCGGCGCCTTCGCCGGGCGCGAGCCCGTCGTGACCGTGGCCGCCATCGACCTGGGGATCAAGAGCCGCACTCCCGCCCAGCTCGCCGAGCGCGGCGCGCGCGTCCACGTCCTGCCGCAATCCACCACCCTGGCCGAGGTCCTCGCCCTGGGCCCTGACGGTGTCTTCTTCTCCAACGGCCCCGGCGATCCCGCCACCGCCACCGCTGAGGTCGAGCTCCTGCGCGGCGTCCTGGACGCCGGCATCCCCTTCTTCGGGATCTGCCTGGGCAACCAGCTGCTCGGGCGGGCCCTGGGCTACGGCACCTACAAACTCGACTACGGGCACCGCGGCATCAACCAACCCGTCCTCGACTGTGCCACCGGGAGAGTGGAGATCACCTCCCACAACCATGGGTTCGCCGTGGACGCCCCCACGGGCGCCCCCACCACGGCGCCCTTCGACTCCGGGCGCTACGGGCGCGTCGAGGTCAGCCACGTGGGGCTCAACGACGGCGTCGTCGAGGGCCTGCGCGCCCTCGACATCCCCGCCTTCTCCGTCCAGTACCACCCCGAGGCCGCCGCCGGCCCCCACGATGGCGAGCACCTCTTCGACCGGTTCATCACCCTCATGCGCGCCCACCGCGGCGCCCCGGGCGCCCCTGGCGCCGGAGTTGCGGCCCCCGCCCATCCGGGCAGCCCCGTCATGCCCGTCAACCCCATCAAGGAGGCCTGAGATGCCATTGCGCGACGACATCCGCTCCGTGCTCGTCATCGGCTCCGGCCCGATCGTCATCGGGCAGGCCTGCGAGTTCGACTACTCGGGCACCCAGGCCTGCCGAGTCCTGCGCGCCGAGGGCATCAGGGTCATCCTGGTCAACTCCAACCCGGCCACCATCATGACCGACCCGGGGATGGCCGACGCCACCTACATCGAGCCCATCACCACTGAGGCCCTGACCACCATCATCGCCCGGGAGCGGCCCGACGCCCTGCTGCCAACGCTCGGCGGGCAGACCGCCCTCAACGCCGCCATGGCACTCGTCGAGGCCGGCGTGCTGGAGCGCTACGGCGTCAAGCTCATCGGGGCCAGTGCCGAGGCCATCAACGCCGGCGAGGACCGCGACGCCTTCAAGGCCGTCGTCGAGCGCTGCGGCGCCGAGGTGGCCCGCAGCGTTATCGCCCACACGCTCGACGAGTGCCACGCTGGGGTCGAGGCCCTGGGCGGCTACCCCGTCGTCGTGCGCCCCTCCTTCACCATGGGCGGGCTCGGCTCGGGCGTGGCCCACAGCGCCGAGGACCTCGAGCGCATCGCCGGCGCGGGCCTGGCCGCCTCGCGCACCACCGAGGTGCTCCTAGAGGAATCGATCCTGGGCTGGAAGGAGTACGAGCTCGAGCTCATGCGCGACACCGCGGACAACGTCGTGGTCGTGTGCTCCATCGAGAACGTCGACCCCGTGGGCGTCCACACCGGCGACTCGATCACCGTCGCCCCCGCCCTGACCCTGACCGACCGCGAGCTCCAGCGCCTGCGCGACATCGGCATGGCCGTCATCCGTGAGGTCGGCGTGGACACCGGCGGCTGCAACATTCAGTTCGCCGTCGACCCGGCCACCGGCCGCGTCATCGTCATCGAGATGAACCCCAGGGTCTCGCGCTCCTCCGCCCTGGCCTCCAAGGCCACCGGCTTCCCGATCGCCAAGATCGCCGCGCGCCTGGCCGTGGGCTACACGCTCGACGAGATCCCCAACGACATCACCGGCTCCACGCCCGCCTCCTTCGAGCCGGCCATCGACTACGTCGTCGTCAAGGTGCCGCGCTTCGCCTTCGAGAAGTTCCGGGGCGCCGACCCGACCCTGACGACCACCATGAAGTCCGTCGGCGAGGCCATGGCCATTGGGCGCTGCTTCACCGAAGCCCTGCTCAAGGCCATGCGATCGATTGACAAGCGCGGCTCGGTGTTCCACTGGGAGGGCCCCGCCCCCGACGCCGAGGCCACGGCCGCGCTCCTGGAAGCGATCCGCACCCCCACCGAGGGCCGGCTCATCGAGGTCCAGCAGGCCATCCGTGGCGGCGCCACCATCGAGGAACTCCACGAGGCCACCGGCATCGACCCCTGGTTCCTCGACCAGCTCATGGCGCTGGAGGAGATCGCCGCGGCGGTGCGCCAGGCGCCCGCCCTGACCCCCGGGCTCCTGGGCGAGGCCAAGCGCCACGGCCTGTCCGATCAGCAGATCGCCGTCCTGCGGGGCCTGGGCGAGGGGACCGTGCGCGAGATCCGCCACGCCTACGGCCTGCGGCCCGTCTACAAGACCGTGGACACCTGCGCCGCCGAGTTCGCCGCCCGCACCCCCTACCTGTACTCCAGCTACGACCTGTCCACGGAGGTGGCCCCCCGCGAGCGCGAGGCCGTCATCATCCTGGGATCGGGGCCCAACCGCATCGGGCAGGGCATCGAGTTCGACTACTCGTGCGTGCACGCCACCATGGCGCTGGCCGAGCGCTACGAGACCATCATGGTCAACTGCAACCCCGAGACGGTCTCCACTGACTACGACATCTCCGACCGCCTCTACTTCGAGCCCCTCACCTTCGAGGACGTCATGGAGGTCTACGAGGCCGAGCTCGCCGCGGGCCCCATCGCCGGCGTCATCGTTCAGCTCGGCGGGCAGACGCCCCTGGCGCTGGCCGCCCGCCTCAAGGCCGCGGGCGTGCCGATCCTGGGAACCAGCCCCGAGGCGATCGATGCCGCGGAGGACCGCCAGGTCTTCGGCGGGGTCCTCGAGCGGGCCGGCCTCGCCGCCCCCGCCCACGGCACCGCCCGTTCCCACGAGCGCGCCCTGGCGGTGGCCGAGGAGATCGGCTACCCGGTGCTCGTGCGCCCCAGCTACGTGCTCGGCGGGCGCGGCATGGAGATCATCTACGAGCGCTCCGGACTGGTCGACTACCTCGCCCGCGCGGAGCAGGAGGCCGGGGGAGCGGAGGCGGTGTACTCCGCCGGCCCGCTGCTCGTGGACCGCTTCCTCGACGATGCCATCGAGATCGACGTCGACGCCCTCTACGACGGCGAGGAGCTGTTCCTGGGCGGCGTCATGGAGCACATCGAGGAGGCCGGTATCCACTCCGGGGACTCCTCCTGCGTGCTCCCCCCGATGACCCTGTCCGACGCCGAGATCGCCCGCATCCGCTCCGCCACAGAGGCCATCGCCGCCGGTGTGGGCGTGCGCGGCCTCATCAACATCCAGTTCGCCCTCATGGGCGGCGCGCTCTACGTCATCGAGGCCAACCCGCGGGCTTCGCGCACCGTGCCCTTCGTTTCCAAGGCCACCGGCGTCGCCCTGGCCAAGGCGGCCGCCCGGCTCATGGCGGGGGAGTCGATCGCCCAGTTGCGCGAGCGCGGGGCGCTGCCCGCCGAGGACGCCTCGACGCCCGGCATCCCCAGCGTCATCGCCGTTAAGGAGGCCGTGCTGCCCTTCAAGCGCTTCCGAACCCGCTCCGGGCGCGTCGTCGACCCGATCCTGGGCCCCGAGATGCGCTCCACCGGCGAGGTCATGGGCTGCGACGTGGACTTCCCCAAGGCCTTCGCCAAGTCCCAGACCGCGGCCTACGGCGGCCTGCCCACCGAGGGCGCGCTGTTCGTCTCCGTGGCCGACCGCGACAAGAGGGCGATGATCCTGCCCGTGGCCAGGCTCGCCGAGCTCGGCTTCCAGGTCTACGCCACGAGCGGCACCGCCCAGGTGCTGCGGCGCAACGGGATCAGCGCGACGCCCGTGCGCAAACTCAGCGAGGGCGTCGGCGAGCACGGGGAGGACACGATCGTCGGCCTCATCGAGGCCGGCGCCATCGACATGGTCGTCAACATCCCGCAGGGCCAGGGCGCCCGCGCCGACGGCTACGCGATCCGCGAGGCCACCACCAGCGCGGACAAGCCGATCATCACCACCGTCCACCAGTTGCAGGCCACCGTCCAGGCGCTTGAGGCGCAGCTGCGGGGCGCCTTCTGGGTGCGCAGCCTCCAGGAGATGCGTGCCCCGAGCCCCGCCAGCGCCCCCGCCACCGAGCATCACGATGACTGAGGAGACACGATGAGCCACGAGCCCAGCGCCGGCACCACTACCAGCGGCGCCCCCGCCCGGTCGGAGGGAGCCCCCCGGAAGGCCGAGGGGAATGACTTCCCCGGCCGCCTCCCCTTCGGCGCCCGTCTGGCCGCCGCCATGGACGACCACGGCCCCCTGTGCGTGGGCATCGATCCGCACAGCGCGCTCCTGGCGTCCTGGGGCCTGACCGACGACGCCGCGGGCCTGCGCGAGTTCAGCCTGCGCGTCGTCGAGGCCGTCGGGGGGCGGGTGGCCGCCGTCAAGCCGCAGTCCGCCTTTTTCGAGAGGCATGGCAGCGCCGGCATCGCCGTCCTGGAGGAGACCCTGGCGGCGCTGAGGGACGTGGGATCCCTGTCGATCCTCGACGTCAAGCGCGGGGACATCGGCTCGACCATGGGCGGCTACGCCCAGGCCTACCTCCTCGACGCCGCCCCCCTGGCCGCCGACGCGATCACCGTGTCCCCCTACCTCGGCTACGGCTCGCTCGCCCCCGCGCTCGAGGCCGCCAGCGCCACCGGGCGCGGCCTGTTCGTGCTGGGACTGACCTCCAACCCGGAGGGCGCCACCGTGCAGCATGCCACGGCCTCCTCGGGCCGGGCCGTCGCCGCGATGATCGCCGACGGCGCCGCCGTCTCCAACGCGGCCGCGCGCGCCCAGGGCGTCCTGGGGAGCATCGGCCTCGTCGTCGGCGCCACCATCGGGGACGCGGCGCGGGATCTGGGGATCGACCTCGCGGCGACCAACGCGCCCCTGCTCGCCCCCGGGGTCGGCGCCCAGGGCGCCGGGGAGGCCGAACTGGCGCGGGTCTTCGGCCCGGCGCGCTCCCAGGTGCTCGCCTCGACGTCGAGGGGCGTGCTCGGCGCGGGCCCGGATCCGGAGGCCCTCCGCGAGGCGGCCGGACGAGCGGTTTTGGAGGCCGGAAGGGCCCTGAGAAGGTAAAACGACACGCCATCGACATGTGTCGCTCATCACTTGTGTGAGGGTGTTGTGACGTTGTAAAGCCCCTGACCTGCGCGGGTATCCGGAGCGTTACGGTGTCCGGAACGATACCGCGTAACGTCTTAGCAAAGCTGCCCGTAATGGGGGGTTTCGGGTCATAACCTTTCATCACCGCACAAAGTGACCGATATGAAGGAGATTACAGGTCATGGCGCTTCCCACCCTCACCCCCGAGCAGCGGGCCGAGGCCCTCGCTAAGGCCGCCGTCGCGCGCACCCGCCGCGCGGAGGTGAAGATCGCACTCAAGCGTGGTGCGATGAGCCTGTCAGAGCTCTTCGACCTCGCTGCGACCGACGAGGCTATCGGCAAGATGAAGGTCCTCGACCTTCTCCAGTCGCTCCCTCGTGTTGGCTCGACGACGGCTCACAACCTCATCGAGGAGATCGGGATCTCCGAGTCCCGCCGCGTTCGAGGCCTGGGGGCGCAGCAGCGCGCTGCCCTCCTGCGCCGCTTCCACTGAGCTTCCCCGGGTTCCCTCCCTGACGAACTCAGCACCCTGAAGGCTCCCCGCGATCGCCATCGGCGACGCGGGGAGCCCTCTTCTCCGCATCGGCCTCGCGGGCATCGTGGACACGCTCGGGGATCGCCAGTGCCCGCCCGCCGCGCGGGGGAGGGTGCGGCGCGTGGGGGAGGGCGGGCCTGGTCGAGGACGACCACGACCAGCGGAGAACTCCCTGTCAACATCCCCGCCCCCACAGGATTTTCCGGAGACGGCTCCGGATGGCCCATGATTGGGGCCATGATGCCCGCGATCCCCGCGCCCTCCCCAGTGACACCGCCAGCGCGGCCGCCGGCCCGACTCACCGTGGTCGCCGGGCCGACCGCCGTCGGCAAGGGGACGATCGTCGCCGAGCTGCGCGACCGCCACCCCGAGCTCTTCGTCTCCGTGTCCTGCACCACCCGAGCGCCGCGCCCGGGCGAGGAGGACGGCTTTCACTACCGCTTCGTCGACGACGCCGAGTTCGACGCCCTGGTCGAGCGGGGAGACATGCTGGAGTGGGCGCTCGTCCACGGGGCCCACCGCTACGGCACCCCCCGGGGGCCGGTCGCCGACGCCCTCGCCCAGGGGCGCCCCGCCCTCCTCGAGATCGACCTCGCCGGGGCCCGGCAGGTGCGCGAGTCCATGCCCGGCGCCCTCTTCGTGTTCATCGCCCCACCCAGTTGGGAGGCCCTCGTCAACAGGCTCGTGGGCCGGGGCACGGAGGGTGCCGCCGAGCGGGAGCGCCGCCTGGCCACCGCCCGCACCGAGATGGCGGCGGCCGAGGAGTTCGACGTCGTCGTGGTCAATGACACGGTGGAGCGCGCCGCCGCCGAACTCGAGCGCCTCCTCGGACTGCTTCCCGCCCGCTCCTAGGATCGGTTCATGGCTCTCCCCACGCTCCGCCCGCGCCCGGCTGGGGCCCCGGCCGCGGCCAGCAGCGGCGCCGATGCCCATCCGGGCAGGCGCCGCGTCCTCCGCCTCGTTCCCGCCGCGGCGATGGCGGGCCTGCTCGCCGCCTGCTCCTTAGAGGCCAGCCCTTCCCGGGCCTCGGCGACGACTCCCTCCCAGCCCGCCCCCCTCCAGCCGTCGGCGGGCCTCCCGCCGGGCGGCACAGTCTCAGCGGGCCTCACCCCGGGCGGCACGGTCTTAGCGAGTCTTCCGCCAGGCGGCACGGTCATCGACGTGCGCTCCAGCGAGGAGTACGCCCAGGGGCACCTCGAGGGCGCGATCAACATCGATGCCGACTCTGCCGACTTCGATTCCGCCATCGATCGCCTCGACCGCGGTGCCGCCTACGCCGTCTACTGCCGCTCGGGCGACCGCTCGGCCAGGGCCGCCCGGGCCATGAGGGACAAGGGGTTCACCAGCGTGCTGGACCTAGGCGGCTACCAGCAGGCCTCACTGGCGCTCGGCGTCCCCGTCGTCACGGGCTGAGACGGTCACCACGGCGCCCCGGGGCCGGGTGGGTGGTGATTCCCCGCCCCCTGAGGCGCTAGGATGTCCTGGCTCGGCCCGTTGGCCAGCACCGGCCAGCACCACGGACGTATCCGGGCCCTCGCCCCCGCTCGTCGGAGCGGGGCCTGCCGGGCCCGTTGATACCCGATCGATCCGAAAGAGGAGCTCATGCTCGGAACCTCCCCCCAGCCCGAGGGCATCACGAACCCGCCGATCGACGACCTCCTGGAGAAGGTCGACTCGAAGTACGGGCTCGTGGTGGAGGCCGCCAAGCGCGCCCGTCAGATCAACACCTACACCCAGCAGCTGGAGTCCAACCAGTTCGAGTACTTCGGCCCGCTCGTCGAGGTGGCCCCAGAGGAGAAGCCCCTGGGCATCGCCCTGCGTGAGATCGCCGAGGACAAGCTCCAGGTGATCAGCGGTGAGGAGGCCCGCGCCCGCCGCGCCGAGGCTGACGCCGCCCGCCGCGCCGCCGAGGAGGACATGTTCGCCGACATCTCGCTGGACACCGCGGTCACCTTCGACGAGACCGAGACGACCGGCCCCGGCGTCGACAACATCGAGTTCTGACACGAGCACGCCCGTGCCGCAGCGCAGCGAGGCCGCTCATCGCGCCGCGCCCCCCGCGGGGCCGCGGCGCGTCGTCGTCGGCGTCGCAGGCTCCATCGCCGCCTACAAGGCGCCCACCGTCATCCGGCTCCTGCGCGCCCAGGGCCACGAGACGCGCGCCGTGGCGACCCAGGCCGCCCTGCGCTTCATCGGCGCCCCCGCCCTGGCGGCCGTCAGCGGCGGGCCGGTGGGCGCGGGAGTCTTCGACGACCCGGCCGCCGTCGAGCACGTGGGGCTGGGGGAGTGGGCCGAACTCGTCCTCGTCGCCCCCGCCTCGGCTGACCTGCTCGCCCGCGTCGCGGCCGGCCGCGCGGACGACCTGCTCACCGCCACGATCCTGACCACCACGGCGCCCGTCGTCCTCGCGCCGGCCATGCACACGCAGATGTGGGCCAACGCCGCGACGGTCGAGAACGTCGCCACCCTGCGCCGCCGCGGGCTGACCATCATCGAGCCCGATGTCGGGCCCCTCACGAGCGGGGACTCCGGTGCGGGGCGCCTGCCCGCCCCGGAGCGGATCGTCGCCGAGGCGCTGGCCGCGCTGACCGGGGCGACCGCCGCCGCGCGTCGCGCCGGCGGCCAGGAGGCGGCCTCCCCTGGTCCGCTGTCCGGCCGGCGCCTCGTCGTCTCCGCGGGCGGCACCCATGAGCCCATCGACCCCGTGCGCTTCATCGGTAACCGGTCCTCCGGCCGTCAGGGGGTGGCCATCGCCAGCGCCGCCGCCGCGCGGGGCGCCGACGTCGTCCTCATCGCCGCCAACATCTCGCCCGAGGTCCTCGCCCCCCTGGGAGGGGCGACGGCCGCGCCGGGCTCCGGAACCGCCCGGATCGTCGAGGCCCCCACGGCCCTGGACATGGAGGCCGCCGTCCGCTCGGAAGCCTCCAGCGCCGATGCCGTTGTCATGGCGGCCGCCGTCGCCGACTTCCGGCCGGCCCACCCCGGGATCTCCAAGATCAAGAAGCAACGCCTGGCCGACGGTGCCGGCCCGGCCGCGGGCGGCGCGGACGAGGGCGCCCGGCCCGCGCGGGTGCCGGCGCCCATCGAGTTGGTGACCAATCCCGACATCCTCGCCGGCCTCGTTGCCGATCCCCCCCGGCCGGGGCAGCTCATCGTCGGCTTCGCCGCGGAGACCGGAGACGAGGAGGGCGACGCCCTCGCGCATGGCGCGGCCAAGGCCCGCCGCAAGGGCGCGCACCTGCTCGCCGTCAACGCCGTCGGCGACGGCAGGGGATTCGGGGACGTGCCCAACGCCGTCGTCGTGCTGGATCCCCAGGGCGTTGAGGTGGCCCGGGGCGAGGGCACGAAGGCGGAGGTCGCCGGGCTGCTCCTGGACCTCATTACCGAGCGGCTCCCCCGCTGAGCGGAGCCCTCCTTGGCGCGTACCGCGGGGATCGGCGCGGGGCGCGAGGGCGGAACGGGCGGTCATTCCTGTCGGGGGCCGTGGTTAAGATGCGGCCGTGACTTCCCAACCGCGCCTCTTCACCTCCGAGTCGGTCACCGAGGGCCACCCGGACAAGGTCTGCGACCGCATCTCGGACTCCATCCTCGACGCCATCCTCGCCCAGGACCCCGATGCGCATGTGGCCGTCGAGACCATGGTGACCACGGGGCTGGTGCATGTGGCGGGGGAGGTCACCACTTCGGCCTACGTGGAGATCCCGCAGATCGTGCGCGATGAGATCGTGCGCATCGGCTACGACTCCTCGGACGTCTGCTTCGACGGCCGCTCCTGCGGCGTGTCCATCTCCATCGGCCAGCAGTCCCCGGATATCAACGCCGGCGTCGTCAAGGCCCTCGAGGTGCGCGATGACTCCTCTGACCTCGACCCCCTCGACTTCCAGGGCGCGGGGGACCAGGGCCTCATGTTCGGCTACGCCTGCACGGACACCGCCGCCCTTATGCCCCTGCCCATCCACCTCGCCCACCGGCTCGCCGAGCGCCTGGCGGCCGTGCGCAAGCAGGGGATCGTGCCCGGCCTGCGCCCCGACGGCAAGACCCAGGTGACCATCGGCTACGACGGCGATCGCGCCGTGAGCATCGAGAGCGTCGTCATCTCCACCCAGCATGATGAGGACCGCAGCCGCGCATGGCTCACCGATGCCCTGGCGGCCGAGGTCATCGAGCCCGTCATCGCGGCGGAGCAGGCGGCGGGGATGGACGTGGCGGTCGGCGGCATCGACCTGCTCATCAACCCCTCCGGCCAGTTCGTCATCGGCGGGCCCACCGGGGACGCGGGCCTGACCGGCCGCAAGATCATCGTCGACACCTACGGGGGCATGGCGCGCCACGGGGGCGGTGCCTTCTCCGGCAAGGACCCCTCCAAGGTGGACCGCTCCGCCGCCTATGCCATGCGCTGGGTGGCCAAGAACGTCGTCGCCGCCGGGCTCGCCACCCGCTGCGAGATCCAGGTGGCCTACGCCATCGGCGCCGCCCGCCCCGTGGGCCTCTACGTGGAGACCTTCGGCACCCACACCGTCCCCGTCGATCGCATCCAGGCCGCCATCGACGAGGTCTTCGACCTGCGTCCCGCCGCCATCATCCGCGACCTCGACCTCCTGCGCCCCATCTACGCGGGCACGAGCGCCTACGGCCACTTCGGCCGTCCGGGATTCAGCTGGGAGGCAACGGATCGCGTCGAGGCTCTGCGCGCGGCGATCTGAGCCCGGGGGACGCGCGATGGGCGAGCCGATGACGGGCCGATGAAACGCACCGCCCAGCAGGGCGAGCTCATCGCCGCGCCCGCGCGCCCCGAGCGCACGATCACCGCGCCCGACGGCGTCATCGACCCGGTGGCCAGGGTGCTTCTGGACACCCCCGTGTCCCACCTCGACCGGCTCTTCGACTACCGCGTCCCCGCCGCGCTCGACGCCGACGCCCGAGTGGGCACGCGCGTGGCCGTGCGCTTCGGCGGCCAGGAGGCGCACGGATGGGTCTGGGAGCGCGACTCGACCACCACCCACCCGGGCGCGCTCACACCCGTGCGCAGGGTCATCTCCGATCTGCCGGTCCTCACGCCTGCCACCATGCGCCTAGCCGAGTCCGTGGCCGAACGCGGCGCGGGGTCCCGCCCCGATGT
This sequence comes from Actinomyces sp. zg296, assembly GCF_009829695.1. NCBI lineage: Bacteria > Bacillati > Actinomycetota > Actinomycetes > Actinomycetales > Actinomycetaceae > Actinomyces > Actinomyces sp. zg296. Next base: position 97,890 of record NZ_VWPG01000004.1, read on the forward strand.
GCTGCGCGTGGCCGTTCCGCCGCGCCACGCCCGCGCCGAGGCCTCCGCGCGGGAGGGGCCCGCTCCCGTCCTGCCCCGGTGGCCCGCCCCCGGCAGCGGCGGCTGGGCGGCGTATGAGGGCGGCGCGGAGATGCTGCGCTCGCTCGCCGACGGCGGCGCCCCCCGGAGCGTGGTCACCGTGCTGCCCGGGCGGGAGGGCGTGACCGCGTCCTGGCCCGAGCTCCTGGCTGACGCCGCCCAGGCGGCGCTCAGCGCAGGGAGGGGCGTGCTCGTGCTTGTCGCCACCGCCGAGATGACCGAGGATCTCGCGAGCGCTCTCACGGCGCTCCTGCCGGGCGAGCCCGTGGTCACCCTCGCGGCGGACCGCGGTCCCGCGCGGCGCTATCGGGCCTTCACCCGCCTGCTCCTGGGCCGCGCCCGCGTCGTCGTGGGCACGCGCGGCGCCGCTTTCGCGCCTGTGGCCGATCTCGGCCTGGCAGTCATCTGGGATGATGGCGATGACCGCCTCGCCGAGCGCCACGCCCCCTACGCGCACGCTCGCACCGTGCTCGCCCTGCGCTCCAGCCTGGAGCGCTGCGGCCTGCTCATCGCCTCCCACGCGCGCAGCGTCGAGGCCCAGGCCTATGTGGAGCGCGGGTGGGCCGCGAGCCTGGCCGCCCCCAGGAGCGTCGTGCGCGCCGCGGCCCCGCGCGTGGAGGTCCCGGGCGTGGAGCTGGAGGCCGAGGGGGCCTCCGGGGCCGCCCGCTTCCCCTCCTTCGCCCACCGGGCGGTGCGCGCGGCCGTCGAGGCCGGGCCGGTTCTCATCCAGGTGCCACGCGGGGGCTACGCCCCGCTCGTGGCCTGCGATCGCTGCCGGGCGCCGGCGCGCTGCGCCACCTGCGGCGGGCCCATGACCATGGAGCGCGGGGGAATGACGTCCTGCCGGTGGTGCGGGAGGTCCCCTCACGGATGGCGCTGCGAGAGTTGTGGCTCCGAGCGCCTGCGGATGCGCTCCGTCGGCTCGGCGCGCACGGGGGAGGAGCTGGGCCGGGCATTCCCCGGAGTCGGCGTCGTTGTCTCCGGGGCGAGGGAGGATCACGGCGTTATCGCCGAGGTCGATGACTCGCCTCGGCTCGTCGTGGCCACCCCGGGGGCGGAGCCGGTCGCCCAGGGGGGCTACCGGGCGGTCATCCTCATGGATGCCGGGGCCCTGTCCTCACGGGTGGACATGGGCGCCACCGTGGAGGCGGTGCGCCGTTGGACGAACGCGGCCGCGCTGGCGGCGCCCGGCGCGCGGGTCATCGTGCTGGGGGGCCCCGAGCCCGTGGCCGCGCAGCACTTCCTGCGCTGGGACCACGAGGGCTTCGCCCGCAGGGAGCTGGCCGAGCGCATGGAGTTGCACCTGCCGCCGGCATGGCGGACCGCCTGCCTTGACGGGCCCCGCCGCGCCGTCGAGGACCTGCTCATGGCGGGGCAGGACGAGGGCTACGAGGCGCTGGGGCCCGTCGAGGCTCCGCGCGCGGGAGGCGGGCGGGCCACGGACTCCGCGCAGGCCTCCCAGGCGACTCACCGAGGACTGCTGCGCGCGCCGGCGCCCCGGGGCCGCGAGCTTGCCGCGTGGCTGCGTCATCGCCTGCGGGACCGCTCCGCCCGCCGCGAGGACCCCATCCGGGTCGAGCTCGACCCGACTCGACTCTGGTAGCGATTCGATCTCAGCGGCGGATCGCCTCGTTCCCGGTGCTACTTTCCAACGGTGGGCCCATCCACTCCCCCTCATGGCGCCCTGCCCCGCGCGGCGCCTGGATCGTGCGCCGCGCCCCTGCCTCCCCAAGGAGCCATCGTGCTGATCCCTCGCCGTTCCCTTGCCATCGCCGCGTCCGCGGCGCTCATCCTTCCCATGCTCGGCGCCTGCGGCACCGATCGCGAGTCCTCCTCGACGAGGCCGACATCGAGAGCGGTCTCGACCACCGATTCTCATGTCGCCTCGGAGGAGGAGAGTCGCGCCGCGGCTGAGGCTGAGGCCTCCCGGCAGGCCGAGGCCACGAGGCAGGCGGAGGCGAGCCAGGCAGCTGCCGAGGCGAGTCGAGCCGCCAAGGAAGAGGCCGACCGCGTGGCGGCTGCGGCTCAGGAGGCACGCCAAGCGGAGGCCACTGAACAATCGGAGCAGGAGCCGTCCTCCGGTCGGGGAAGGGTCGATCAGCGGATCGCCCCGCTCGCCGGCACTGGCGGCTCCTCGTCATCCAGCAAGGGCGGCCCCGCCTACTACTCCAGTTGCAAGGAGGCCAAGGCCGCCGGAGCCGCACCGCTCCACCGAGGCGATCCTGGGTACCGGTCCAAGCTCGATCGAGACGGTGACGGCATCGCCTGCGAGAAGTGAGGACGCCCCTGCGCCCTCGGCCCGCAGATACCGTCTCGTCCCGCTCCTGCGCCCTCATACTGCGAGGATGAGACGGTAACGGCGGGCTGAGACCGTAAGACGGGGCTGAGACCGTAAGACGGGGCCGAGACGGTATGACGGGGCTCAGACGGTAACGGCGGGCTCAGACCGTACGACGAGGCTGAGGGCGGCCGCTACAGTCGGGGCGTAAGCGCTGCGATCACTGCGATCACCGTGATCACCGCGAGGCCTGTGAGCGCCGGAAGCGCCTCGGGCTCGTCCCACCCGCCCCGTCACGTCATGAGCATTGAGAACCGTATGAGCCCCATGAGTCCTATTAGCCCTACGAGTCCTATGACCCCCATGACTCCTATGAGCGCTGATCCCGCGCGGTCGCGGCGCCCGCCATCCCAGCGATCCGCCGGCCCCGCCGGCGTGAGCACCACCGGCCCCGCCGGCGTGAGCACCACCGGCCCCGCCGGCGTGAGCACCGCCGGCCCCGCCGGCGTGAGCACCACCGGCGCCACGGGCGGGGTCGACGCGATCATCCTCGACCTGGGCAACGTGCTCTACGCCTGGGAGGCCGTCGCCGCCGTCGCCGGGCGCGTGAGCCTGTCCGCCTGGGAGGAGTTCTGCGCGGGTGCCGACTTCACCGCCCTCAACCGCCGCTCCGACCTCGGGGAAGACTTCGACGCCATCGTCGCCGACCTCGCCGCCGCCCACCCCGAGAGGCCCGACTGGGCGGACATTCTGCGCACCTATCGGGCCTGCTTCCGCGATTCCCTCACCGGCCCCGTGCCGGGGATGGCGGACCTCGTTGACGAGTTCCTCGCCACAGGGCTTCCGCTGTACTGCCTGACCAACTATGACGGCCCCACCTTCGACGCCACCCGCGACCTGGTCCCGCAGCTCGACCGCTTCGCCGGGATCGTCGTCTCCGGCAAGGAGCACCTCATCAAGCCTGATCCCGCCATCTTCCGCCTCACCCTGGAGCGCTTCGGCCTCGAGCCCACCCGCGTCCTCTTCATCGACGACTCCCAGGCGAACACCGCCAGTGCCGCCGCCATGGGCATCCTCACTCACACCTTCACAGGCGCCGGCGCCCTGCGCGCCGAGCTCGTCGAGCGCGGCGTTCTGCCGGCCCGCGCCACCCGCCCCTAGACTGGCGCCCATGCGCATACTCTTCGCCGGGACACCCGAGCCGGCCCTCCCCGTGCTGCGGGCACTCATGGACTCTCCCGAGCACGAGATCGTCGGAGTTCTCACCCGGGCGGACGCCCGCTCCGGCCGCGGCCGGGCCCTGCGCCCCTCGCCCGTGGCAGCCGTCGCTCGCGAGGCCGGCATTGACACGCGCACCCCGGTGAACCTCAAGGACCCCGAGACCCAGGACTGGGTGCGCAAACTGGGCGTTGACGCGGCCGTCGTCGTCGCCTACGGCCGGCTCGTCCCTCCCGCCCTCCTGGACGTCCCCGCCCACGGCTGGCTCAATCTCCACTTCTCCCTCCTGCCCGCCTGGCGCGGAGCGGCCCCCGTCCAGCACGCGATCATCCACGGCGACGACGTCACCGGCGCCTGCGTCTTCCGCCTCGAGGCGGGCATGGACACCGGGCCCGTCCACGCGAGCCTGGCCGAGCCCATCGGCCCCACTGACACCGCCGGGGACCTGCTGGCCCGCCTCGCTCACGCCGGAGCGCCCCTCGTCCTCGACGTCCTCGCCCGTCTCGCCGCCGGCGGCGCGCGGCCCGCCCCCCAGCCCGATGAGGGCGTGAGCCTGGCCCCGATGCTCACCCCCGACGACGGGCGCATCGACTGGGAGCGCTCAGCCGCTGAGATCGACCGCCAGATCCGCGGCGTCACCCCCGCGCCCGGCGCTTACAGCACCTATCGTGGGGCCCGTTTCCGCCTCGGGCCCGCCACCCCCGTTCCCGGGGCCTCCGATGCGGGCGCCGGCGCCCTCGCGCCCGGTGAGCTGCGCGTCACCAAGCGGGAGGTCCTCGTGGGCACGGGCGCCGGCACGCTGCGCCTGGGACAAGTGGCGCCGGCCGGCAAGAACTGGATGGACGCGGCCGCCTGGGCCCGCGGCGCCAGGCCCGCTCCCGGCGCCCGCCTCGGCGAGCAGGCCGCCTCGACGGCGATGCCGGGAGGCGAGCGCTGATGGCCGGGCGGGCGGGCGGCAGCGGCCAAGGACGGAGCGGCAGCGGCCAAGAAGGCCGGGGAGGCGGCCGTCGCGGCCAGCAGCGGGGCCATGCCGCCTCCCAGCGCCGAGGCCAGGGCCGCGAGCGCGGCCACGGCAACGAGGGCGGCCGCAATCACCCGGCCCGCCAGGGCTCCCAGCGGGGGCGCGGCCCGCGGGACGACGGCGGCTCGCAGCGGTCGCGCCCCAATCCCGACGCCGCGCGCCTGGCGGCTCTTGAGGCCCTGACGAGGGTCCGCGAGGACGGCGCCTATGCCAACCTCGTGCTCCCGCCAATCCTCGCCGCCGCGAGCCTCGACCGCCGGGACGCCGGTTTCGCCACCGCGCTGACCTATGGGGCTCTGCGTCTGGCGGGCCGCTATGACGCGATCCTCGCCCTGTGCGTCGACCGCCCCCTGGCCCAGCTCGACGGCGTCGTCCTCGACGCGCTGCGCCTGGGCGCCCACCAGCTCCTCGGCATGCGCGTGCCCGCCCACGCCGCCGTGTCGGCCACGGTGGAGCTCGCCGCCCACGCCGCGGGGCGCGGCGCCTCCAGTTTCGTCAACGCCGTCCTGCGGAAGGTCTCCGCCAAGGACCTCGATGCCTGGCTGGCCGAGTTGCGGGCCGCCGCCCCCGATGAGTTGGCCGCCTTGGCGGCCATCGAGTCCCACCCCGTGTGGATCGTCAAGGCCCTGCGCCAGGCCCTCGTGGTGAGCGGGCGCGATCCCAGTGAGCTCGAAGATCTCCTCGCTGCGGACAACGCCGATCCCGAGGTGGTGCTCTGCGCCCGCCCCGGCCTCGTCGAGACCGAGCGACTGGCCGCCGAGGCCCGCCGCGCCGTCGGCGACGAGCCGCGCCTGGGGGACACCAGCCCTTGCGCCGTGGTCCTGGCCGGAGGCGACCCCGGCCGCGTCCCCGCGGTGCGCGACAGCCGCGCGGGCGTGGAGGACGAGGGCTCCCAACTCGTCGCCCTCATGGCCAGCGAGCCGGCGATCACCGGGCGCGACGAGCGCTGGCTCGACATGTGCGCCGGACCCGGCGGCAAGGCGGCGCTCCTGGGCGCCCGGGCCGCGCAGAGGGGCGCTCGCCTCGTCGCCAACGAGGTCGCGCCCCACCGCGCCAGGCTCGTCGAGGCCGCCGTGCGCGCCATCCCCGACGGCGTCGTCGAGATCCGCTGCGGGGACGGGCGCCAGATCGGGCGGGACGAGCCCGGGCGCTACGACCGCGTCCTCGTCGACGCGCCCTGCACGGGCCTGGGCTCCCTGCGCCGCCGCCCCGAGGCCCGCTGGCGCCGCGATCCCAAGGACGTCACCGAGCTCGCCGCCCTCCAGCGCGAGCTGCTCCTGTCCGCCCTTGCCGCCGTGCGGCGCGGGGGATTGGTCGCATACGTCACCTGCTCGCCCCACGCCCTGGAGACCAGCCTCGTCGTCAAGGACGCCCTGAGCCGCGCCACGCGCGGCGGCATGAGCATCGAGACGCTCCACGCCGGCGACGCCGCCACCCGCATCGCGCCGCGGCCCCCCGCCGGAGCGGACCGCGCCCAACTCCAGTTCTGGCCCCACCTGGACGGCACCGACGCCATGTTCTGCGCCCTCCTGCGCCGCGACCGCTGATAGCGGGCCAGTCGCGCACCACCAGCCCTGATACCTCACTGAGGAGACCCCGTCATGACCGCAACGCCCGCGATCCACCCCTCGATCCTCAACGCCGACGTCTCGCGCCTGGCCGATGAGATCGCCCGCATCGGCGGGCCCGGGGGAGCCGACGGCGTCCATGTCGATGTCATGGACAATCACTTCGTGCCCAACCTGTCCTGGGGGCTGCCGGTGGTCGAGGCCGTCCTGGGCTGCACGGGCCTGCCCATCGACGCCCATCTCATGATCGAGGACGCCGACCGCTGGGCCCCCGCCTACGCGGAGGCCGGGTGCGCCACCGTCACCGCTCACGCCGAGGCTACGACGGCGCCTGTCCGCCTGGCCGCGGAACTGCACCGCCTCGGGGCCCGCGCCGGCATCGCCCTGCGCCCGGCCACCCCGTTGGCGGCGGTGGCCGACGTGCTCGGCGATTTCGAAATGCTCCTGATCATGACCGTCGAGCCCGGTTTCGGCGGTCAGTCCTTCATCGAGTCGATGTTGCCCAAGATCCAGAGCGCCCGGCGCCTGGTGGGCCAGCGCGGCCTGGAGGTGAGCATCCAGATCGACGGCGGGGTCTCCGCGGCCACGATCGAGCGCGCCGCCGAGGCGGGCGCCGATGTCTTCGTCGCCGGGTCGGCCGTCTACGGCGCCGACGACGCGCTGGCCGCCATCGGCGAGCTGCGCGCGCTGGCCGCCGCCCACATGCGCTGAGGCGCGTCGGCCCGAGGCGCTGCCATGGCCCGGGCCGACGCGGAGCGCCGCGGTGGGGCGCTTGGCCACCGCCCTCAGGCGCTGCCTGGCGTTGCCCCGGTTCCAGTTGGTCGCCGCGCACGCCTTGTCTAGCATCCCGCCCTTGCCCCCTGGATGTCTTGGCGCACGAGGCATCGAGCCGTCTTTGACGGGCATCCCTCATGAGTCTCGTCGACCCTTGACTTCAAAGCGAGATGGAGTACGTTAGCACTATCACCGACGCCCATAGCGCGAGTAGACCTATAGATTCATAGCAATGGCGCATCGATCAAGGACTTCTGGAAATGGAACTCAAAGGCGTGTTCAGCGGTCTCCGACGAGTTGATAAACGCGGTGACGGCCTGGAAGTACTGCGACTGCTGCAGGTAATCGGTTTTGTCGCCACAGGGGTAATGGTTCTTCGTTTCATGATCCCTGAGTTGATTAGTCCCAACGCAGAACGCTTTGCATCAATCCAGTATATAGGCGTTGTGTTGTTTTCGGCCCTCTTGGCGGGCGTGTATATGATCATATTTATGCTCCCCGGCGACGCGATAAGGCGACACATAAGGGGTATTCGCATCGCTGCGATTGTACAAGCGCTTTGGTTTGGGGCGGAAGTGATTGTAACGCACAATGGAGTCTCGTCAAGTTCTGTGTATCAGGTTCTTGCGGTGATGACTGTCACGGCCAGCCTGCTAACGCTACGGTCTACCTCAATGATCAGACGAGGCGAAGAAGAAAAGTGTCGGTTGCCATAATTTGTGCGACGCATCGAACGTCGACTTTGACCGGCGCGACTTCGGTGGTTCATTTGGGAGGAGGGGCGGAGGTTTAGTGTGAGTCTGATGGGGTGAATTGGGGAGGGATATTGTCTATCCTGACGGTCGAGAAAGTCGGTGTCTTATGGTGATGGAATGCCGTGACGTGAGTAAGTCGTACGGTTCTGTGCGCGCTCTGGAGGGGGTTTCCTTCGTGGTCCCGGATGGAGAGGTGTCCTGCCTCGTGGGGCAGAACGGGGCGGGTAAAACGACGGTCATCAAGGCGCTCCTGGGGCTCATCGCCGTGGATGCGGGAAGTTTACGCATGAATCAACGTGAAGGGGCCCGACGGATCGGTGTCGTATTCGGCCCGGAGTACTGGGTCGGCTCGCGCACAGGGGAGCAGAGTCTCAAAGCGCTCGCGTTGGCGATGGGGGTCAGCACCTCTCGCGTACCGGTTTGCTTGGGTGAAGCAGGGCTGGGCGACGCCGCTCGGCGGCGGGTGAGAGCGTACTCCCTCGGAATGCGGCAGCGGCTGTCGATCGCTGCTGCACTGCTCGGAGAGTCTGACAACCTGATCCTGGATGAGCCGTTCGTTGGCTTGGACCCGGAGGGTGTCCGGTGGCTCGGCAACCTGTTGAGGGATCTCGCTCGCGAGGGGCGGGCTGTTCTGGTCTCGTCCCACCTGCTGGCGGAACTGGAGTCGGTGGGCGACCGCGTGATCGTGCTCAACGAAGGGCGTGTTGTCGCAGACACACCCGTGGCGGACCTCCGGCAAGTCCAAGGGGCGCGGCTGCGGGTTCATGATTCGGAGCGCTTCAGCAGTGTGGCGGCTCGGCGGGGCTGGCATGTTGAGCGAGCGGGGCGCGACTCCTGGTTCGTCATCGGCGTGAGCCTGGACGAGGCGATCCGTGCCCTGGCCGAGGCGGGGGTAGGTATCGAGGAGGCAGCCGCCTCAAGGGGCACGATCTCCGATTTCTACTTCGATGCGGTTGCGCGGAGCCGCGAAGGGGAGGTGCCACGATGAGGGTCACGACGAGGCCGGGTTTTGGGCGTGTGTTTCTCGCAGAGTTGTACAAGGCCGCGTGCTCGTTGACGGTTTGGGTCGTTATGGGCGCCACGGTGGTTGCCGTATGCGTGTTCTCCTACGCCGTCGGAGTGCCGGGGCCGCAGACGGCATCGATGCTCGCCATGCTCCTGGGCGTATGCGTTATGGGGGCGGAGTACCCGTCTGGGGCAATCGTGGCGAGTTTGGTCGCGGCCGCCGACCGGCGGCGTCTGCTGGGTGCTCAGGTGTGCTGCGTGACGGTGATGGCCGCGCTCCCCGTGGTGGTGGCCATGCTCGCGATGATAGCGGTGAGCAATCCCTACACGAACTTTGAAGGGACGCCGCTCAGCACAGCGGAGAGCATTGCGCTGGCAGCGCGGATGGGACTGTTGCTGACCCTGGTCGCACTCGTCGGAGGGTTCTTGAGCGTGCTGCTCCGCTCGGCGCTCAGCGCCATGATCCTGGCCCTGCTCGTCATCGGCGGTGGGCAATTGCTGCTCATCCTCGTGCCATGGCTCCTAACCGGCGGTGGATCGGGGGGTCTTCTCCTGCCAGAGTGGGTCAACGCGGTGCTGCCGAATGCTGTGTTCACTCGGCTGCTCGGAGGAGACTTCGCGATATGGTCTTCGTGGTGGGATAGTCCCGGGATGACGTACGTCGAGGCCCTGGCCTGGGTGGCTCCCGCGGCGTGTGGGGCCTACTGGCGGATGATCCACGCCGACTTCTGACCTGGGGCTTGAGGCTACCGGCCACAAGATCCTCGACTCCGGCAGCGCGGGAACGCTGCGAGCCCAGTGACGCCACGTTCTGACCGACCTGTACGAGCGCTTGTTCTGCTCCTCATGGGGGCCGATGGGACGGCAGGCCGATCAGGGACCACCAGCCCTGATGTCCCACTGAGGAGAATCCGCCATGACCGCCGCGCCCGCGATCTACCCTTCCCTCCTCAACGCCGAACATCTCGCCCGGGCCGACGCGGCGCGCGGCGGTGGGGCGCTTGTCAGTCGGTGATGCCGAGCCGCCTCGTCAGCCTCCTGCGCCTGCGGTGGAGGCGCCACCAGCTTGCGGTGTGCTCGGCCTGGATCGTTCCCACCTCATCGAGCGAGGGCAGCCCAAGGCTCTCCAGCTCCGCGGCGATCGCCTCGACGCCCCCAGGCCCATGGCTCTCGATGATCTCGTGAGCGCGCCTGATCGAGGGATCAGACAGTGGGTGCGCTGCGATCGGCTCATCGATCGAGGCCAACTCGCCTCGAAGGCTCTGTGCGGGCTCGCGCCGGAACATGGTCCTCACTTCCCGAAGATGCATGCCACTGCGCCGCGACCGAACGGGGCCAGAATGGACCAGTGCGATCGGGCCGATCTCGACAGGGTATCGCGAGCCGCTCTCGTAGGGGATTCCTCTCAGGCGGCCGCCCGGTGCCGCGGCCCGACACGCCGTGACGGGCGCCTCGCCCCGCCCGTGAGACGCGCGTCTCAGGATGACTTTTCCCTGTCCTGGCGCGGAATGTCTCGGGACGATCACGCTGCTTCAAGGCCTCCGAGCGTGTTTGTGAGGATTCCACAATCGGTTCTCGACGGGCCTGGGACGTAGCGTGGGGCATGACCGCAGGGGCTGTCTGTTTCGACAGGCCTCCCGCGCGGTCCGCGCCCGACACCCGCCGGGATGCGACGCAGACACCGCCGGCAGCCCGGCCCGAGCCCGCCGCCTCCCGCGCCCACCGGGGGAGGGGCGGCGATCGGCCCGACCAGCGACGGCCCCAAGGAGCCATTGGTGACACACGGTCAGTACCCCTCCCGCGTCCTCATCGCCAATCGCGGCGAGATCGCCCTGAGAGTCATCCGCACCGTCAGGGACCTGGGAGGGACCTCGATCCTGCCGTACACGCCCGAGGACCTCATGAGCCCCGCCGCCGAGCTCGCCGACGAGGCCCACGCCCTTCCCGAGGGATCCGGCTACACGCACGCCGACGCCATCCTCGCCCTGGCCCGCGCCACCGGCGCCGATGCCATCCACCCCGGCTACGGCTTCCTGTCCGAGAACGCCGAATTCGCCCGCGCCGTCGTCGACGCCGGCATCACCTGGGTCGGCCCCAGCCCCGAGGCCATGGACGCCCTGGGGGACAAGATGAGCGCCCGCGCCACCGCCGAGCGCGCCGGCGTCGCCCCCGTGCCCGGGATCACCGAGCCCGTCACCTCCGCCTCCACCGTCATCGGCTTCGCCGCCGAGCACGGCTACCCGGTCGCCCTCAAGCGCACCGACGGCGGGGGCGGCCGCGGCATCACGGTTTTATCCAACGACGACGAGGCCCGCAGCACCCCCGCGTTCGAGTCGGCCAGCGCCGGGGGCGGCACCCTCATCCTCGAGCGCTTCGTCACCGCGGCCCGCCACATCGAGACCCAGTGCGCGCGCGACTCCCACGGCGACTTCGCCGTCGTGTCGACCCGCGACTGCACCCTCCAGCGCCGCAACCAGAAGCTCCTCGAGGAGGCGCCCGCCCCCTTCCTGCCCGAGGGCATCCATGAGGCCCTCGTCGACTCCTCCCGGCGCCTCCTGGAGACCGTCGGTTACGTGGGCGTGGCCACCTGCGAGTTCCTGCTCACCCCCGAGGGTGACCTGTGGTTCCTCGAGGTCAACCCCCGCCTGCAGGTCGAGCACTGCGTGAGTGAGGAGGTCACCGGCACCGACCTCGTCGAGACCCAGCTGCGCATCGCCGCCGGCGGCGACCTCGGCGAGGTCCTGCCGGTGCGCGGGCACTCCATCGAGTTGCGCATCACCTGCGAGGACCCCGCCGCCGGGCTCGCCCCCTCCACCGGCACGATCACCCGCCTGCGCTGGCCCGCCGGCCCCGGCATCCGCATCGAGTCCGGGGTGGTCGAGGGCGACGTCGTCACCCCCATGTTCGACCCCATGCTCGCCAAGATCGTCGTCACCGGCGCCACGCGCGAGCAGGCCCTCGCCCGCGCGCGCCGCGCCCTGGCCGAGACGGTCGTCGAGGGCGTCACCGTGTGCACGGCCCTGCACGAGGCCGTCCTGGGCCTGCCCGCCTTCACCCAGCCGAACGCCTCCGGCCTCCTCGGGGTCACCACCCGCTGGATCGAGAACGATGTCCTGCCGGGACTGGCCACCGGCGCCCAGGGGGACGGCAGCGCGACCGCCGGCCCCGTCGCCGCGGGCAGCCAGGCCCCCGCCCCGGCCGCGGCCTCCACCCGCACCCGCTCCACCTACATCATCGAGGTCAACGGCCAGCGGGTCTCCCTGACGATCCCCGACGGCGTTTTCGGCGGGCACGGCCACCGCGGGGGCCTGGCGGGCCCCGGCGGGGGCTCGCACCGCGCCCACCGGGGCCAGCCCCTGCGCGGCCGCGGTGCGCGCGCCGCCCGCGTCGGCGCGGAGGGCCCCGAGACCGCCGATGGCGTCATCGCCGCGCCCATGCAGGCCATCATCACCCGCATCTGCGTCGAGCCCGGCGCGCGGGTGGCCGAGGGCGACCTCCTTATCGTCCTGGAGTCGATGAAGATGGAGAACTACGTCCACGCGCCCTATGACGGCGTCGTCGAGGAGATCGCCGTGGGCGCCGGGACGACCGTGAGCGCCGGGGACGTCCTCATCCGCTTCGCCCGCGAGGCCGCCACCGGCCAGAAGGAGGCCTGAGCCATGACAAACACCGCCAACCCGGCGCCCGCCACGGGCGCCACCCCCGCGGCCGGCGGGGGCTCGACGATGGCCGATTCAGCGGCCACCCAGGCCTTCCGCGAGCGCATCGCCCGCGTTGACGCGCAGGCCGAGGAGATCGCCGCGTCCCGCCAGCACGCCAAGGGCAAGCAGACCGCCCGGGAGCGCATCGACGCCCTCCTCGACGAGGGGACCTTCCTGGAGATCGGTCGCTACACCGGCTCCGGCGCCGGCGCCAAGGCCTGCCCCTCCGGCGTCGTCACCGGATTCGGGCAGGTCGACGGCCGCCAGGTCGCCGTCTACTCCCAGGACTTCTCCGTCTCCGGCGGCGCCCTGGGCTCGGTGGAGGGGGACAAGATCGTCAGCCTCCTCGACGACGCCCTGCGCCTGCGCATCCCCGTGGTCGGGCTTATCGACTCCGGTGGCGCCAAGATCCAGGAGGGCGTGGGTGCCCTGCGCCAGTACGGGCGCATCTTCAACCGCACCTGCGCCGCATCCGGCCTCGTGCCCCAGATCAGCGTCATCCTCGGCCCCTGCGCCGGCGGCGCCGTCTACAGCCCGGCCCTGACCGACTTCGTCATCGCCACCCGCGAGGCCTCCCACATGTTCGTCACCGGCCCCGACGTCGTGCGCGCCGTCACCGGTGAGTCGATCAGCGCCGAGGACCTGGGCGGGGCCCGCGTCCACGGCAGTGTCTCCGGGGTCGTCCACTACGTCGCCGAGGACGAGGCGGATGCCCTCGACCAGGTGCGCACCCTCCTGGCCTACCTGCCTTCCTCGGCCGAGCTCGAGGCCCCGATGTACGAGTACACCGCCTCCGACCGCGAGGAGGACGCCGTCTCGGCCGCGCGGGTCGGCGCCCTCGTCCCGGCCTCCACCCGCCAGGCCTACGACGTCGTCGACGTCATCTCGGCGATCGTCGACCACGGCGAGCTCGTCCAGGTCCAGGAGGAGTACGCGCCCAACGTCGTCGTCGGCTTCGCCTGCTTCGAGGGCCGCCCCGTGGGCATCGTCGCCAACCAGCCCCTCGTCGACGCCGGCACCCTGGACACCGCCGCCTCCGAGAAGCTCGCCCGCTTCGTGCGCTTCTGCGACGCCTTCGGCCTACCCGTGGTCACCCTCGTGGACGTCCCCGGCTACCGGCCCGGCGCCGAGCAGGAGCACGCCGGCATCATCCGCCGCGGCGCGAAGGTCATCAACGCCTACGCCACCGCCACCATCCCCCTGGTGACCGTCATCCTGCGCAAGGCCTACGGCGGCGCCTACATCGTCATGGGCTCCAAGGCCATTGGCGCCGACCTCAACTTCTGCTGGCCCGGAGCCGAGATCGCCGTCCTGGGCGCCGCCGGGGCCGTGGGCATCATCCACCGCCGCGAGCTCGCCGCCGTGCGCGCCGAGTCCGGTGACGAGGCCGCCGCCGCCGAGCAGGAGCGCCTGACCGCTGCCTACACCGACGCCGTCATCAACCCGGACAAGGCCGTGGCCATCGGGGAGATCGACGCCGTCATCGCCCCCGAGGACACCCGCGCCGTCATCGCCGAGTCCCTGGCGGCCCTGCGCGGCAAGCGCGGCGCGAGGGCCGAGGGCCACAAGAAGCACGACAACGTCCCCCTATGAGACCCCCGAACCAGGGCGCGGCGCCGGCCAGCGGCGGCGACCGCGCCGCGGGGCCGCTCGCCCCGCGCGCCGCCCAGACCAGCATGACCACCCAGTCCCGCCACTACGAGGAAGATATGAGCCACTCCACCACCGCGATCCCCCGCACCACCGCCGCCCGCCTGAGCGCCGGCGAGCCCTACGTCCTGGCCTTCGGCGGCCAAGCCACCCCCTGGCGCGCCGTCCTGTCCGAGCTCGCTGGGCTGGACCGCGCGCTCTCCGCCCGCCTGGCCTCCATCGACGCCGCCGTCGCGCAGCGCCTGGCGCCGGTGGCCACCGAGCTGCTCACCATCTCCCCGCGCGGGGCCCGGCTCCTCGACGACGCCGCCGCGCCCATCATCCCGGCCCCCTCCGGCAGGGGCGCCGCCGCCGCGGACACCGCGGACGTCTCCGTCCCCGGCATCCTCCTGGCCCAGCACGCCGCCCTGGACACCATGCGCTCGTGCGGGCTCGACGCCGTCGGTGAGGCCGCTTCGCGCCCCGCGGGCGTCATCGGGCACTCCCAGGGCGTCCTCGGCGCCGCCCTGCTAAAGGCCCTTCAGGGCCCCGCTGACCAGAGCGAGGACCGCGCCGTCGAGATCCACGCCATCGCCCGACTCATCGGCGCCGCCGCCGCCCGCGCCACCCGCCGCCTCGACCTGGGCACCGTGGGCGAGTCCACCCCCATGCTCTCCGTGCGCGGCGTGACCCGCAAGGTCCTCGACGCCGTGCTCGCGCGCGTCCCCGCGGCCGCGGGCATCTCGGTCGGCGTCATCAACGGCCGCCAGGCCCACATCCTCTCCGGGCGCCCCGCCGACCTTGAGCAGGTCGTCACGGCCCTGGAGGCGGCCGCCGCGCGCAGCGCCAAGGCCCGCAAGGAGCGCCGCCTCGGCGGCGCCGTCCTCGCTCCCGTCACCGAGTTCCTGGCCACCTCCGTGCCCTTCCACACCCCGCTGCTGGCCCCCGCCGTCGAGGACGTCGTGGACTGGGCGGGCCGCTGCGGCCTCGACCAGGCCGCGGCCCGCCGGCTCGCCGCGGCCGTCCTCATCGACGTCGTCGACTGGCCCGCCACCGTCACCGGCGCCCTGGAGGCCGCCAGCGCAGAGGGCACCCCGGTGCGCACCGTCGTCGACCTCGGCCCCGGCGCCGTGCTCTCCCGCCTCACCGAGGCCGTCCTGGCCGGCACCGGCTCGACCATCGTGGCCGCTGGCACCGCCACCGCCCTCGACGAGCTCGACCGCGAGGGCGCCGAGCCCACCCGCACCGTCGACCGCTCCCGCTTCGCCCCGCGCCTGACCCGCCTGCCCGACGGGCGCCTCACCGTGGACACCGCCTTCACCCGCCTGACCGGCCGCAGCGCCGTCATGCTTGCCGGCATGACCCCCACCACCGTCGACCCGGCCATCGTCGCCGCCGCCGCCAACGCCGGCTACTGGGCCGAGCTCGCCGGCGGCGGGCAGACCACCGGCCCGGTCCTGACCGAGAACATCGCCGAGCTCACCAGGCTCCTCGACCCCGGCCGGACCGCCGCGTTCAACGCCATGTTCATGGACCGCTACCTGTGGAACCTCCACCTGGGCGCCCAGCGGCTCCTGTCCAAGGCCCGCATCGGCGGCGCCCCCGTGGACGGCATCACGATCTCGGCGGGTATCCCCGAGTTGGAGGAGGCCACGGCCCTGCTCAAGCGCTTCCACGCCGAGGGCTTCCCCTACATCGCCTTCAAGCCCGGCACCGTCGACCAGATCCGCCAGGTCCTGGCCATCGCCCGCGCCAACGAGGACACCCCCGTCATCATGCAGATCGAGGACGGCCACGCCGGCGGGCACCACTCGTGGGAGGACCTGGACACTATGCTCCTGGCCACCTACGACGCCATCCGCGCGGTCGACAACGTCGTCCTGTGTGTCGGCGGGGGCATCGGAACTCCCGAGCGCGCCGCCGACTACCTCACCGGCCGCTGGGCCCTGGCCTACGGCACCGCCGCGGCCCCCGTTGACGGCGTCATGGTCGGCACAGCCGCCATGACCTGCCTGGAGGCCAAGACCAACGACGACGTCAAGCAGCTGCTCGTCGACACCCCCGGCATCGACCCGGCCGACGAGGGCGGATGGGTCGCCTCCGGGGCCTCCATTGGCGGCATGACCTCGGGCCTGTCCCACCTGCGCGCCGACCTCTACGAGATCGACAACTCCTCGGCCCGCGCCTCCCGCCTCATCCAGGAGCTCGCTGGCGACGAGGCCGCCATGGCCGAGCGCCGCGAGGAGATGATCGAGGCCCTCTCGCGCACCGCCAAGCCCTACTTCGGCGACGTCGAGACCATGACCTACCTGGAGTGGGCCACCCGCTACGCCGAACTGTGCGTCGCGCCTCATGACGGGCGCGCCGCCGTCGAGGCCGACTGGGCCGACGAGGGCTGGTACGACCGCTTCCTCGACCTCCTGCACCGCGTCGAGGCCCGCCTGTCGCCCGCGGACCGCGGCTCCATTGTCACGCTCTTCGCCGACTACGACGACGTCATCGACTCCGACGCCGCCCTGGCCGCCCTCGCGGGCGCCTACCCGAGCGCCGCCACCACCCGCGTCGAGCCCGTCGACGCCGCCTGGTTCGTCGACCTGTGCCGCAAGCACCCCAAGCCGGTGCCCTTCGTGCCCGTCGTCGATGCTGACATCCTGCGCTGGTGGGGCACCGACTCCCTGTGGCAGTCCCAGGACCCGCGGTACACCGCCGACCAGGTCCGCATCATCCCCGGCCCCGTGGCGGTGGCCGGCATCACCACCATCAACGAGCCTGTCGGAGAGCTTCTCGGCCGCTTCGAGACCGCCGCCGTCGAGGCCCTGACGGCCGCCGGCGCCCAGCCGGGCGAGGCCGCCGGCCGCATCGGCGCCGGCTGGGGGCCTGACTCCGCCCCCGTGGCCGACGCCCTCGCCCTCGTGCGCACTTCCCCGCACGTGCTGTGGAACGGGCACCTGTCCATCAACCCCGCCCGGGTCCTGCCCGACGAGGCCTACACCGTCACCGCCCGCCCCGACGTGGCGGCCGACGCCTACGACCTCGACATCCACCTCGACACGCATTGGGACTCCACCCCCGGCGGGGACGCCATCCACGCCGTGCGCCGCCTCGTCATCCCGCTGCGCCTGGCCCGCGCCGCCGACGGCGCCGTCCCCCTGGTGGACCCCGGCCGCATCAGCGAGACCATGAATGACCTCCTGCGGGTCACCGCCGGCGTGGGCGCCACCTCCATCACCGGCGGCTTCGTCGAGCGGCTCCCCGAGGTGCGCCCCGCCGCCGACGGCGCCACCGACGCCCTGGGCCGCCCGGTCACCCAGCCCTTCGGCACCGTCCACGCCCAGTTCACGCTGGCGGAGACCCTCGGTCACGACCACGCCGCCGTGACCGCCGACGCGCTGCCCACGGACCTGTCCGCCGCGCCGCTGGTGCCCGATGCCCTCCTCGGCCCGGCCTGGCCCGTCGTCTACGCGGCCCTGGGCAGCGTCATCGAGGACGGCATGCCGCTCATCGAGGGGCTGCTCGGCGCCGTCCACCTCGACCACACGATCGACCTGCGCCGCCCGCTGGCCGAGCTCGAGGCCTGGGCGGGTGCCGGCGCCCGCGTGCAGGTCGACGGCTGGGTCGCCGCGCTGGAGGAGTCCAGCGCCGGTCGCGTGGTCGACGTGCGCCTGCAGATGACCGACTGCTCCGGCGGCGATGACGACGGCGAACTCATCGCTTTGCTGCGCGAGCGCTTCGCCATCCGCGGCCGCGCCTCCGGCTCAGCCGTCCCCTCGGCCCCCGAGCCCGCCGGCGGGACCGGCCGCGCCACCGCGCCGGCCGCCCGCCGCCTCCTGCGCCGCGTCACCGCCACCGCGCCCGCCGACATGACGGCCTTCGCGCGCGTCACCGGCGACTTCAACCCCATCCACACCAGTTACCACGCCGCGAGGGTCGCCGGCATGGACGCCCCGCTCGTCCACGGCATGTGGCTGTCCGCCACCGCCCAGCAGGTCGCCGCCGCGGCCGCGGCCGACGGCACCCACCACGAGCTCGCCGGTTGGACCTACGTCATGACCGGCCCCGTCGAGCTGAACGACGACGTCGAGATCAGCGTGGAGCGCACGGGGCTCGTGCGCGGCGGAGGCTACGTCCTGGAGGCCGTATGCCGAGTCAACGGCGAGGTCGTCTCACGCGGCACCGCCGTCACCCTGCCCGAGCCCACCGCCTACATCTACCCCGGCCAGGGCATTCAGAGCGCCGGCATGGGACTCGATGAGCGCGCCTCATCCAGGGCCGCCCGCGAGGTCTGGGAGCGGGCCGACGCCCACACCCGCGCCGAGCTCGGTTTCTCCGTCATCGCCCTCGTGCGCGACAACCCCACCGAGATGACCGCCCGGGGCGTGACCTACCGCCACCCCGAGGGCCTGCTCAACCTCACCCAGTTCACGCAGGTCGCCCTGGCCACCGTCGCCATGGCCTCCACGGCTCGCCTGGCCGAGGCCGGGGCGCTCGTCGAGGGCGCCGCCTTTGCCGGGCACTCCCTGGGCGAGTACACGGCCCTGTCCTCCTACGGGCGAGTCATGCCGGTGGAGACCACCATCTCCATCGTCTTCCAGCGCGGCTCCACGATGCACTCCCTCGTCCCGCGCGACGAGACCGGGGCCTCCAACTACCGGATGGGGGCGCTGCGCCCCAACCAGGCCGGCATCCGCGCCGAGGACGTCGAGTCCTACGTCGCCTCCATCTCCGAGGCGACCGGTGAGTTCCTGCAGATCGTCAACTACAACCTGGCCGGCGTGCAGTACGCCATCGCCGGGACCATCAAGGGCTTGGACGCCCTGGCCGCCGACGCGCGCGCCAAGGCCAAGGCCCGCGGCGGCAAGAACCCCTTCATGCTCGTGCCCGGTATCGACGTGCCTTTCCACTCCGAGGTCCTGCGCCCCGGTGTGGCCGAGTTCCGCGCCCGCCTTGAGCAGCTCGTCCCGGCCGACCTCGACGTCGACCGCCTCGAGAACTGCTACGTGCCCAACCTCGTGGCCCGCCCCTTCGCGCTGACCCGCGAGTTCGCCGCCTCGATCCTCGAGGTCGTGCCCTCCGAGCCGGTCCGCGCCGCCCTGGATGACTGGGACGGCTGGTCGGCGCGCCGCACCGAGCTCGGCCGCCTTCTGCTCATCGAGCTCTTGGCCTGGCAGTTCGCCTCCCCGGTGCGCTGGATCGAGACGCAGGACGTGCTGCTGCGCTCGCCCGCCGAGGGCGGGCTCGGCATCGAGCGCGTCGTCGAGGTGGGCCTGGCGGCCTCCCCGACCCTGGCGAACCTGGCCAGCAACACCCTCAAGCTCCCGGCCCACGCCGGGCGCCACGTGACCGTCCACAACGCCCGCCGCGACGAGGCCCGCGTGCTCGCCACCGACACCGACCCGGCCGTCGAGCTCGCCGAGCCGGTCGAGGAGGCCCCCGAGTCGGCCCCCGCCCCGGCGCCCGAGACGGCTGCCGAGACGGCGCCGGTCGAGGCGGCCCCCGCCCCGGCCGCTGAGCCCGCCGCCGCGGCGCCCGCCGCCAGTGGCCCCGTGGACGACCTGCCCTTCGGCGCCACCGACGCCCTGACGGTCCTGCTGGCCCACGCCTCGCGGATCCGCCCCGAGCAGATCGGAGCCACGGACACCACTGAGACCCTCACCAACGGTGTCTCCTCCCGGCGCAACCAGCTCCTCATGGACCTGGGCACCGAGCTTCAGCTCGCCAGCATCGACGGCGCCGCCGACGCCGACATGACGGCCCTGGCCGCCACGGTCGCCAAGGGCGCCCCCGGGTACAAGGCCTTCGGGCCGGTCCTGTCCGACGCCATCCGCACGAGCCTGGGCCGCATCCTCGGCCCCTCGGGCGTGCGCGCCGCGCGCGTGGGCGAGCGGGTCAAGGGCACCTGGGGCCTGGGCGACGGATGGGTCTCCCACGTCACCGCCGAGCTCATGCTGGGAACCCGTGAGGGAGCCTCCATGCGCGGCGACGACCTGGCCAGCCTCGGCTCCTCCGCGCCGCTGACCAGCGCCGGCGCCGTCGACGCCCTCATCGACTCCGCCGTCCAGGCGGTCGCCGGCGCCCACGGGGTCAGCGTCGCCAAGCCCTCCGCCGCCGGTGGCGCCGGGGGAGCGGTGGTCGACTCCGCTGCCTTGGACGCCTTCGCCGCCACCGTCACCGGCTCCTCCGGCGTGCTGGCCGCTACCGCCCGCACCATCCTCGACGCCCTGGGGCTGTCCGAGAGGGTCACGATCCCCGCGGACGCCGACGACGAGGCCGTCGCCACCCGCGCCGCCCTGGCCGCGATCGATGCCGAGCTCGGCTCCGGCTGGGTCAAGTCCGTCACCCCGGCCTTCGAGCCTGCCCGCGCCGTCCTCATCGACGACCGCTGGGCGAGCGCCCGGGAGGACCTGGCCCGCCTGGGCAACGGCGAGCTCGACCTCGATGAGGCCCACCGCCTCCTGCGCCCCGAGGCCTTCACGGGCCTGGGCCAGGCCGTCGCCGATCAGGCCGACTGGTGGGCTCGCATCCTGCGCGCCGGCGGGCTCGCCGACCGCGAGGAGCGCGCGGCCCTGGCCGCCTCCCTGGCCTCCGCCGCCCGCGCCACCGCCGCCCAGGGCGACGCGGCCATCCGCTGGGCCGACGACGTCGCCGTGGTCACCGGCGTGGCCCCCGGCTCCATCGCCGCCGCCGTCACCGGTGAGCTCCTGGCGGGCGGCGCGACGGTCGTGGCCACCTCCTCGCGGCTGAGCCACGAGCGCCTGGCCTTCGCCACGCGCCTGTACCGCGAGCACGCCTCCGCCGGCGCCCGCCTGTGGATCGTGCCCGCCAACCTCGCCTCCTACCGCGACGTCGACGCTCTGGCCGACTGGATCGGCAACGAGCAGGCCGTCACCGAGGGGGGCAAGACCACCATCGTCAAGGAGGCCCTCGTCCCGACCCTCCTGTTCCCCTTCGCGGCCCCCCGGGTCATGGGGACCCTCGCCGACGCCGGCCCCGCCGCCGAGTCCCAGACCCGCCTCCTGCTGTGGAGCGTCGAGCGGAGCATCGCCGCGCTGAGCGCCATCGGCACCGACACGCATGTGGACCACCGCCTGCACGTCGTCCTGCCCGGCTCCCCGAACCGCGGCACCTTCGGCGGTGACGGCGCCTACGGTGAGGTCAAGGCCGCGCTCGACGCCATCGTCAACCGCTGGTCCTCCGAGTCTGCCTGGTCCGGGCGGGTCACCCTGGCCCACCCGCGCATCGGCTGGGTCCGCGGCACCGGCCTCATGGGCGGCAACGACCCGCTGGTCGAGGCCGTCGAGGCCGCCGGGGTGCGCACCTGGTCCACCGAGGAGATGGCCGCCGAACTCATGAGCCTGTGCGACCACGCCGCCCGCACCAGGGCCGCCGAGCGCCCTGTCGAGGCCGACCTGACCGGGGGCCTGGGCGACGGCCTCGACCTCGTCGCCCTGCGCGAGTCCGCCGCCGCCTCCCTGGCGGCCGCCAAGGCCGCCCCCGCCGAGCAGCGCGCCGAGATCCGCGCCCTGCCCTCGCCGGTGGTGCCCACCCAGCCCACGGCCCCCCAGTGGGGCGACGTGGAGGCCGACCTGGACGACATGGTCGTCATCGTCTCCACCGGTGAGATCTCCACCTGGGGTTCGGGCCGCACCCGCCGCGAGGCGGAGTTGGGCATGAGCGGCGGGGAGGACGTCGATCTCACCGCCGCGGGCGTCCTCGAGCTCGCCTGGGGCATGGGCCTGCTCACCTGGTACGACTCGCCGAAGGCCGGCTGGTACGACACTGACGGCGAGCGCGTCCCCGAGGAGGACATCTGGACCCGCTACCGTGACGAGGTCGTGGCCCGCTGCGGCATCCGCGAGTTCGTCGACGACGGCGTCATCGCCACCATCGCCGACGAGGAGGTCGCCGTCTACCTCGACCACGACATCACGCTGAGCGTGCCCGACGAGGCCACGGCCCGCACCATCGAGGCCTCCGACCCCGAGCACACCCTCGTGGCCCCCGACGCCGAGACCGGCGAGTGGACCGTCACCCGCCTGGCCGGGTCGCTGGCCCGCGTCCCGCGCCGCGCGGCTCTGTCGCGCACCGTGGGCGGCCAGTTCCCGGTGGACTTCAACCCCGAGCGCTGGGGCATCCCGGCGGCCATGGTCCAGGGCATGGACACCATTGCCTCCTGGAACCTGGTGACCGCCGTCGAGGCCTTCCTCGCCGCCGGCTTCACCCCGGCCGAGCTGCTCACCGCCGTCCACCCCTCCGACGTGGCCTCCACGCAGGGCACGGGCTTCGGAGGCATGGAGTCCATGCGCAAGATGTTCGTTGGCCGCCTGCTGGGTGAGGAGCGCCCCAGCGACATCCTCCAGGAGGCCCTGCCCAACGTCGTCGCCGCGCATGTCATGCAGTCCTACATCGGCGGCTACGGCTCCATGGTCCAGCCGGTGAGCGCCTGCGCCACCGCGGCCGTGTCCATCGAGGACGGCTGGGACAAGATCACCCTGGGCAAGGCCGACGTCGTCATCGCCGGCGCCATCGACGACATCTCGATCGAGTCGGTCGTCGGCTTCGGCAACATGAATGCCACCGCGGAGGCGGCCGCCATGCGCGCCAAGGGCATCTCTGACCGCCACTTCTCGCGGGCCAACGACCGCCGCCGCGGCGGCTTCGTCGAGGCCGAGGGCGGCGGGACGGTCATCCTGGCCCGCGCCTCCGTGGCGGCGCGCCTGGGCCTACCCGTGGCCGGCGTGGTCGGCTTCGTCTCCTCCTACGCCGACGGCGCTCACACCTCCATCCCGGCCCCGGGCCTGGGGGCGCTGGGAGCCGGCCGCGGCGGCACCGACTCGCGCCTGGCACGCGCCCTGCGCTCGCTCGGGGTGGAGGCCGACGACATCGCCCTGGTCTCCAAGCACGACACCTCCACGAGCGCCAACGACCCCAACGAGTCCGAGCTCCACACCCGCCTGGCGCGGGCCCTGGGACGCTCCGAGGGCAACCCGCTCGTGGCGGTCTCCCAGAAGACCATCACCGGCCACGCCAAGGGCGGCGCCGCGGTCTTCCAGGTCGCTGGCCTCACCGAGATCCTGGCCACCGGCGTCGCTCCCGGCAACGCCTCCCTCGACGTCGTCGACGCCCCGCTGGCCAAGGACGCCTTCTGGGTGTGGCCGCGCACCCCGATGCGGCTCGCCGGCCGCGGAGGGGAGTCGGGGCGCGTGCCCGGCGCCGGCCCGGTGCGCGCCGGCCTGCTGACCTCCCTCGGCTTCGGGCACGTCTCCGGGCTCATCGCCCTGGTCCACCCCGGCGCCTTCGAGGCCGCCCTGCGCAAGGCCGGCGGTCAGGAGGCCGTTGACGCCTGGCTCGCCTCGGCCAACGCCCGCCTCGCCGCGGGCACGCGCCGCCGCCGCGCCGGCATGATCGGCCGTGTCGAGCTCTTCGAGCAGGTCCAGGGACGCCGCCTCGGAGAGGCCAGCAAGAACCGCGACCCGCATGAGGTCGAGGCCGCCATGCTCCTGGACCCCGAGGCGCGACTGGGCGCCGACGGCGTCTACCACGCGGGGGAGTGACCCCGCTCGGCGCGGGCCCGGCGATCCCCTCAGGGGACCGCCGGGCCCGCGCCCGTACACACCCCAGGACATCCAGGGACTTCGGTCCTACTCTTCTCACGTGCTGGGATGCTGCGCCGTCGCTGATGACGAGCGCCCGAGAATCGCCCAGCACCAACCACCCTCCTGGAGGCCCCCGTGAGCGAGACCACCTATCAGGCGATCGCCATGATCATCTACTTCGTCGCGATGATCATGATCGGCCTGTGGGCCTATACCCGCACCAACGACATCGATGACTACATGCTCGGCGGGCGCGACCTCAACCCCTTCGTCGCCGCCCTGTCGGCGGGCGCTGCGGACATGTCCGGCTGGCTGCTCATGGGCCTTCCCGGTGCCCTGTACGCCTCGGGCTTTGTGGAGGCCTGGATCGCCGTCGGTCTGACCATCGGCGCCTGGGTCAACTGGAAGGTGACCGCGCCACGGCTGCGCGCCTACACGGAGGTCGCCGGGGATGCCATCACGATCCCGAGTTTCCTCGACAACCGCCTGCACGACCCCAGGCGCATGCTGCGCTGGGCCTCCGGGCTCATCATCCTGGTCTTCTTCACCCTGTACGTGTCCTCCGGCATGGTGGCCGGAGGCGTCTTCTTCCAGTCCTCCTTCGGAATGGACTACCGGCTCGGCATGACGCTCGTCGCCGCGATCACCGTGCTCTACACGCTCGTGGGGGGCTTCCTCGCGGTGTCCTGGACGGACCTCGTCCAGGGCCTCATGATGGTCGCCGCGCTCCTGGCCGTGCCCATCGTGGGGATCGCGCGCGCCGGAGGCGCCTCCCAGCTGGTCGAGCGGGTCAGCGAGGTCGATCCCAGCTACTGGGCCCTGTGGGGCCCCTCGGTGTCCACCATCGGCGTCATCTCAGCGCTGGCCTGGGGCCTGGGCTACTTCGGCCAGCCCCATATCATCGTGCGCTTCATGGCGATCCGTACCCCGCGCGAGGCCGTCCAAGGCCGGCGCATCGGGATCGGCTGGATGCTCTTCGCCGTGGCCGGCGCCGCCGGCACCGCCGTGGTCGGCGTGGCCGAGTACGGGCGCGACCCCTCGCGCCTGGCGGACCCGGAGGCCGTCTTCATCGAACTCGGCCAGCTCATGTTCCACCCGCTCGTCGCCGGCTTCATGCTCGCCGCGATCCTTGCTGCCATCATGTCCACGGTCTCCTCCCAACTGCTCGTCACCTCCTCGGCCCTCGTGGAGGACCTCTACCGGGCGCTGCGCAGGAACCCCCCCTCGGGCGGGCACCTCATCATCATGTCGCGCAGCGCGGTGCTCGCCGTCGCCCTCGTCGCGGCGGTGATGGCCTGGGAGCAGAACGACACGATCCTCGCCCTCGTCGCCTTCGCCTGGGCCGGCTTCGGGGCCTCCTTCGGCCCGACCGTCCTGCTGAGCCTCTACTGGCGCGGCCTGACCTCCGTCGGAGCCGTGGCGGGCATGGCCGCGGGCGCCCTCATGGTCATCATCTGGGGCAACGTCGACGGCGGCCCCGGCGGGATCTTCGACCTGTACGAGATCATCCCCGGCTTCCTGACGAATCTGGCCGTGGCCTGGGGCGTCTCCCGCCTGGGCACCCCGCACCCCGACGTCGACGAGGAGTTCTCCCGCGCCGTCGCCGCCTCCCGTGCCTGAGGCGCCCCGCCTGCCCCGGCTTCCCGGTGACGGCGGCCCCGGGGGCCCAGACGCTCCCACGGGCATCGCGGGCGCGGTGGGCATGGACCTCGTCCACGTGCCGGGCCTGGCGCACCAGCTGACGATCCCTGGGACCGTCTTCGCCGAGCGGGCCTTCACCGCTCGTGAGTTGCGTGAGGCCCAGCGCCGCGCTGATCGCACCGGCGCGCTGGTCGCCGAGCCCCTGGCCGCCAGGTGGGCCGCCAAGGAGTCCTTCATCAAGGCCTGGAGCCAGGCGCTCGTCGCCAGGGCCCGGGACGGCCGGGGGAGCGGCGGCACCGCGCCGGTCATCGCCCCGGAGTCCGTGGACTGGCGCGAGATCGAGATCGTCTCCGACCGCTGGGGGCGCCCGTCGCTGAGCCTGACCGGCGCCATCGCCGACGCCGTCGAGTCCAGTCTCGGGCCCGGGGCGGCCTCCCCGGGGCACTGGCCGGTGTCCCTGACCCATGACGGGGACTGGGCCGCCGCCATCGTCCTGTGGGCCGGTGCCTGATCACGCGCTTTGCGCCCGCCGGGAGGCTACCGCCTCCGCGCCAAGGCCGATACGTTAGGCATGACGGCGATGCGCCGTCGGAGAGGGGAGCACGATGATGAAACGCGCGCTCATCATCGTCGATGTGCAGAACACCTTCTGCGAGGGCGGCAACCTGGCCGTCACGGGTGGCACCGCCGTCGCCGGGCGCATCGCCGCCTGGCTCAACGGCGGGGCGGGCGCCCACTACGCCGTGATCGTCACCACCCAGGACTGGCACATCCAGCCGGGCGACCACTTCTCCACCCACCCCGATTTCGTGGACACCTGGCCCGTCCATGCCGCCGCCGGCACCGACGACGCCGCCCTGCGGCCCGAGATCACCTCCGCCGCGCCGGGGGCCACCGCCTTCTACAAGGGCCAGTACTCCGCGGCCTACTCGGGTTTCGAGGGCCTTGACGCGCCGACCGCCGGGACCTACCTCGACCCGTGGCTGCGCGAGCGCGGCATCGGCGCGGTCGACGTCGCCGGGCTCGCCCTCGACTACTGCGTGCGCGCCACCGCCCTCCAGGCGGCGGCCCTGGGATACACCACCCGGGTTCTCACCGATCTCACCGCGCCCGTGAGCGAGGGCAGCGCGCCGGCGGTCCTCGCCGAGCTCGCCCTCGCTGGAGTGGAGGCGCTGGACTCAGGCGGAGCGGATCTCTGAGGCCGCCCGACCGCCCCGCCGGGCCAGGCCCTCGGCGCGGACCACGGGCCCGAGCTCGGAGAGCAGCATCGCCGTCAGCGCCAGGCCGCCGCCCACCAGCAGGCGCCAGGTCATGGGTTCCTGACCGGCGAGGATGGCGAACAGCGAGGCGAAGACCGGTTCGAAGGTCATGACCACCACGGCGCGGACCGCGCTCATCCGCGCCTGCGCCCAGGTCTGGACCAGCAGGGCCAACAGGCCCGAGGCCAGCGCCATCCACAGCAGCGGGCCCCACACGCTCCACGTCATCGGCACCCGTACCCCTCCCGGCAGCGCCGCCGGCCACAGGACGGCGCAGATCCCGAGCATCTGCAGCGCGGTCAGGCTCAGGGGGTCCCGCCCCTTAACGAGGCGGCCCAGGAGCACGATATGCAGCGCGTAGAGGAACGCCGAGGCCAGGAGCAGTGGGATGCCCGCGTCCAGGGCGAGGCCGTCGAGGCTCAGCGCGCCGACCCCGCCAAGCGCCAGAACGGCCGCCACCCACGTTGCCCGGGACACGCGCGCGCGTAGCAGGACCAGCGCGAGCATCGGCGTGATGACCACGTACAGGGCGGTGATGAAGCCCGCCGTCGAGGCCGGCGCGTAGCGCAGCCCCACCGTCTGCGCGATCTGCGCCAGCCCGTAGACCGCGCCCACGCCGATCCCCGTGAGCGCCTGAGCGCGGCTCAGCGCCCGTAGTCGGCGCCCCGACAGCGCGCAGGCCGCGCCGCCCGCGATCGCGAAGCGCACCGCCAGGAAGTCTGCCGCCCCCACGTGGTCGAGGGCGTCCTTGAGCATGAAGAAGGTCGATCCCCAGATCGCGGTGACCAGGAGCAGGCAGGCCGTGGGGAGGAGTGAGGAAAGGAGCGCCGGTCCCGCCGCGTGGGACGACGCCGTCTCAGCGTTGGGCGGCATGACGACCTCCGGGGCGAAAGAGGGAACGGCTCACTCCTCCCGATGGTAGATCCGGAACCTCGCCCTCGCCGATCCCACGGCGCCCCGGCGCGCCTGGCCGGCCTCGTCACGGGGCCGATGCGTGGATGTCTCGCCCCCGCGGCGCCGTTGGGCGGCGCGGGCCTCCTCGGGGTAGAGTCACCCCAGCAACGTGCTCCGGGGTCGGTGGAAATCCGAGCCGGCGGTGAGAGTCCGCGACCCGAGCCCTCCGCCCGCCGGGCGGGACGGCTCGGTTGAGCCGGTGGAATTCCGGCACCGACGGTGAGAGTCCGGATGGGAGGAAGCACGGGGCGGCCGCGTGGGCCGGATAGGCCACGTGTAGGCGCCACCAGCGCCAGCCGCCACGGGAGCCGCGCCCTGAGCGCCGCTGGCCCACCACCCCGGAGAGCGCCCCCGGGGCCACCGGGGGAGAGCCCGGAGGAGAACCGAGGTGCGAGGCGGCAGCAGTCCCAGCGTCACGAGCGCGGAACAACCCTCGTGGCGCGGCAGGCGCCGGAGCGACGAGCGCGGCGGACCCCTGCCCGCGCTCCTGGTGGGCGCCGTCGTTCTGCTGCTCTGGCTCGCCCTCTCCCGCGGCGGCGCCATCCCGCAGATCCTCCTGCCGGACCCGCTGCGGGTCCTGGAGCGCCTGTGGCTGGCCACCACGAGAGCCGGCCTGCTGGACTACGCCTGGGTGACGCTCCGCGAGGCGGTCCTGGGCTGCGCCAGCGCGGCCGCCTTCGCGATCCCCCTGGCCTGGATGCTGCACCACTGGGAGCTCTTCCGCCGCGCGGTGCTGCCCTACGTGGCGGCCAGCCAGGCGGTCCCCGCGATCGCTATCGCCCCCCTGCTCGTCCTGTGGATCGGCTACGGCACCGTGCCGATCGTCGTCCTGTGCGCCTTCATGGTCTTCTTCCCGATCACTGTCACCGTCCTGCTGGGCCTGCGCGGACTGGACGCCGACGTGCTCGACGCGGCCCGGCTCGACGGCGCGCACGGCTGGACGATGATCATCCACATGGAGGCGCCCATGGTCCTGCCGGCGATCCTCGCCGGCGTGCGCACGGCCTTCACCCTGTCCATCACCGGCGCCGTCATCGGCGAGATGGTCATGGGCGGCGACGGCATGGGGCAGTTGCTGTCCATCCAGCGCGACGCCGTCGACACCACCGGCCTGTTCGCCACCATCACCCTGCTGTGCGTTATGGCCACCACCGTCCACTGGCTGCTGCTGGTCGCCGAGCACCGCAGCCGGACCGTCGCCGCCCTGCGCGGGCGGCGCGCCACCTGAGCCCCGACCGCTGACCGAACTGCCCCGCGACCCGTGCCACTCAAGGAGAACACCGTGACCAGACAGTCCTCCCGCCCCCGTCTCACCCGCAGGGGCCTCATCGCCTCCGCCCTGGCCCTGACCGGGGGCGGCGCCCTGGCCGCCTGCTCGTCGGGCACCGCCTCCCAGGCCCTCCGGCCCGGCGGCGCGGCGACGGGCGGCCCGCTGACCATCGGGTTGACCTACACGCCGAACATCCAGTTCGCGCCCTTCTACATGGCCCTGGCCAACAAGGACTACGAGCCGGCCGTCAAGTTGCGCCACCACGGCGGCTCCGAGGGGCTCTTCGACGCGCTGCTGGCCGGCACCGAGCAGATGGTCATCGCCGGGGCCGATGAGGCGGTGGTCGCGGCCTCCAACGGCTCGCCGCTGGTGGTCATCGGCGGCTACTACCAGCGCCACCCGGGATGCGTCATCGCCCGCGAGGACTCCGCCGTCGCCTCGCTGGCCGACCTCAAGGGCCGGGTCGTGGGTCTGCCCGGGCGCACGGGGGAGAACTGGTACGCCCTCCAGGTGGCGATGCGGAGCGCCGGATTGAGCGAATCCGACCTGACGATCCTCGAGATCGGCTTCACCCAGCAGGCCGCCCTGGCCCAGCCCAAGCCCAGCGCGGGGGACGCCTCCAGGCCCGACGCGATCATCGGCTTCTCGAACAACGACGCCGTCGGGCTCAAGGAGGCGGGAGTGGCCGTGCGCACCATCCCCATCGGTGATGACGTCCCCCTCATCGGCGCCTCCCTGGTCACCACGCGGGCGGTCCTGGAGGCGCGCCGCGCCGAGCTCGCCGACGCCGTCATGGCCTCCTCGCGTGGCATGGCCGCCTTCGTGGCCGACCCCGATGCCGCAGTGGCCTCGACCCGCCAGTACGTGCCCGACCTGGTGGACGACGCGCAGGCCGCGCAGGCCCGCGCCGTCGCCGTGGCCACGGCAGAACTCATCGCCCCTCAGGGCTCCGACACCACCATCGGGGCGCTCGAGCGGGCCAAGGCGGCCACCATGATCGAGTTCCTGGGCGCTCAGGGCATCCTCGGCCCGACGGAGGTCACCGCCGACGCCGTCTGCCAGCCGCTGCTCGCCGCCTGACGGGTGCGCCCCAGGGCTTAGAGGAAGCGCCCCGGGGCGCGGTCAGAGCCGGCAGGCCAGCAGCTCGGAGACGAGGATCGCGCGGGCGCCCACCTCGTGGAGCTCATCCATGAGGCGGTTCATATCCGCGCGCGGCACCATGGAGCGCACCGCCACCCACTCCGGGTTCTGCAGCGGTGACACCGTGGGGGACTGGATGCCCGGTGTGATCTCGGTGGCCTGGCGCAGGCGGTTGATGGGCACGTCGTAGTCCATGAGCACGTAGGATCGCGCCCGCATGACGCCTTCGAGGCGCCGCACGAGCGTGGCCAGTCCCGGCTCACCCGCGAAAGCCTCGGTGGTGATGAGGACCGCCTCGCTGGTGAGGATCGGCTCGCCGAAGACCTCCAGCCCAGCGGCGCGCAGGGTGGTGCCGGTCTCGACGACGTCGGCGATGAGGTCGGCGACGCCGAGGTGGACGGAGGATTCCACGGCGCCGTCGAGGTGGACGGTGGCGGCCTCGATGCCCCGCTCGGCGAGGAACGCGCGCACGAGCACGTCGTAGGAGGTCGCGATCCGCTTGCCCGCGATGTCGGAGAGATCGCTCATGGCTCCGGCGGGGGCGGCGAAGCGGAAGGTGGAGCGGGCGAAGCCGAGGGCCAGGTGCTCGATGGCCTGGACGCCGGAGTCCAGGAGGAGGTCGCGGCCGGTGATGCCGGCATGGACCGTGCCCTGGCCGACATACACGGCAATGTCGCGGGGGCGCAGGAAGAAGAGCTCGACGTCGTTGGCCTCATCGCGGAGGACCAACTCGCGCCCGGTGCGGCGCGCGCGGTAGCCCGCCTCCTTGAGTAGCGAGATGGCCGGGTCGGACAGGGAGCCCTTGTTGGGGACGGCGATGCGCAGCATGGTGGTGGTCCTTAGGGTTACAAGTACTTGTAGACGTCGTCGAGCGTGTAGCCCTTGGCGATCATCATGACCTGGGTGTGGTAGAGCAGTTGGGACAGCTCCTCGCAGGCGGCCTCATCGGATTCGTGCTCGCAGGCCATCCAGGCCTCTGCGGCCTCCTCCACGAGCTTCTTGCCGATGAAGTGGACGCCGCGGTCGAGCTCGGTCACGGTGCCCGATCCCTCGGGCCGCGTGGCGGCCCGCTCCTGCAACTGCGCGAAAAGATCGTCGAAGCGTGTCATCTGCCCAGGCTAGTCCACGCGGGCGCGCATCTCCGCACCGGTCTCACCGGCGCGGGGACGCGCGGGCCGGTGGTCGGGGGAGCGATCCGGGCCCCGCCGCGTCGGGCGCCCCCTTACCGGGTGACGAGGGACGCCGCGTGCCTGCCCGCCGCGGCCGCCGCGATGAAGGCGGCCTCGTCGGCGTCCAGGTGCCGTCCCATGGTGGACAGGCGGATGCCGGTGGCCGCCTCCATGGCCTCCAGCGTCTCGCGCAGCCCCTCGGCCCGCGCCTCGACGAGCCGGTGCCGCTGGCCGCGCTCGCGCTTGCCGCAGACACGGGCCGCCTGCTCGCGGGCCCGGGCCCAGAAGCCCTCCATGCCGGCGGGGTCGGGCGAGCCCACCGGCACGACCACGTCGGCGCCGGCCAGGGCGACCCGCCCGTAGGCGGTGATCGAGTGGTGGGAGACCCCCAGGTGCCGGGGCCGGGCGTCCGCCTGGGACACGCGCAGGCAGGCCACCGGGTGCCCGCCGAGGGCGGCGGCCGCGTTGATGGCCTCCCCGCAGGCCACCCCTGAGAAGCCCCAGGGGGTGCCCGTGCCCAGGTTCCCCGGGCCCTGGATGACGACGATGACCTCCGCGCCCAGCACATGGCGAGCTGCGAGCAGGGCGTTGTGGACGGACACCGCCTCAAGGTCCCCGCCCCAGGCCTGACCGGCGGTGACCGTGCCGGCCAGCCATCCGGCGTCGACGAGCGCGGAGACCGCCCGCGAGTAGGGCAGGGGCAGGGCCCCGCCGTCGGTCATGACGTAGGCGGCCCGCGGGCCGGGCCCGGGAGCGGCGCTGGGGGAGCGCAGGCCCGCGAGGATCGCGGGCAGGCTGGAGTGGAGGTCCGCGACGACGACGGGCGCGCCGTCCAGCGCCCGCTCGCCGATGGGCGCCGCCAGGACGTGGTGGTGCTCCGTGGCCTGCTCGTCGACGCCGGTGACCATGACCTGGTCCGGCATGTAGCGGGCCTTGACGAGGTGGCCGCCGGGCGCGGGGTCGGCGGGCAGGACGTCGAGCCGAGCCGTCACCATGGCGTGCCCTCCGGTGCCCAGGCGGCGCGCCAGCGCGGAGACCTCCAGGCGGACGCGCTCACCGGGCCCCGGCAGGCCGCCGAGCGCCTCATAGGCGACCGCCCGGCAGAACTCGCCCGCCACGAGCGCGGCGGCGCCCTCGGGGGCGGCGGTGATCCGCGCCTCAAACTCGGCGCAGCGCCGGCCCGGCGCGCCCCAGGCCCGTCGCAGGGAGGCGATCTCGGCATCGCGCAGCATCATGGCGCCACCATAGATGAACCGCGGGCCGCCAGCGGCGGCGGGGCCTACGCTTGGAGGCGTGCCCACGACCGCCATCCCCGCCGAGGAACGGCAGATCAACCTCCTGCTCGCCCTGCGCGCTACCCGAGCGGGCCTGACCGCCGCGCAGATCATCCGGGACGTGTCCGGCTACGACCCGGCCGGCGGCGCCGCCGCGGCCCGCATGTTCGAGCGGGACAAGGACGCCCTGCGCGAGCTCGGCATCGCCATCCTCACCGAGGGCCCCTCCGACGCCGTCCGCTACCGCGTCGACGACGCCGACTACGCCCTGCCCGCCATCCACCTCGATTCCGCCCAGGCCAGTGCCCTGGCCCTGGCCGCCTCCGCCTGGTCCGACGGCGCCCTGCCCGCCGCGGCCCGCCGGGCGCTCACCAAGTTGCGCGCCGTCGCCGACACTGGCGGCAGCGCCCTGCCGGACCTCACCGTCGACCTCGCCGGCCACGAGATCCCCCTGGCGCTGCTGACCGCCATCGAGGAGCGCCGCGCCGTCGCCTTCGACTACGCCTCCTCCTCGCCCGGCAGCTCCGGGGCCACGCGGGCCCGTCGGGTCGATCCCCACCGGATCACCCGTCTTGAAGGCGCCTGGTACCTCGACGCCAGGGACCGGGACGCCGACCAGCCCCGCAGGTTCCGCCTCGCCCGCATCCTCGGCCCCATCACCCCCATCGGCCCCGCGGGCGCCTTCGAGCCACCGCCCCCCGCCGCCCCCGGGCCCAGGACCGCGCGGCTCGCCGTCATGCCCGGAAGGGCCCTCGGCCTACGGGCCCGAGCCCAAGGCGCCCCGCCCGATGACGCTCCCGACGAGCGGTGGCGGGGGCGCGATGTCATCCGCGTCCCCTACGCCGACCCCTTCAGCTTCGCGGGCGCCCTGGCCGCGCTCGGCGACGCCGTCGTCGTCCTCGGGCCCACTGACCTGCGCGAGGCTGTCCTGGCGCATCTGCGCGGGGCGGCCGGGCTCACGGCCGAGACCGTGACCGAGGGGGAGGACTGACATGGCCCGCACACCCGCCGCCGCGCGTCTCGTCCGCCTCCTGGCCCTGCCAGCATGGGTCGCGGAGAACGACGGCGCCACCATCGCCGAGGCCGCCGCCCATTTCGAGGTCGACGAGGACACGATCCGTCGTGATGTGGGCACCCTGTGGGTCTCCGGCCTGCCCGGCGGCCTGCACGACGACCTCGTCGACTTCTCCGCGACCGCCTGGGAGGCGGGCCGTCTCAGCCTCAGCCAGGCCCAGGGCCTCGACCGCCCCGTGCGCCTCTCCCACGAGGAGGCCGTCTCCCTCCTGCTTTCCGTGAGGGTCCTGCGCGGCGTGCTCGGCGCCGATGCCGGGGCCGCCACCGCCCTGGGCGGCGCCGAGAGGGCGCTGGCCGGCCTGCTCGGCCCAGCGGCGCCCCTGCCCGACGACGACGCCCTCGGCGCTCCCGAGGCGCCCAGCGGGCCGGCCGCCCCCGACGAGCCCGGTCCTGCCGGCCCGGTCCCACAGGCGGCCCCCGCGACGATCCTCGCCCAGGTACGCCGCGCCCTCGATGAGGGGCGCAGGCTCCACCTCTCCTACGTCTCGGCCACCGACGCCCCCTCCGAGCGCGACGTCGACCCCATCGCCCTGCGCTCCGATGGCTCCACGCTCACCCTGACCGCCTGGTGCCTGACCGCCAGGGCCGAGCGGAGCTTCCGCCTCGATCGCATCCTGGCCGCGAGCGTCCTCAGCGCCCCGGGCACCACCCACCGGAGGCGACGCGGCCCCGGCCACGAGCAGGACCTGACCGGGGCCCCCACGGCAGAGCTCATCCTCGAGCCCACCGGCCGCTGGCTCATCGAGCAGCTGCCGCGCACCCGCGCCGAGATCCTCGACGACGGGGCCATCCGCGCCGTCGTCGAGGGGCGGGACTGGGACTGGCTGCGCGGCCTCGTCCTGTCGGCCGGGCGTCACCTGCGCTTTGTCGCTCCCGCGCGTCTGGCCCGGAGCGCGCGCGAGGCCGCTCTCGCCGCGCTCGATGCTTACGCCGACGGTGGAAACCCCCCGGCCGGGGCGGAGCGGTGAGCGGGGCCCTCATCGGGGCCCGCTACACTCAGGTGCGATCACGTCGCGCATCGTCAAGCGGAAGCAGGAATCATCATGGGAGCACTCAAGCCCTGGCACTGGATCGTGCTGCTCGTCGTCATCCTCCTCGTCTTCGGGGCCGGCAAGCTGCCCGAGATCGCCTCGAGCCTCGGCCAGTCGATGAAGGTCTTCAAGAAGGAGGTCAAGGAGCTCCGCGAGGACGACGCCCCCGCGCAGCTCCAGCAGCCCCAGCAGGGCACCTACTACACCCAGCCCACCCAGCCGGGCCAGGCCGCCCCCCAGCAGAGCGCCGAGGGCACCAACCAGCAGTGAGAGCCTGGCGCCACGCAGCGCCCCCACGGATCCACCCGGATCAACGCCGCAGTTGAGCGGCCAGACACACCCGCCGTCGCAGGAAGCAGCCCATGGTCACCGTGCCCAAGGCCTCCAAGGCCCGCCGCAAGGACAACCCCGAGGCACGCATGTCCATCGGGGATCACTTGCGCGAGTTGCGCAACCGCATCGTCATCTCGGCGATCGCGATTGTCGTCGGCTCGATCGTGGGCTACTTCCTCTACGAGCCCGCCTTCGCCCTCATCACGCGCCCCATCTCGCAGGCGAACGCCAAGGGCGCCAACCTGTCGCTCAACTTCGGCACGGTGCTGTCCTCCTTCGACATCCGCCTGCGCGTGTCCATCTGGCTCGGCTTCATCCTCTCCTCGCCCATCTGGATGTTCCAGTTCTGGGCGTTCGTCGGCCCGGGCATGACGCGCAAGGAGAAGCGCTACGCCTGGCTGTACTGCGGCATCGGCGCCCTCCTGTTCCTCGCCGGCGTCGCCCTGGGGATATGGATCCTCCCGCATGCCATCGACATCCTGACCGGCTTCATCCCGGCCGGGGCGACCACCGGGTTCATCGACGCCAGTCCCTACCTGTCCTTCGTCACCCGGATCATCCTGGTCTTCGGCCTCACCTTCCTGCTCCCCGAGGTCCTCGTGGCGATCAATCAGCTGGGGCTGGTCAAGGGCCGCACCCTCCTGCGCGGCTGGCGGTGGGCGGTGGTTGGCATCGTGGCGCTCATGGCCGTGGCCAACCCCCTGCCGGACCCCTGGTCCATGATCTTCATGTCCATCCCGATTATCGGCCTGTACTTCGGGGCCTGCGGGATCGCCATCCAACACGACAAGCGCCTCGCCAAGCGCCGCGCGGCCCTCGACGCCGAGCTCGACGCGGCCCTCGCTCGCCCCTCACGATCCGCGATCGAGGCCGGGCCGGGATCGGCCTCCTGAGCCGCGCGCTCCCCGATGCCGATGACGCCGTCCCGCCACTCAGACGCCCCCGCCCCGCCCGCGGAGCGATACGCCGCAGCCCGCCGCCGCCAGGCCGCCTCTCGCACCGAGCTCGCGGCTTTCGCCTCAGGGCTCGGCTTCGAACTCGATGACTTCCAGGTCGCCGGCTGCCAAGCGCTCGAGCGCGACGAGGGCGTCCTCATCGCCGCCCCCACCGGCGCCGGCAAGACCGTCGTCGGGGAGTTTGCCGTCCACCTGGGGCTGGCCAAGGGCCTCAAGACCTTCTACACCACGCCCATCAAGGCCCTGTCCAACCAGAAGTACCTCGACCTGACGCGCCGCCACGGCGCCGAGCGCGTCGGCCTGCTCACCGGTGACACCTCGATCAACCCCCACGCTGACGTCATCGTCATGACCACCGAGGTCCTGCGCAACATGCTCTACTCGGGCTCGCGGG
Source organism: Actinomyces sp. zg296 (assembly GCF_009829695.1). NCBI lineage: Bacteria > Bacillati > Actinomycetota > Actinomycetes > Actinomycetales > Actinomycetaceae > Actinomyces > Actinomyces sp. zg296. The sequence goes on from NZ_VWPG01000004.1 coordinate 134,005, forward strand.
ACCTCGACCGCCTCGGCTACGTCGTCATGGACGAGGTCCACTACCTCGCTGACCGCTTCCGCGGCCCGGTGTGGGAGGAGGTTATCATCCACCTCGCCCCCGAGGTGCGGGTCGTGTCCCTGTCCGCCACCGTCTCCAACGCGGAGGAGTTCGGGCAGTGGCTCGGCGAGGTGCGGGGGAGCACCACCGTCGTCGTCTCCGAGCACCGGCCCGTGCCGCTGACCCAGCACATGATCGTGGGGCACAGGCTCCTGCCCCTGTACTCCCACGGCGGGGGAGCCCCCGAGGCCGCCCCGGGCAGCGCCGGAGGCGATGACGGCGCCCCGCCGTCGGAGCCCGCTCCGCCCCTCAACCCCGATCTCGTCAAGGCGGTGCGCGCCGCCCAGCGGGCCGCCGCGGCCGAGGGCGCCGCCTCCAAGAGCCGCGGCGGGGATGGCCCCCAGCCCTGGAGGCGCGGCGGCCGGGCCCCCCGGCGCGGCGCGGGCGGCGCCCGGCTGGGGCGCCTCCGCCCGCCCTCGCGCCTGACCGTCATCAGCGCCCTCGAGGCGGCCGACCTCCTGCCCGCGATCGTCTTCGTGTTCTCCCGCGCGGGCTGCGAGTCCGCCGTCAGCCAGGCGATGGCCGGGGGAGTGGACCTGACCACCCGGGAGGAGGCCGAGCGCATCCGCCAGGTCATCGACCGCCGCACGGCCGGCATCCCCACCACGGACCGGGGCGTCCTCGGCTTCCACTCATGGGCCTCGGCGCTGGAGCGGGGCGTGGCCGCGCACCACGCGGGCCTGCTCCCGGTGTTCAAGGAGACCGTTGAGGAGCTCTTCAGCGCCGGCCTCGTCAAGGTCGTCTACGCCACCGAGACCCTGGCGCTGGGCATCAACATGCCCGCGCGTACGGTCGTCCTGGAGTCGCTGCGCAAGTGGAACGGCTCCGCGCATGTCACCCTCAGCCCCGGCGAGTACACGCAGCTCACCGGCCGCGCGGGGCGTCGCGGCATCGACACCGAGGGCCACGCAATCGTCCTCGCCGCCGACGACGTCGAGCCCTCCCTGGTCTCCTCACTGGCCTCGCGGCGCACTTATCCGCTCGTCTCCGCCTTCAGACCCACCTACAACATGGCGGTCAACCTGCTGGGCCGCACCAGCCGCGAGCGGGCGCGGGAGGTCCTAGAGTCCTCCTTCGCTCAGTTCCAGGCCGATCGGGGCGTCGTCGAGCTCGCCGCGCAGGCCCGCCGCGAGCGCCGCGGCCTGGAGGAACTCGAGGCCCGGATGACCTGCCACCTCGGGGACTTCCGCGAGTACGCCGCCCTGCGCCAGGAGATCGCCGAGGCGGAGGCGGACCTGTCCTCCGAGCGCCGCTCAGCCCGGCGCGTCGAGGCCGGGCGATCCATGGCCTCGCTGCGGCGCGGCGACGTCGTCGTCTACCGCAAGGGGCGGCGCTCCCGGCACGCGGTGGTGCTCTCAGGCGGGGAGGACCGCACCGGGGCCCCGGCGCTGACCGTCCTGGGGGAGGACGGGCGCGTGGTCACCCTCAGCCCGGACACCTCGCCCGACGGCGTCATGAGGCTCGGCTGTCTGCGTGTAGCCAGCAGCGTGGACATTCGCCGCCGGGAGCACCGCGACCGGCTCGTCGGGCGCCTCGTCGACGCCATCCGCTCAGGCACGCTCTCCGAGGCGCCCGTGCGCAAGCGCCGCCGCACTGGCCCCGCCCAGCGGCGCGGCGAGGCGGACAGCCGCTCCCAGGTGACCACCGCCGAGCGCATCGAGGACCTGCGGCGCCAGGCGCGCGCCCACCCGTGTCACGGCTGCCCGGACCGCGAGGAGCACGCCCGCGTGGGGCGCAAGTGGGCCAAGGCCCGCGCCGAGGCCGCCCGGATCATGTCCCGCATCGAGACCCGCACCGGCACGATCGCCCGGCTCTTCGACGCCGTCTGCGAGGTCCTCCTGCAACTGGGCTACCTCGAGCCCGTTGAGGAGGGGCACCCTGAGGCCGAGCTGCGGGTCACGAGCGCCGGGCGCCTCCTCGCCCGCGTGTACGCCGAGAGGGACCTGCTGATCACCGAGTGCCTGCGCTCCGGGCTCTGGGACGCCCTGGGGCCGGCTGAGCTCGCCGGGGCGGTTTCGGCCTGCGTGTACGAGCCGCGCTTGAGCGCGCAGTCCCTGGGCCTGCCCGTCTCCCCGGGCAGCAGGCTGGGGCGGGTCCTGCGCGGCGAGCTGCGGGTCTCCCGGTCGATCAACGACCTGGAGGGCCTGGGGCGCATCGCCCACTCCCCGGGTGCCGAGCCGGCCCTGGCCGGGGCCGTCGCCGCCTGGGCGCGGGGAGCCGAGCTGGCCGAGGTCCTCGACGCCACGGATATGACCGCCGGGGACTTCGTGCGCTGGGCCAAGCAGCTCCTCGACGTCCTGAGCCAGCTCGCCGGACTCGTCCCCGAGCCGGACGCGGACCCGCGTGACGCGGAGGCGCTCACCGCGCTGGCGCTCACCGCCGCGGAGGCGAGCCTCGACGTCGGCAGGGGAGTGGTCGCATGGTCCGGGGTGTGAGCGCGGGCGCTGGCCGGGGCCTGGGGGAGCGCCTGGCCCGCGCTACGCGGAGGATGATCCTGCCCACCGCCTGGGCGACCGCCTCGGGCCTGGCCCTGACCTCCGCCTTCGCCCCGCTGGACTGGTGGTGGGCGGCGCCGGTGGGAGTGGCCGGGCTCGGCATCATCGCGCGCGGGCGGACGTGGGGGAGGAGCGCCTGGCTCGGCTTCGTCGTCGGACTGGCCTTCTTCGCCCCCCTGCTCCACTTCACGGTGCCCGCCATGGGCAACGCCCTGGGCTGGGTGGCGCTGACGATCACCGAGGCCGCTTACCTCGCGCTTCTCGGCGCCGCCTGGTCCTGGGTGAGTAGGCTCAGTCCGCTCGACGACGGGCGCGGGGAGGGCGGCGGGTCGGGCTGGCGCGGCGCCGCCGCCCGGGTGACCGCCCTCGCGGTGCTATGGGCCGCCGTCGAGGAACTGAGATCCTCCTGGCCCTGGGGAGGCTTCCCCTTCGGGCGCCTCGCCTTCGCCATGGCCGACTCCCCACTCCTGCCCCTGGCCTCCATCGGAGGCGTCACCGGGCTCGGCCTGCTCGTCGCGCTCATCGGCGCCCTCCTGGCCGAGGCCGCCCGCGCCCTGCGCCACGGCCCGGGCCTGGGGGCGCTGACCGCCCTCATCGCCGCGGGAGCCGCCGCCGTCGCGCCGCTGGCCATCCCCATGCCCTCCCGGGCCGAGTCCGGCACCCTGCGCCTGGCCGCCGTCCAGGGCAGCGTCGCCGACGCGCGGGACTCCTACGACCGTGCCCTTGAGGTCACCGGCAAGCACGCCGATGAGACCACCCGCCTCGCGGGCGAGATCGGCCCGGGGGCCGTCGACGCCGTCGTCTGGCCGGAGAACGCCGCCGACCTCGACCCGCGCGACCACTACGCGTCCGCGCGGCGCATTGACCAGGCCGCCCGGGCTATCGGCGCCCCGATCCTCGTCGGAGCGGTCAAGTACGAGGACGATGCGCGCTACAACGACCTCCTCCTGTGGTCCCCGATCACGGGAGCGGGCCCGTACTACCGCAAGCACCGCCCCGTGCCCTTCGCCGAGTACGTCCCCCTGCGCTCCTGGATCAGGAGGGTGACCACCCAGGTGGACCGCATCGGCGTCGACATGCTCCCCGGGACCGGCCCGACCACTCTCGCCGTGCCATCGGCCTCCCAGGGGCGGGACGTGGCACTGGCCGTCGGCATCTGCTTCGAGGTCGCCTACGACGATCTCCTGCGCGACGGCGTCCGGCGGGGAGGCGAGGCGATCATCATCCCCACGAACAACGCCAACTTCATCGGCACCTCGGAGACCGGCCAGCAGATCGCCCAGGGCCGGGTGCAGGCCGTCGTCCACGGCCGCGCCGTCCTCCAAGTCTCCACCACCGGCATCACCGCCGTCATCAGCCCCCGGGGGACCATCGAGCAGGAGCTCCCCGGCAATGAGCAGTCCTCGCTCGTGGCCGATCTCCCGCTGCGGACTACTCTGACCATCGCCGACCGGCTCGGGTACTGGCCCGCGCGTCTGACGCTGATCGCCGGGACGCTGCTCGCCATCACCGGTATGGTGTCCGCTGGACGACGGCGCTGGGCCGTCCGCGCCCCGCGGGGCGGATCCCGGCAGCGCCGTCGCGCCTCAGGCTCGGCTCCCAGCAGCGGGCGATCAACGACCACACGGAGGAAGCGGACGTGAAGGCACTCGTCGTCATCCCCACCTACAACGAGATCGAGTCACTGCCCGTGGCCCTGGACAGGGTTCGCGAGCACGCCCCGGCCGCCGACATCCTCGTCGTGGACGACAACTCCCCGGACGGCACCGGCGACCTCGCCGATGGCCGCGCCGCCGCGGACGAGCGGATCCACGTTCTGCACCGCGCCGAGAAGAACGGCCTCGGCCCCGCCTACCTCGCCGGGTTCTCCTGGGGACTAGGCGCTGGTTACGAGTTGCTCGTCGAGATGGATGCCGATGGCTCCCACCGCGCCGAGGACCTCGCCCTGCTCATCCAGCGCGCCGAGATGGCCGACGCCCCGGACCTCGTCATCGGCTCGCGCTGGGTGGCCGGGGGAGCCACCGAGGGATGGGACGCCAAGCGCGTGGCCCTGTCCCGCGCGGGCAACTTCTACATCAACGCCATGCTCGGCCTGCGCGTCAAGGACGCCACCGCCGGCTTCCGCGTCTACCGGGCCGACTTGCTGCGCCGCATGGACCTCTCGGCGATCGAGGCCCTCGGCTACGGCTTCCAGGTCAACATGACCAAGCTCGTCGACGAGGCCGGCGGGCGGATCGTCGAGATGCCCATCACCTTCATGGAGCGCGAGGCCGGCCAATCCAAACTCAGCGGCGGCATCTTCACCGAGGAGCTCGCCCTCGTGACCCGCTGGGGCGCCGCCAAGCGGGGCGCCCAACTCGCCGGCCTCGTCTCCACCGCCGCCCAGCGCCTGCGCGGCAGGTGAGCGCGGCCCTGACGGCCCAGCGGGCGCTCCGGCGCCGCGGAACGGCCTGGGCGCGGCAGCGCGGCCCCGGAAGCACCTGCGAGCACAAGGGCGGCCGGGCCGGCTCCTCATGGGAGTCGCCCGGCCGCGCCCGTCTCTTCGGGGCCTGGCTTTGAGGGCGCTCAGAAACGCTCGCGATAGATCTCGCCGGTGCGCAGCATCTCCAGGCGCTCGTCGAGGAGGACCTTGAGCTCGTCCATCTCCCGGCGCTCCAGGAGCATGTCCCAGTGCGTGCGGGGGGCCTTCTTGGGCTCATCGGACTCCGGCTCGTCCTCCTCGCCGAGGCGCACCGCGGGAAGACCGCACTCGGGGCACTCCCAGGTCTGGGGGACCTCCGCCTCCATCGCCATGGGGACCACCGTGACATGCGCCTCAGGGCACTCGTAGGTGATCTCCTGCCGCTGAACGAACTCGACGCCCTCCTCGGACTCCATCGACTTAGCGCCGATGGTCATGCCTCGCAGTGCGCGGTCTGCCATGCCTGTGCCTCCTGGGTACGGTGAATCGGGGCGCCGTCCCGCCCGATCACCGCGCGGGTGAGGGGCCAAGGGGCGGCCGGCGCCGTGGACCTCAACACGGTGAGGGCCGGGAGTGTTCCCGGACCGCGTCGGGCCAGCCCACATCATAGCGTTCGCGGGCGCGCGGCCCCATCACGTGAGATGCTGCGGTCATACCCTGAATGAATGGCTGGAGGAGGCCCTGATGTCCGACGCCATGACAGCCCTGCGGCCCACGGCGCGCGGCTCGCGGGCGCGCCTGAGGCTCTGGCCCGGGCGGCGCGCCGAGCCAGTGGGCCTGTGCCTCGTGGTCCCCGGCCTGGGTTACACGGCCTCCATGCCGCTGCTGTTTTGGCCGGCCACCGCCCTCACCGAGGCCGGGTGGGCGGTGGTGGCCCTGGAATGGGACGAGCCGCCGAGCAGCCTGGAGGAACTGGAGAGCCAGGCCCACTGGACGCGGTCCGCGTCCAAGCGCATGACCGGCCGGGAGTCCCCGATGCTGATCGTCGGCAAGTCCTTGGGTACTCGACTGGCCCCCTGGGCGGAACGCGAGGCGATCCCCGCGGCCTGGCTGACCCCCGTGCTCGACGACGAGGCGGTCCTGACCACCCTTGAGCTCGGCAAGGCACCCGCGCTCGTCGCCGGCGGAACCGCGGACCCGGTGTGGCGCGGCGGTCCCCGCCCACGGATGGACCTGGAGGTCCTGGAGTTCCCCCAGGCGGATCACTCCCTGCTTATCGCGGGCGACTGGCAGCGCTCCATGCGGATCCAGAACCGCATCACCTCGCGCGTCCTCGATTTGGCCGCCAGGGTCGTCGCGCGGGGCTAGCCGCGCGCAGCCCTCTCATCGTTCACCGATAATGGACATTATGTCATTTCGCGCCGACGAGGGAATCCCCCCGGCCGGCGGGCCTTCTGGTCCCGCCGCCTCAGATGCGCTCTCCCGCCGTCGCCATGGCGAGCACCAGCCGACGGGCCCGGATGGCCGCCATCATGATCGTCGTCCCCACGACGACGCCGAAGGCCCCCAGTGGCCACAGCACGAGCGCGGCCGCTCCGCGCCCGAGAATGATCGCGAGCAGCCCGACGCACGCCAGGACGGCTCCCGCGCCGATGCCTGTGCGCCACACGGGCGCCAGGAGGTCGCGGCCCAGCGGGTCCGGGACGCCCTCGGTGAACGCGCCCGGGCGGCCGGCGAACCGGTCGCGAGGCGCCTGGATCGGCGCCCCCGACTCGTCGATGTAGATCGTCTTCATCGTCCCCGTCCCGGTCTCGGCGGACCTACTACTTTCGGCCATGATTCGGACGTTAGAGTTGCGACCTTCGTCGAAGCCCTGAGCAACCTGTGAGGAGGCTGGTAGTGACCCGCGCCGACACGGGAATGACATAAGTGAGAGCCTTCGGGCCCGTCCGCGCCCCGTTCTCGTGGCGGTCACGCGCCGGCCCGGTCTCGCTCGGTGGCGGGCCTGCGCGCGCAGGCCCGTCGACCCGCGCGGTCGCGGTCATCGGCCTACGCTCTTGCCATGACGTCGTCACTAGACCCGCCCGCAGGACCCGACGGCCCCACGGTCCCCCGGCTGGCGCCCCACCCCACCGCCGTCTTCCTCGGGGACTCCGTGGTCACGGGCTGGGACTCGGTCAGCCACCCCCGCAACCGCTTCTCGTCGCTGGTCTGCGAGCACCTGCGCTGGCGCGAGGTGAGCCTGGCGGCCGACGGCATCGGCTTCTTTTGCCGGCGCGGTGGGAAGTTGCCCGGGGGCGGCCGCTCCCCCTCGTGCCGGGACACCACTTGGTTGGAGACGGTCCTGCGCGCTGAGCCCGATGTCGTCACCATCTGCCTTGGGCTCAACGACGCCGCGCTTTTGCCCTCCCAGAGGGATCTCGTGGAGGAGGCCATCGAGCACGACTTCGCCTTCCTGGCTGAGCGCCTTCCGGGCGTTCCCACGATCGCCGCCCCCTACTTTCCCGCCCTCGGCATCGGCCCGCGCTTCGGCATCGTCCACCGGCTCGTCCACGACCACGCCACCCGCCTCGGCCTGGCCTCGACCGACGCCATGAGCACCGCGATCGACGGCGACGAGAACAAGCTCGCGATCGACGGGATCCACCCCAACGACGCCGGTCACGCGGCCATCGCCCGCGCCATGATCGCCATCTACCGCGAGATGGTCCCCGACCTGGTCCCCACTCCCCCGCCCTCCGGCGCGCCGTCGCGCGGCGCCCCGCTGTAGCACTCCGGCGCGCGCGGGCATAGGCTTGCCCGCGGTTTCCGTCCAGACGTCAAGACAAAGGAGTTGCTGTGCCTCAGCGCCGAGAGCCCACGCTCGCCGATGTCGCCGAGCTCGCGGGCGTCTCGCTGACCACGGTGTCGCGAGTGATCAACAACCGCGGTTACCTCAGCGAGGCGACCAAGGAGCGGGTCGGCGCCGCGATCGCGGAGCTCAACTATCGGCCGAACCAGGCTGCCCGCGTCCTGCACGGCATGGCCACCCGGAGCATCGGCGTCATCGTCCCGACGGTGGCCCTTCCCTTCTTCGGCGAGCTCGCCGCGCAGTTGGAGATCGCCTTGGCGGAGCACGGCTACCGCATCCTGGTGTGCAACTCCCAGGGCCGCGCCGAGCGCGAGCGGGAGTACCTCGACCTGCTCGTCTCGCATCGTGTGGACGGCATCATCTCGTCGGCCCACAACGAGGACCTCGCCGATTACGGCACCGTCCGCATGCCGTTGGTCATGATCGACCGCGACCTCTCCCCCGCCATCCCCAACATCCGCTGCGACAACGTCCGGGGAGGCTCCCTCGCCACCGAGCACCTCCTCCAGCGAGGCTCGCGCCACCCGCTGCTGCTCACCTCGCGCGCGGGAAGGCGCAACGGCCGTGAGGCCGGATACCGGTCCGCGCTGGCCCTGGCCGGCATCGAGGCCCAGGTCGTGGCCGTCGACTTCAACACTCCCGAGCCGGAGCGAACCCAGCGCATCAACGACGAACTGACCAGCCGCCTCGGCGGTTTCGACGCCGTATTCGCCACCGATGACCTCACCGCGGCCGGCGTCGTGGAGTGGGCCCGATCAGCGGGCCTGGGCATCCCCGAGGACCTGCGAGTCATCGGATTCGACGGCACGCGGGCGATCCGCCAGGCGGTGCCGGGGCTGACCACCATCCGTCAGCCCATCGCCGAGCTCTCGCGCCGCGCCGTCGCCGAGTTGCTGGCCCAGATTGAGGCGATCCACGACGGCGTTGAGCTGCGCGCACTGGAGATCGCCCCGATCGAGCTGCCCGTCGAGCTCGTCGTCGGCCGGACCACCTGAGCCGCGCGGCCTCATCAGCGCCGCGGACCGGTCTCGCTCGTGTTTTCGACCGGTCTCGCGCGGGGAGCCGGGCCCGTCGCATTCCCGCGATGGGCCCGGCTCCCCGATGGTCGTGGGCCGGCGGCAGGCTCGCTCAGCCGTGGTTGACGCTGAACAGCGCGTCTCCGCGCGAGGCGTCACGGGTTCCGGCCTCGGAGATGCCGGAGAACCTGTCACCGTTGGACACGACGATCGGCGTGACGATCTTGTACCCGGCCGCCTTGACCGCCTCCCAGTCGACCTCCACCAGCGGGGTGCCGCGGCGGATGACGTCGCCCTGGTGGACCTTCGGGCTGAAGTGCTTGCCGTCGAGCTGGACGGTGTCCATGCCGACGTGGATGAGCACCTCCACGCCGCTGGCGGCGCGGATGCCGTAGGCGTGGCCGGACGGGAAGGCCACGATGACCTCGCCATCGACCGGGGAGACCACCGGGCCCGCCGACGGGATGACCGCCAGGCCCGGGCCGAGCAGCCCCTGGGAGAAGACGGCGTCCTCCACCTCGGACAGCGGGACCACGCGCCCCTCGATGGGCGAGGTGACGGAGAAATCCGCAGCGGCCTCGGCGGGGAGCTCGGCCTTGACCGCCTCATGGGGCTGGCCTTCGGCGGTGCGCTCGTGGATGGCCTCCGCCTGGGCCTCGAGCACGGCCTCATCCTCGACGTCGCCGTCGGCCAGGGAGGCGGCTCCCTTGGCGGTGCGCGAGTACAGGTAGGTCCCACTGAAGGCGAGCACCGCGACGAGGGCCTCGAGGGCGAGGTAGGCCGGGATGTGCTTGGGGACCAGGGAGACGAAGCCCACGAATCCCGCGGCGCCGAGCGCCTGGCTGCGCACATCGAACAAGGACACCAGGGCGGCGCCGATGGCCGCCGAGCCCACGCCGATGAAGAACGGCCAGCGCAGGCGCAGGTTGACGCCGAAGATCGCGGGCTCGGTGATGCCCAGGAGCGCGGAGACGCCACCGGCGCCGGCCAGGCCCTTCATCTTGGCGTCCTTGGTGCGCAGGAAGACCGCGATGGCGACGGCGCCCTGGGCGACGTTGGCCATGGAGGCGATCGGGAAGATGAAGGAGCCGCCGGTGTTGGCGATGTCCGAGATCAGCGGGATCTCCACCGCCGGGAAGGACTGGTGCAGGCCGGTGACGACGATCGGCGAGTAGACGAGGCCGAACAGCGCGCCGCCCAGGGGACCCAGCGTGTTGTACGTCCAGTCCAGGCCGTCGGTGATCCAGATGGACAGCTGGCGCGTGATCGGACCGACGACGACGAAGGTGAGGAAGCCGGTGCCGAGCAGCGTGATAAGCGGGGTGAGGAGGAAGTCGGCCGTGCCCGACAGCCGCTTGTGCAGCTGCTTCTCGATGACCGACAGGAGGTAGGCCACGCAGATGATCGGGATGACCATCGCCTGGTAGCCGATCTTCTGGACCTCCAGGCCGAACAGTTGCCAGCTGGGCGCGGCCCCCGTGAACTCCCAGAACTTCGCGGCCGCCTCGGGGTTGCTCATGTCGTAGGCGCTCAGCAGGGAGCTGGAGACCATGGCGGCGCCCATGGCCCCGCCCAGGTAGACGTTGCCGCCGAAGCGCTTGGCGGCGGAGAAGCCCACGAGCACGGGGAGGAACGCGAAGGCCGCCGAGGAGATGAGGTTGATGAGGCCGGCGTAGTCGGCCAGCCAGGTCCACCGGGCCTGGAGCGACATTTCGCCGAAGAGCCCCTCGGCTGTCAGGACGTTGTTGATCGCCATCATGAGACCGCCGGCGATCAGGGCGGGCAGGATCGGGACGAAGATGTCCGCGATCATCTTGATGAACCGCGAGGCGAGGTTGCCGGACTGGGCGGCCACCTGCTTGGCCTCATCCTTCGAGACCTCTTTGACCCCGCCGGTCGCGATCATGCGATCGAAGACGTGGTCCACATCGCCGGGGCCGACGATGATCTGGTACATGCCGCCGGCGATAAAGGTTCCCTTGATATCGGGGTCCTTGTCGAGGGCCTTCTGATCGACCTTGTCCAAGTCCGCCAGGACAAGTCGCAGGCGCGTCGCGCAGTGCGCGGCCGCCGTGATGTTCTCCGCGCCGCCGACGTAGGTCAGGACGTCGGTCGCCACCCGGGCGTGATCCATTGCCACCCGGTGCCTCCTCTCAGTGGTCGGCACTGCCAGGCGCCATCCTCCCAGTCACCGGGCGCGGCGGGCCGCGAGATCGGGATCCTGGGGATGGGATGGGGCGCCACGGGATCATCGATGATCCCCTGGCAGAACCTGTGTCAAACGTGAGTCACAGTACCGTTGCGCGCCCACCCGGGCAAGGCCGTTCTGCCTGCTGGGCGGTGCGAGGGCCGAGGCCGCCGTCGGCGCTCTCATGGACCGCCCGCGCCCGCCCACCGGGCCCCGCCCGACGCGCCCACGCCTCGGTGGGGCTCGGCCCTATTCGCCCGGGTCACGCTAGGCTCAGCATCATGACAGCCGAGCGCCCGCGCACCTCAGGGACCCTGCCCGCCTCCTCCTCACGCGGCCGCCGCCAAGCCGGGGCTCCGGCCTCCGGCGCCGGCTGGCCCGGCCCCTCGCTCGGCATCGACTTGGGCACCACGCGCACGGTGGTGGCCCGCGCCGACCGCGGGAACTACCCGGTCGTGCCCTTCACCGATGAGCACGGCGACGCCCAGGAGTACCTTCCCTCGCTCACAGCCCTGACCCCGGACGGCCTGGTCCACGGCTTCGCCGCGCGCGCCGCCGCCCGCGAGGGCGCCCCGCTGCTGCGCAGTCTCAAGCGGCGCCTGGCGAGCCCGCGCATCACCCCGGCCACCGAGGTCGAGCTCGGCGGCCAGCGTTTCACCGTCCTGGAGATCCTCACCGACTACCTGCGCCACCTGCGATCCCAGCTCAAGGCGGCCCCCGGCATGGACGACGCCGACCCCGGCGCGCGAGGATCGAGCGTCTCGGTCGCCGTCGCCGTGCCGGCCCATGCCTTCGGCGCCCAGCGCCTCCTGACCCTCGAGGCCTTCGGCGATGCCGGCTTCAACGTCATCGCCATGCTCAACGAGCCCAGCGCGGCCGGATTCGAGTACACGCACCGCAAGGCCCGCACCGTCTCCTCCAAGCGCACCCGCGTGCTGGTTTACGACCTGGGCGGCGGCACCTTCGACACCTCGCTCGTGGACGTGCGCGGTGTCGCTCACGAGGTGCTGGCCTCGCGCGGCCTGGGGGACCTCGGCGGCGACGACGTCGACCTCCTCCTCGCCCAGCTCGCGCTCGAGCGCGCGGGTGCGCGGGAGGAGGACCTCGATGATCGCGAGGTCTCCGATCTGCTCGACCAGTGCCGCGACGCCAAGGAGGCGCTCTCCCCCCAGACCCGGCGCATCGCGCTGGACGTGCGGGGCAAGGACGTCATCATCCCGACGGCCGAACTCTATGACGCCTGCAAGCCCCTCATGGAGCGCTCGCTGGACGTCATGGAGCCCCTTATCGGCCGCCTCGCCGACGGCGACCCGGATCTCACCGAGGTCGCGGGCGTCCACCTGGTCGGCGGGGGCTCCGCTCTGCCCCTCGTGCCCAGGATGCTGCGCGAGCGCTTCGGCGCGAGGGTCCACCGCTCCCCCTACCCCGGCGCCTCCACCGCGATCGGCCTCGCCATCGCCTCGGACCGCGATTCCGGCTATGACCTCATCGACCGCCTCTCGCGCGGCTTTGGTGTGTTCCGCGAGGCCGATGGCGGCCAGCGCACGACCTTCGACGCCATCCTGGGTGAGGACGCGATCCAGGCCGGCGCCACCCGCGAGGGCACGGTCATCACCCGCCAGTACACGGCCGTCCACAACATCGGTCGTTTCCGGTTCGTCGAGTGCGCGGGCGTGGACGCCGACGGCGAGCCCCGCGGCGAGCTCGCCCCGTACCAGGAGATCATCTTCCCCTTCGACCCCGCCCTGCGCGATGAGGACCTCTCCGGGCGCCCTGTCGAGCGCACGGGCGCGGGGCGCCGCGTTCAGGAGCGCTACGAGATCGACTCCGCGGGCCTCGTCCGGGTGACGATCACCGACCTCGAGGACGGCTTTTCGCGCCACTACGTCCTGGGCCGCCAGACCGCCTGAGGCCCTGGAGGCGCGTCGGCGCCCCGCTGGCCCCTGGAACGGGGCGGCGGGGCGCCTCATTAGGCCGCGATGGGCGGCGCGGAGTGGGGGCCATCCAGTGGGAACCCTCCCCCATCACCCCCAGGGGCTGGAGGCGCGTGATCGCGGGGAGTGGATCAGCCGGCCTGGCGCTTGGCGGCCCGGCGCTTGGCGAGCTCATCCTCGACGACGGGCGCCTCAGCGTGGTCCACCGGGAGTTCGGCGAGCGATCCCTCGATCTCATGCCAGACCCGGCCGACGGCGATCCCGAAGACGCCCTGCCCGCCCTGGACGAGGTCGATGACCTCGTCGGCGGAGGTGCACTCGTAGACGGAGGCGCCATCGCTCATGAGGGTCATGGAGGTAAGGTCCTCGACCCCGCGCTCGTGGAGGGCGTCCACCGCCGTGCGGATCTGCTGGAGGGAGACGCCGGTGTCGAGCAGGCGCTTGACGATCTTGAGCAGGAGGATGTCGCGAAAGGCGTAGAGGCGCTGCGTGCCCGAGCCCTTGGCGCCGCGCACCGTCGGCTCGACCAGCCCGGTGCGGGCCCAGTAGTCGAGCTGGCGGTAGGTGATGCCGGCGGCGCGGCAGGCGACTGGCCCGCGGTACCCCGAGGAGGTGTCGAGGTCCGGAAGGGTGTCACCGAAGAGCATGCCCTGGACGAGCTGCGGTGCGGGTGCGTGGCGACTCGCTTCGTTGGCGCTCACAGGGCTGCTCCTCACGGATCGGTTACTGGCTCTTGGATCGCGACGGGCTGCCGTCAACGACCGCATGCCCCACGATAGAGGGCGATCCGCTCCCACTCAACGAAGGGCGCGCCGGGCGGGGCCTCTCCGTTGGATGTCAATCTCAACCTCAACTCAAGGGACAACGGCAGAAGGCCGGTTTTTCGCTGGTATTCGAGGGCTTCATCGGCACACTAAACAGCGTGGGCGTGACCGACATCACCTCAATATTCACATCTGTCACACGTATCCCGCGTGTCGCGCCGGGTGGCGCCGGATCCCGCCCTCATCTGGTCGGGGGATCCTCCGGGATGGCGGTGGCCAGGCTCCGGCGCCAGCGCGCCATCCGCTCGTGCGTCGTCTGCTCGCCCAGGTCCACCCCGCGCAGCCGCAGCAGCGTCTCGGAGGCGAGGATCGGCCGGTCCAGGGCGCTCGCCAGGACGAGGGCGTCGCCCGGGGCGCAGGGGACCTCCCCCACCTCTCCGCGCTCGTCCCTTCCGGCGATGGCCAGGCCGCAGACGAGGCGGGCATCGGCGTCGACCCCGAGCCGTATCTGGAGCAGGGAGCCGCCCAGCACCTGGACGCTGCGCGCCAGCAGGCTCACCCAGTCGGGTCGCGTGGAGGGAGCCGGCTCGGAGAGCACGAGCCCCTCGCGCGCGGTCACGGGGACGGCGATCATGCCGGGGCCACCGGCCTCGACGAGGATCGCGACGAGGCCGGTGGAGGCTTGGGTGGATCGGATGCCCACGAGATGCATGGGGCGCACACCACAAGGCTACGGGTCAGTCGGGCGCCGCGTCCGGCGAATGGGCGCACCGACTCATCAGCGACTCTGGCCCTCGCCGTTGCCGGGCCCGCCGGGAGGCCTCCCGGCTCAGGACAGGGCGCGCACGGCCAGGTGCAGCAGCTCCCCGTGCAGTTCGCCGATGAGGCCGGCGAGCCGGGTGGCCGAGTCCTCGGCCGCTGTGGCCGAGCGGCGCCGGGCGGGCCGTGTGGCCTGATCGATGGAGTCAGCCGTCCGCTCCGCGCTGGTGCGCACCGACCGCAGGTTGCGCAGGGGCAGCCCCAGGCGCGCGGCCTCCAGGGCCAGGCGCGTGATGCGCAGGGCCTGGGGCGCGAAGCGCCCGCGGGCGTCCGCGGCGATGAGGCCTGCTGAGATGAGTTCGTTGACATCCGCCTCGGAGGCCCCCGTGAGGGCCCTGAGGTCCTCCAGGCTCATGTCGGCTCCCTCGACGGCGCGCCCCCGCGAGGCCACCACCCGGGCGACGGGGGCCGGATCCGGCGCCGAGGCGGAGGCGTCCATGTCCTCCAGCCTCTCGCGGATGACGCCCAGCGGCAGGTACTCATCGCGCTGGGCCGTCAGGGCGAAGCGCAGCCTGGCGACGTCGGCCTGCGAGTAGCGCCGGTAGCCGTTGCCGATCCGGTGCGGCGAGATGAGCCCCTCAGTCTCCAAGTAGCGCAGCTTGGACACCGACAGCGCGGGGAACTCGGCCCTCAGCGCCTCGACGACCTCGCTGATCTTCATCGTGGCCTCGCGGGAGGCGCCGCGCGGCCACGGCCCCGGAGCCCCCTGCCTGGCGGCGGGGCCCTGCTCGCGGGATCGACTGGGCTGGCTCACTGGGCGGCCGCGGCGGGGCCGGGGTGGTAGGTCATCCGGAACTTGCCGATCTGGACCTCGTCGCCGGCTCGCAGTGCCGCCTGCTCCACGCGCTCCCTATTGACGTAAGTGCCGTTGAGCGACCCCGAGTCGCGCACGGCGTACCCGCCGTCGACGGCGGAGAAGATCGCGTGCTTGCGGGAAACCGTCACGTCATCGAGGAAGATGTCCGCGCGGGGATGGCGGCCCACTGTCGTCTGCTGGGCGTCCAGGAGGAATCGCGCCCCGGTCACCGGGCCGTGCTGGACGATGAGAAGCGCCGTGCCCGCAGGCAGGGCGGCGATCGCAGCCCGGTCCTGAGCCGAGAGGCCGGTGACCTGGACGTCGATATCGGCGGAGAAGTCGATCGCGCCGAGGGTCTGGGTCGACGTGGTGTCCGAATCCGATGGAATGCTCGTCATCGTGGCCCCCTCTGGTAGGGCGGCGCTCGTCGCGCCGCGATGGGCCCACAATACCGGTCACCGCGCGCCGTCGTCGCGCCGTTGTGGCTCTCACTCCCTCATCGAACGCGGGAATAAGGCGCCGGCGCGGGGAACGGGCGCGGGCGCCGCGAGCCCCCGCGGCGCCCGCGCCCCGCTCGGGCCTCAGGCCCACTTCTCCTCGACGCGCTCTGGCGCGGACCAGGTGACGTGGTAGGTGCCCTCCGGGTCGTCCACGCGGTGGTAGGTGTGCGAGCCGAAGAAGTCCCGCTGGCCCTGGATGAGGGCCGCGGGCAGGCGCTCTGCCCTCAGCTGGTCCACGTAGGCCAGCGAGGAGGCGAAGGCGGGCGCTGGGACGCCGGCCAGGGCCGCCGTGGCGACGATGTGGCGCCAGGCGGGCAGGACCGCCTCCAGTGCTGAGGCGAAGACCGGAGCGGTCAGGAGGCTGCCGAGCGCCGGCTCCTCGTCGTAGGCGCGGGTGATGTCATCCAGGAAGCGGGCGCGGATGATGCAGCCGCCGCGCCAGATGCGGGCCATGGCGCCCAGGTCGACTTGCCAGCCGTAGAGCTGAGAGGCCGTGGCGATCTCGTCAAAGCCCTGCGCGTAGGCGGCGATCTTCGAGCCGTAGAGCGCGTCCTTGACCGCCGCCACGAACTCCTCGCGCGCCTTAGGCTCGTCCAGCGCCGGGGGCTGGGCGCCCGCGTCGAGAGCGGCGTTGCGCACGGCCAGGCGCGCGCCGGCCGAGGAGGAGGCGGCGCGCGCGAAGGTCGCCTCGGCGATGGCGGGCACGGCCACGCCGAGCTCCAGGGCCGTCTGAGTGGTCCACACGCCGGTGCCCTTCTGGCCCGCGGCGTCGACGACGGCGTCGACGAAGGGCCCGCCCGTGGCGGGGTCCGTGCGGGACAGGACCTCGGTGGTGACGTCGATGAGGTAGGAGTCGAGCTCGGAGTCCTTCCAGGTGCGGAAGACCTCGGCGATCTCGGCGACGCTCATGCCCGCCACGCCGCGCAGGAGGTCGTAGGCCTCGGCGATGAGCTGCATGTCGGCGTACTCGATGCCGTTGTGGACCATCTTGACGAAGTGGCCCGCGCCATCGGGGCCCACATGGGTGCAGCAGGGGGCGCTGTCGACCTGGGCGGAAATGGACTCGAGCATGGGGCCGAGGCGGTTGTAGGACTCCGCCGTCCCACCGGGCATGATGGAGGGGCCCAGCAGCGCGCCCTCCTCCCCGCCGGAGACGCCCATGCCCACGAAGTGCAGCCCGCGATCGCGCAGTGCCTCCTCGCGGCGGCGGGTATCGGTGTAGAGGGTGTTGCCGGCGTCAACGATGATGTCGCCGGGCTCCATGAGATCGGCGAGCGCGTCGATGACCGCCTCGGTGGCGGGCCCCGCCTGCACCATGATGATGGCCACGCGGGGGCGGCGCAGGGAGGCGACGAAGTCCGCGAGTTCGGCGGCGGGCACGAAGGTCCCCTCGTCCGCGTAGCGGTCCATGAGCCTCTCGGTGCGGGCCAGGGTCCGGTTGAAGACGGCCACCTCGTGGCCGTGGCGGGCCAGGTTTCGGGCGAGGTTGGCCCCCATCACCCCCAGGCCGACGACGCCGAGGTCTGCGGTTGAGCGGGCAGGGGTGAAGCTGGTCATCGCGTTGCCTTTCGGTGGATCACGGCCCGGGCAGCCGATGCGGCTGGCGCCTTCAGCCCCGCTGCGCGCGGGGATACTCGCGTGGGCCGCTGCCAACAGTAGCCCCCGCGGGGGCCCGTGGCCCCACCGGCCCACGCCCCTTACTCTCGACGTGAAACGCGTCAGGGCCCAGCGCGCCGGGCGCCTAGAGTGAGGCCGGCCGCGGAGCCCCGCGGCCAACGCCACCCCAGGAAGGCACCCGTGCCAGCATCCACAGCACCGGCCCACTCCCGTCCCCCCTCGGCGACGGCGCTGCTCGACAGCCGTGACCTGCGACTCCCAAGGATCGCCGACCCCTGCGTCCTGGTGATGTTCGGCATCACCGGCGATCTGGCGCGCAACAAACTGCTGCCGGCCATCTACGACTTGGCCAACCGCGGCCTGCTCTCCCCCAGCTTCTCCCTGGTGGGCGTGGGGAGGCGCGAATGGGACGATGGCGCTATGCGCGACTACGTCGAGAAGTGGGCGCGCGCGGGCGCCCGCACCCCGTGGCGCGACACCACCTGGGAGCAGTTGGCGGCCGGGATGCGCTTCGTCACCTTTTCCTCCTTCGAGGACGATGACGCCTACCAGCGCCTGACCGGCGTGGTCGAGGACCTTGACGCCTCGCGCGGCACGGCCGGCAACCGGGCCTTTTACCTGTCGATCCCCCCGGGCTGGTTCCCCGCCGTCACCGAGCGCATCGCCCGTTCCGGCCTGGTGGAGCGCGATGAGCGGGCCTGGAGGCGCGTCGTCGTCGAGAAGCCCTTCGGTCACGACCGCGCCTCCGCGCGCGAGCTCGACGAGCTCATCGGCCGCATCGTGCGGCCCGATGACGTCTTCAGGGTCGATCACTACCTGGGCAAGGAGACGGTCCAGAGCATCCTGGCGCTGCGCTTCGCCAACACGATGTTCGAGCCCCTGTGGAACCAGCGCTACGTGGACCACGTGCAGATCACCATGGCCGAGGACATCGGCATCGGTACGCGGGCCGGCTACTACGACACCATCGGCTCGGCGCGCGACGTCATCCAGAACCACCTCCTCCAGCTCCTGGCCCTGGTGGCCATGGAGGAGCCGACCTCGATGGACGCCGCGGCCGTGCGGGCCGAGAAGGAGAAGGTCCTGGCCTCGGTGCGCCTGGAGCGCGACGGCGTCCTCGACCTGGACGCCACGACCTCTCGGGGCCGCTACGCCCCCGGCTACCAGGGCGGCATTGCGGTCAAGGGCTACCTGGAGGAGGACGGCGTGGCGCCGGACTCGCGCACGGAGACCTTCGCGGCGCTTCGCCTGGAGATCGCCAACCGCCGCTGGGCGGGCGTGCCCTTCTACCTGCGCGCGGGCAAGCGCCTGGCCCGCAGGGTCACCGAGGTCGCCATCGTCTTCCGCCAGCCGCCCTTCCTGCCCTTCGACGACGCCGCGACCGCCGGTATCGGCGCCAACACCATCGTGCTGCGCATCCAGCCCGACGAGGGCGTGACCCTGCGAGTGGCCTCCAAGGTGCCCGGCACGCAGATGGAGTTGCGCGACGTGACGATGGACTTCGGCTACGGCGCCACCTTCAATGAGGAGTCCCCCGAGGCCTACGAGCGCCTCATCCTCGACGCGCTCCTCGGGGACGCCCCGCTGTTCCCCCACCAGCGGGAGGTGGACCTGTCTTGGAGGATCCTCGACCCGGTCATCGAGCACTGGGCGGCCTCCGGGTCGCCCGAGGACTACCGCCCCGGGTCCTGGGGGCCCGGGGATGCACACGATCTGCTCGCCCGCGAGGGCCGTGCCTGGAGGCGCTCATGATCACCACGCTCACCGCCACCACCACCGCCAGGATCACCTCGGCGATCCTGGCCGACGAGGGCGCCCATGGGCGCTCCCACGTCCTGACCCTGCTCATCGCCTGCGACGCCGAGCGCCTTGAGGCCTCTCTTGAGGCCGCTCACGGCGCCAGCCGGGACCACCCCAGCCGCATCATCGCGGTGGTCCCCGAGCGCGAGGAGGCCCAGGAGCCCTCGGGGCCCCGCAGCCGCGACGGCCACGTCGCCTCCGGCATCGGGGGGCACCTCGACGCCGAGATCCGCACCGGCCATGACGCCGGGGCGGGCGAGACGATCGTCCTGCGCCCCTGGGGCGAGGCCGCCGACCACATCGACACGCTCGTCGTCCCCTTCCTTCTGCCCGACACGCCCGTGGTCGTGTGGTGGCCCCATGAGTGCCCGCCCGTGCCCGCCGACGATCCCCTGGGGCGCCTCGCCACGGCGAGGATCACCAACACCCCGGCCCTCGAGCGGCCCGAGACCGCCCTGCGCGGCCTGGCGCCGTGCTCGCGGCGCGGGGACATCGACCTGGCGTGGACGCGCATCACCCTGTGGCGCGCCATGGTGGCCTCCGCCCTGGCCCCCGCCCTGCGCGGCGCGGGCGTGACCTCGATGGTCATCGAGGGAGAGCACTGCAACGCCTCCGTGGCGCTTATGACCTCCTGGCTGAGGCTCCGCCTAGGCGTGCCCGTGGAGCGCCGCGATGTCGAGGGGTTCAAGGGCATCGCCTCCGTGCAGGCCCGCACCCCGGACGGCGAGATCACGATCACCCGCGTCGACACAGACCGCGTGCGCGTCTGCCGCCCCGACGGGCGTGAGCCGCAGATCGCCACCATGACCCGCCGAAGCGACGTGATGACTCTCGACGAGGAACTGCGCCGGCTGTCCCCCGACCCGCTCTACGGGGAGGTCCTCGCAGCCTTCCTCGCCGAGGGCCCCCGGACCCAGGGGCCACGTCCCTCACAGGAGGCCACGCGATGACCGAGCCCACCTCCGCGCGCCCCGGCGCGCGCCACGACATCGAGTCCCGGGCAGCGGGCCTGCCCGCCCCGGTGGTCGATATCGCGCCCACCCGCGAGGCGGCCGCCGGGCGCGCCAGCACCGCGATCGCCGCGGCCATCGCCGAGGGCCTGTCCGCCAGGGGCGCCGCTCATCTCGCGCTGACCGGGGGCTCCGGTGGCAAGGCCATCGCCCACGCACTGCCGACCGCTCTCGCCGAAGCCGGGATCTCGCCCCAGGACCTGCGGGGGCTGCACATCTGGTTCGGCGATGAGCGCTTCGTGCCCGCGGGCGACGCCGAGCGCAACGACCTGTTCGCCGCCCCCCTGGCGGAGGCCGGCGTGCCCGGGGAGAACATCCACCGCCTGGCCGGGCCGGAGGCCGCCGCCAATGTCCGCCTCGCCACGGAGGCGCTTGAGCGCGACCTGGCCATCGCGGGTCCCGCCGGTGGGCGCTTCGATGCGATCCACCTGGGCATGGGCCCCGACGGGCACGTCTGCTCCCTCTTCCCCGGCCACCCCGTGGCGCTGACCACGGGACGGGACATGGCCGCCGTCGAGGACTCCCCCAAGCCCCCGCCTCAGCGCGCCACCCTCACCTTCCCCGCGCTCCACCGCTCCCGGCTCGTGGTGCTCCTGGCCTTCGGGCAGGACAAGCGCGACGCCGCCCGCGCCGGCCTGGGCTCCCCCGACGCCGCGCTCGCCCCGATCTCCTGCGCCCGGGGCGGGCGGACCCTGTGGTTCCTCGACGACGCGGCCGATCCCCGAGACCGGTAGTCCTCCCTGTGGCGCGGGTCTTCTCGCGCTCGTGGGCCCGGGGCATGAGCGCCGTCGGCCCGAGCGGCGCCCGGCCCGGATCCAGGTGGCGCTGGGCACGGCCAGCCCGGCTGGGAAGGGTCCTTCCTCGGTGACCTGTTCCGACCCTCCGGGCGCATCGCGCCCCGGGCCTGTGGATCCAGGCCGGTAAGGCGCGCTGTCCACAGGCCTGCACTCACGGGTCGGCGCGGCAACGTACGGTCGGTCCATGCGCCGTCCCATCCACGCCCTACCCCTCGGCATGGCGGCGTGCGCCCTCGCCCTGGCGACCGCCCCGATCGCCGCGCCCGCCGAGTCAGAGCCGTCGCCTCCCGCCATGCCCGTCGGTGCCCCCGCCACCCAGGCATGGCTCGACGGTGTGGCCTGGGACGATCGGGCCAGCGCCGTCCTCGATCCGGCCGCCGCGATCGCGGCGCTCGACGCGCTCCCCGCCGATCAGCCCGCCGCCGAGTCCTGGAGCGCCGGCGGCAGCCGCACCGGCTGGTTCGGCAAGGCCTGGGAAGACGTCGACGGCGATGGCTGCGACACGCGCAACGAGATCCTGGCCCGGGACCTGTCCCACGCGGACTTCTCCCGCGCCGACGGGCAGCAGGGCCGTGAGGACGGCAGGGGCCAGGGCGCGGCGGTCTGCCCCGACGCCACGGTGTGGAGCGGGGTCCTCCACGACCCGTACACCGGCGCCTCGGTGAGCTTCCAGCGCGGGCGCTCAACGTCCGACGCCGTCCAGATCGACCACGTCATCCCGCTCAACTACCTCTACGCCCATGGAGCCTGGGCGTGGGACGCCCGCACCCGCCTGCTGGTGGCCAACGACCCGCTTAACCTCGTGGCCGTCGAGGGCCAGGCCAACCAGTCCAAGGGGGCCTGCGGCCCGGCCACCTGCCCTATCGGCTCCACGGAGACCGGCACGTGGTCCACGGCTGCCTCCCCCGGCTGGTGGCCCCCCAATGACTCGTTCCGGTGCGGGTACGCGCAGCGCTTCGTGAGCGTGGCCGCCGCTTACCGGCTCGGCCTTCCGGACGCGGATCGCCAGGCCCTGCGGTCCACGCTCGCCGACTGCGCGGCCGGCGGGGATGGCGCCCCCAGCATTATCGGGACCACGAGGGACGCCGTCGCCCGCCTGCCCGGGGCACTCCTGGGCGATGGCCGCCACCGGGCGCTCCTCACCGCGGGGATGCTCTTGCTGGGCGCCGGGATCGTGGCGCGGGCGCGCCGTTGCCTCCGGCGGGTGCCAGGCCGTCGGCGTCGAGGCTGAGCCCCTCCAAGGCTAGGATGCCCCTGTGAGAACCGACGACGGCTCCGGGAGGCGGGAGTCCCTCGATCAGGCGCGCCGACGCGCGATCGAGGACGCCGCGGGAGCGGGCGGGCCCACCAGCGCGCGCGTGGATGTGTGGCTGTGGAGCACGCGCCAGATCAAGTCCCGGTCGGCGGCCACCGCCGCCTGCAAGGCCGGGCACGTGCGCGTCAACGGGGAGGCGGCGAAGCCCGCCCAGCAGGTCAAGGTCGGTGACGAGATCCGCTACCGGGTGGATGGCTTCGACCGCCTGCTGCTGGTCACGCGCATCCTCGTCAAGCGGGTCGGCGCCCCTATCGCCCGCGCCGCCTACAAGGACTTCTCCGCGCCCAGGCCCTCCCCCCTGGACTCCCCGGCGGCAATCATCCGGGACCGTGGGGCGGGCCGCCCCACGAAACGGGAGCGCCGCCGGCTCGACGCGCTTATGGGAGGCGCTGCGGCGGATCACGGCGAGCGGGTGATCGTCGATGAACTGGACGCCAAGCTCGCCAGGGCGTTTGATGAGGAGGATTGAGATGCCGGGATTCGGAGGGCGCCCGTCCATGGGCGCCGCGGCATTGGCCGGCCTCGCCGCGCTCGGCGTCACGGCGAGGGCGGTGGGCACCCGGCGCCGCGACCTGGGCCCGGCGTTCCACGACGTCGCCCCTGAGTTGCGCGCTCCCCTCCTGGTCCACGGCCACGGGCCCACGGGGGAGCCCCAGCCGATCACCCCCGAGACTTTCCGCGGAATGCCGCGGCTGGCCACCCAGGGAAGGATCTTCCCCCGCCGACTGGGCCGCGAGCAGGTCATCGACTCGGGCGGGCGGAGCCTGCGCCTGTGGCTCTACGAGACGGCCGCCCGGCGCGAGGGCGGGCCGAGCGGCGCTCTGATCTGGATCCACGGCGGCGGCCTCATCGCCGGCAGCCCCGCCCAGGATCACGCCTTGTGCTCGCGCATCGCCCGCGAGCTCGGCATCCTCGTGGTCTCGGTGGACTACCGCCTCGCCCCCGAGCACCCCTACCCCGCGGCGATCGACGACGCGCGGAGCGCGCTGCGGTGGCTGCGTATGAGCGCCCCGGCCCTGGATGTGGACACCTCGCGCGTGGCGGTGGGAGGGGCGAGCGCCGGCGGGGGCCTGGCGGCGGCGCTGGCCCAGCGCTGCCGCGATGAGGGGGTCGGCCTGGTCTTCCAGATGCTCATCTACCCCATGCTCGATGACCGCACCGGCGTCGGCGGAGTCGGCATCCCGGGCCGGGGCGACTTCGTATGGACGGCCCGGCAGAACGCGGAGTGCTGGCAGGCCTATCTCTCGCATCCCCCGGGGGAGCCCGAGGACCGCCCCTGGGCGGTCGCGGCCCGTTGTGAGGACCTGACCGGCCTCGCCCCGGCGTGGATCGGGGTGGGAGACCTCGACCTGTTCGTCGACGAGTGCGTCGACTACGCGGGCCGGCTGGGGGCCAGTGGCGTGCCCGCGCGGCTGCGCGTGGAGCCTGGCATGTACCACGGGGCGGATATCTGCCAGTGGGCCCGCTCGATGCGGGACTTCCGGGCAGAGTCCATCGACGCGCTCGGGCGGGCGCTGCGCCGCGCCTGAGGGGCTCGGCCCCGGCCCCGATGACGGGCGGGACCTCAGCCGCGGTCGGCCGGCAGCCGCTCCATGAGGGCGGCCACGGCGCGCAGCACTCCGTCCTCGGTGTTGGCCGGAGCCATGTGGTTGGCGGCCGCCAGGATGCTGGGATGGGCGTTGGCCATCGCGAAGGAGAGCTCGGAGTAGTCGTAGAGGCTGAGGTCGTTGAGGTAGTCGCCGAAGACGGCGGTCTGGGCGGGGGTGATGCCCAGGCGCTCCTGGATGGCGCCGACGGCGCGCCCCTTGTCTGCGCCGGGGGACATGAGGTCCACCCAGTGCTTGCCCGAGACGACGGCCTGGACGGTGGGAACGGCCGCGCGCATCGCCTCAGCGGTGCCGTCCTCGACGTTGTCGAAGTCGAACACGGCGACCTTGATGACGGTGTCCAGCGGGAGGGCCAGGAGGTCCTCGACGTGGCGGTGGGCGGTGTAGTAGGTGCTGATCCGAGCGGCGAAGGGGGCGTCGTCCCTCTCGGTGTAGGCGCGCTCCTTGCAGGCCACGACCGCTCCCAGATCGCGCCCCTCGGAGGCGAGGCGGTGAACGGCGGTGATGGCGGCGCGGGCCTCATCGGGGCTGATGGTCACGGAGTGGATCTCCGCGCCGTCATGCACGACGAGGGCCCCGTTCTCCGCGATGAGGGGGGAGTCCTCCACGGCCCCGCCCAGCACGTGGCGGAGGTTGGCCATCTGCCGCCCCGAGGCCGGGGCGAAGAGGACGCCGCGCTCGCGCATCTCGGCGACGGCGGCCTCGAGCCCCTCAGGGAGGCGCTCCTCGCCGTCGACGAGCGTGCCGTCCATGTCGGTGACCACCAGTCTCAGGTCGACGGTCTCGGGCAGGGAGGCGGACAGGCGGGCGTCGAGCGGTTCACGTTTCACGGCGCTCATCATGTCAGAGCCTCCTCACCATAAGAGGAACAGGGCCCCGTGGTTCGGCCTCATCGGTCGAGCCCCGCCTTGGGCGTGGGATCAGCATCGCCGGGCTCGCCGTCGTTGTCAGCGTTGCGGGCACTGACGCCTTCGGCCTGCGCGACCTGCTTAAGAGCGGACTGGCGAGACAGCGGGACGTCCTTGTAGAGGAACCCGATGAGCGTGGCCAGGCCGAAGACGGGCACCATGAGCAGGAAGATCGGGGTGAGCGCGTCGGCGTAGGCGTTGGTGATCGCCGTGTGGAGGGCGTCCGGGAGCTGGTTGACGAGGGCCGGCGTGAGCGAGGAGCCGGCCTCGGCGCCGTGGAAGCCCCGCAGCGCCTCCTGGATCCGCGGGTCCTCGCTCATGGCCAGGGCCATGAGTTTGGAGCCGAGTTGGTCGGTCAGGTTGTTGGAGAAGGCCACGCCGATGAGGGAGGCGCCCAGGGAGACGGCGACCTCGCGGAAGAAGTTGTTGCCGCTGGTGGCCGTGCCGAGGTGGCGCGGCTCGACGTCGTTCTGCACGACCGTGATCAGCAGTTGGAAGAACAGCCCGATCCCCGCGCCGAGGACGAAGACGGCGGTGGAGATGATCCCTACGGGGGTGGAGGCGCTGAACGTGCTCATCCACAGCAGTGCCGCGCCGGCGATGACCGGCCCGATGATGAGGTACACCCGGTAGCGCCCGGTGCGGGTGACGAGGATGCCCGAGCCGATCCCGGCGACCAGCATCCCCACTGTCATGGGGACCAGGAGGATGCCGGAGGCGGTCGCGGAGTAGCCGTAGCTCATCTGGAGGAAGGTCGGCAGGTAGAGGCTGGCGCCGATCATGCCGCCCATGGCCAGCATCCCCTGGACGGTGGAGAGGACGAAGGTGCGGTTCATCAGGACCGTCATGGGCAGGATCGGCTCAGCCGCGCGATTCTCGACCAGGGGCAGGAGGAGCCAGGCCAGCGCGCCGACGACGGCCAGGGCGATAAGCGCGGGGCTGGTCCAGTCGAGCTGGTTGCCGCCGAACGTGGCCACGAGGACGATGAGCACGGCCCCGAGGTTCATCAGGCCCAGCCCGGCCCAGTCGATCCTGGCCTGGAGCCTGTGGGCCGGAAGCTTGAGGACCGCCCACACGGCGATCCAGGCGATGATGCCCAGCGGCAGGTTCACCCAGAAGACCCAGTGCCAGGAGACGGAGTCGGTCAGCCAGCCGCCGATGATGGGGCCGAGGACGGAGGCGATGCCGAACATGGCGCCCATGGGGGCCATGTAGGTGCCGCGCACGCGCGGCGGGATGAGGTCACCGGTGATCGCCTGGGAGGAGATCATGAGGCCGCCGCCGCCCAATCCCTGGAGGGCCCGCCAGGCGATGAGCGCCGTCATGGAGTCGGCGGTGCCGCACAGCGCGGACCCGACCAGGAAGAGGGCGATGGCGATCAGGAAGAGGGTCTTGCGGCCCACGAGGTCGCCGAGCTTGCCGTAGACGGGCATGGCCACGGTGATGGCGAGGGTGTAGGCGGTGATGATCCACGCCATGTGGCTGGCGCCGCCGAGGTCGCCGACGATGGTGGGCAGCGCGGTGCCGACGATCATCTGGTCGAGGGCGGACAGGAACATGACGACGAGCAGGGAGGCGTAAACGGCCCAGAAGCGGCGGTCGGGCTTGAACACATCCGCCGCCGTGACGGTGCCTGACGCCCCGACGCGCGCGGTGGGTGAGTCGGTGTCGCGCTTGGTCACGCGTGGTCCTTTCTCGTGGCGGCGGGCGCCGTGGGGTTGTCGAGGATGTCGTGGAGGCTGGCGGTGACGAGGTCGAGCGCCTCCGCGAGGGTTTCGGGCGCGGCCGATGCGCGGGAGGACGGGGCCGCCCCGTCGCAGGGCGCATCGGCACCGGGATCACCGCCGTCGCCGGCCCAGAGCTCGAAGGCCGCCCTGTGCAACGTGGTGGCCAGCGCGGCGGCCGTGATGACCCGCGGGGAGTCGAGGTCCGCCCCCAAGCGCCGGGCGAGGGCGGCGCGGATGACTGATTGGACAAGGCGCACGCGCGACTGGAGCTCGGGGAAGATGCCCGGGGCGTCGCGTAGGACGCGGCGCAGCCGCTGGAAGTCCTCGGCATCGCTGGCCATGGGGGCGACGGCGTGAGTGATCAGCCCGAGGAGATCGGGCAGGAGCTCGCCGTCGGAGGCGACGAAGGCCTCGACCTCGGCCTGGGTGGGCACCTGGGGGGCGCGGAGGATGAGATCGGCCTTAGTCGGGAAGTAGTTGAAGACCGTGCGGCGGGACACTCCCGCGTCAGCGGCGACGTCCTCGACGGTGGTGGCCTCGTAGCCGCGCTCGGCGGCCAGGCGCAAGGCGCTGGCCTGGATGGCCTCGCGGGTGCGGCGCGCGTTGGTGGCGCGCAGGCCCGCCTGGGGAGCGGCGCCGTTCGCGGGTGGGTGAGTCATGGCATGAGCGTTGCACTCGGTGCAGCCTTGCACCAAGTGCAAAACGTGTGCTTATGGGCACACGGCGTCAGAACGATCGGTGGATGGCGCCGCCGCGCTGCTCCCCCTCCCGGGCTGGCCCGGGAGGGCTACCCCAGGTGGCGCCCCGTGATGGATGATGGGGTCAGGCCAGTGCTCCTCATCCGCCCCGTCGTCCATGAGCGCCCCCTGGCGGGCGCCGCCACCGCCGTAGCCGAAGACCGATCATGCCCTCTCCCCTGTCCTCCGCCTCCAGCCAGCCCCGGATGGCCCCCGCCCGCCCCGACGCCGTCGTGATGGCGGGATCGGCCCGCTTCACCGTGCTCACCGATCGGCTCATCCGTATGGAGCACTCCCCTGACGGGGTCTTCACCGACGCCGCCACCCAGCTCGTCCTGTCCCGGGACCTGGGCCCCACGCCGGCCTTCAAGGTGGTGCGGGGCGATGACCGCCTGGAGATACTCACCGAGCACCTCCACCTGGCCTACCAGCCTTCGCGGGGATTCTCCCGGTCCGGACTGAGCGTCAGCCTGCGCACCGCGGTCCTCAACCTCCACGGGGGCACTTGGCACCACGGCGATGCGTGGGACCCCCATGAGAACTACCCGACGAACCTCGGCGGCACCCGCCGTACCCTGGACGAGGCCGACGGCCGGGTGGACCTGGGGCCGGGGCTGCTGTCCACGGACGGCATTGCCGTCGTCGACGACTCCGGATCCCTGCTGCTCCAGGAGGACCAGTGGGTGCGGCCGCGCCCGGGAGCCGGCCCGGTGGACGGAGCCCCGGGCGGGGAAGACCTCTACCTCTTCGGCTACGGCCAGGACTACCGCGGCGCCCTGCGCGCCTTCTTCGCCTTGACGGGCCCGACGCCGCTGGTGCCCCGGGCGCTCCTGGGCAACTGGTGGAGCCGCTACCACCCGTACTCTGAGGAGGAGTACCTCGCGCTCATGGACCGCTTCGCCGCGGAGGGCCTGCCCTTCTCCGTGGCGGTGCTCGACATGGACTGGCATTGGGTGGACATCGACCCGGCCATCGGCAACGGCTGGACCGGATACTCCTGGAACACCGAGCTCTTCCCCTGCCCCTCGCGTTTCCTCGCCGCGCTTCATGAGCGGGGCATGATGGTGACCCTCAACCTGCATCCGGCGGCCGGTATCCGGCGCCACGAGGACGCCTATGCCCCGATGATGCGGGATCTGGGCCGTGATCCCGACTCCGGCGAGGAGATCCCCTTCAACATCACGGACAAGGCCTTCGTGGCCGCCTACCTGGAGCGCGCCCACCACGTGCTGGAGGAGGACGGCGTCGATTTCTGGTGGCTCGACTGGCAGCAGGGAGGCGTCACCGATATCCCGGGCCTCGACCCCCTGTG
Source organism: Actinomyces sp. zg296 (assembly GCF_009829695.1). Taxonomy (NCBI): domain Bacteria; kingdom Bacillati; phylum Actinomycetota; class Actinomycetes; order Actinomycetales; family Actinomycetaceae; genus Actinomyces; species Actinomyces sp. zg296. The sequence goes on from NZ_VWPG01000004.1 coordinate 162,698, forward strand.
GATGCTCAACCACATCCACTACTTGGATTCCGGTAGGGAGCGCCCGGGTGGACGGCGCCGTCCCATCACTTTCTCCCGCTTCGCGGACGCTTCCAGCCACCGCACGCCCATCGGCTTCTCCGGTGACACGGTCACCAGCTGGGAGTCCTTGGCTTTCCAGCCGGAGTTCACGGCGAGGGCCGCGAATATCGGGTACTTCTGGTGGTCGAATGACATCGGCGGTCACATGCTCGGCGTCAAGGACTCCGAGATGATGGCGCGCTGGGCGCAGTTGGGCTGCTTCTCCCCCATCAATCGCCTCCATTCCACGGCGTCGGTATTCAACTCCAAGGAGCCGTGGCGCTTCTCCCGTGATGCCCGCGCCACGATGAGCGCCTACCTGCGCCTGCGCCACCGGCTGGTTCCGAGCCTGTACACGTGGGCCCGGCGCGCCGCGGCCGACGGCCTCGCCCCGATCCGCCCGCTCTACCACGACCACCCGTGGCGTGCGGGGGCTTACTCCCACCACGCGGAATTCCTGTTCGGCGACCTCCTGGTGGTGCCCATGGTTCACCGCTCCGATGCCGCCACCGGGCTCGCCCAGGAGAGCGCCTGGCTCCCCGAGGGGACCTGGTTCGACCTGCCGACCGGCCGTCGCTACACAGCCGGTGTCGAGGGTGGCGCCGAGCTCGTGCTCTCGCGGCGCCTGGAGCAGGTGCCAGTGCTGGCGCGCGCGGGCAGCCTCCTCGTGCTCGCAGGCGACCTGGCCGAGGCCGCGGGCGCCAATCCCCGGCGCCTCGACGTCGTGGTGGTGCCGGGGGCCGACGGCGTGTTCGTCCTGGAGGAGGACGATGGCTCTCCCGAGCCCGGCCCGGATGCCGTGGTGCGCACGCGCTTGACCCTGACCTGGGATGAGAATGCCGGGCGCGCGCGCTTGGAGATCGGCCAGGAGGGCCCGCGGGGCGTGGTGCCCGAGGCGCGGGAGATCACCATGCGCCTCCTGTCGGCCGGTGGCGATGTGCGGGCGTCCTTGGATGGGCGGGCGCTGGAGGTGCGTGGCCGGTTGGCCGATGGTTTCACGCTGGGCGCGGGGCTCGATATCGCGCTGGGAGAGGTTCGCCCGGCCGACGGCGTGGTGGTGGAGTTGGAGGGGCTGCGGGCGGCGCCGCCGGCTCTGGCCGATGAGGTGTTCTCGATCCTTGAGCCGGTGGAGATCGACTACGTGGTGAAGGATCGCGCCTGGGACGTCGTCCGGTCGGGGGCGACCGGCGGGGCGCTGCTCGGCGGCCTGCGCGCCGTGGGAGTCCCCGACGCCGTGCTGGCCGCGATCGCCGAGGTCGCCTGAGGCCCGCTGAGCGTGGCGGTGGGCGGCGCCTCCCGCCGTGGCGGTATGTCATGGCGGTGGCGGGTCGTGCGAATCAGGGGCATGCGGAGACTGGTAAAGGAGCCGGTTCGGGGTAGGAGTCCGTGAGCGCTGAAGCAGCAGCCCAGCAAGAGGTGACAAGTGCGAGGCGTCTGTTGGTGCCAGAGCTCTGGTAAAGTCGCAGGAGGCTGGGGCGGAGACGGATGCGATGAGCCGTGACGGACCGCGCTTGTCCCGAAACAGGGTCAGATCGATCATGACGGTCACATACTTGTTGCCCAACTGGGTGCGACGCCAGCCATGCTCATCAGCACCAAGCACTCGAACCCCGTCCAGACGGCTAGGATATCGACGAGCAAATGTTAACCGGCGTCCAGGATCGCAGTGTTCGCGATGCCCCAAGCAACCCTGAGCGCAGCAGCGATCCGCGAGATCGGGAGCCGATCGAACACAAGTGCTTCGAGTCCCCGCACGATCGCAGCCCGAGCCGACCTGGCTCTGGGCGCTGCGGCCCGTTTCAACTGATGACGCCAGCAGCAGCCGCAACCGGGGCAGCGATAGTGGGGCAGGCGAACCAACAACACCGTAGGGCGCTGGCCCGAAGGAACATGGACTTGCCAGCGGTCAACAACCCCGTGACGCCCCCCGTGCCTACGGCAACAGCCGTCATCACCGTTGGGAACACACTTGATCACAGCACGGTATGTGCTGGCATGGAGCCCGGTCGCTTCTAGATCGAGGTCTCCAAGTCCGAGGAAAGTAGTAATATCCAGACGGCAGGAGGTAGTGTTGAACACATCGAAGCTTTCGGAGTTGATGGCGTAGGAATCTTCGTCATCGAGGGCCTCACCCCTTCCCCACAACCTCCAAGGGAAGTATAACATCATTTTTGCCTACGATGAACTTTGAATTCCCTTCCACCTTCCATCGACTTATAGGTCGACACTGCACCTACCGTCTTCAATTTATCCAAGATCTTCTCTAGGCTTCGCACCGCCGGCACCCGAACCTCCTTCCTTCCGGGAACAAGTAGATCCGCGTAGACGTCACCTAAGGCCCGAACGATATTCCGAATTGAAGTACCCTCTAAATTGTCAATTGCGCACACCAGTAATATGATCACGTCAGTTGCACCCCTATAATGCTCCGCGAAGAACATCAGCGCATCTTCTCCAAGGCGCAATTCTGAACAACTGACTGCACGTTCACGTATCGTCATCAAGTCCTCAGAGCTCAAGCGCGAGCAATACAAATGAGGATTCTCCAATATTTTACGTTTTACAGCTTCGCCGATACGCTTACTATTGACAATTTGTGCAGCATCATCTTTTACGATGTCGGGACTCATGAAGTCGATAAATTTCTTAGAAGAAGCGATCGCTGACTCTCGGCTGGGCCAATTATCAAGCTGCCGCGCCAGTTGGTACGACCTTTCATCGTCCTCAATAATACCGGAACAAATAAGTCGTCCAATCATATCACCGGCAATCGGCTCAATGTCATCTGGATCGATATATTCCGCATTACCGAGGGACTTGACAAGATCAATGCGCTGATCGAGACCGATGAGCCTTTCGTCAGCCTCTAATATCGGCTTAGCGATCGCCAGGTAGTCGCTGTACTCAAGTTTGCCACTTGACTCAATACCGCCCTGTTCAACCATAAGTTGAGCCAGCGCCTCATCGAAACCACAGGCCTCGATATAGGCAAGTGTGTTATTCGTATCTACAGCAAACCGGCCTTGCTGCGCCAATGTCGGCCAGCACTTAACTGGGACTGGTTCGCCGAGGATGATCATGACGGATTTGTCAGTTTTGTCGAGAACTCTATCTAAGACCGAGAATGTCTGTTCCGCCGCAGTGCTGCCGACAGGCTCATCAACCGATGCAGAGGAGGCATGAGACTTGTTGTTAGCCAAATCCGCAACAACCTCCCCCACCAGCTCATTCCCGGTCAGTGCCGAAGCAGGCACTGTACTATCCTCTGTTAACGCAGCCAGATACTTGTCGAGATGAGCTGTGACGTATTCGTAACACGTCTGACGATCCTTCTTCAGCCGGTCGAGCGAAATATCGTCGCTTCGAACTATCGTTTCGAGATTATCTCGGTTAATCTCATAAGACTGATTATCGATCAACTTCTCGCAGAGATCTTCACGAAGTGCGCCTAGTCTAGCGATCTTGACTTCCGCCTTCTGAAACAGTAGAGCCACCATTCCTGCGTTCAACTGCACACCCGAGCCGAATTTCAAACTCTCCAACTCGTCATACGAGGCCTTAATGAAGTCTTCGAGACCAGCAGTGTCATAGTCAATCGAATCAGCCATTGACCGGAGTGCTACATCCATCAGATGACGTTGTCGATGGTCCGGCACTCCCTCGAGCTCGATAATCCTGGTGAACAGCGAAGGGAGTTTCGGTGCTAGCAGCGCCACAAGCTTGTCCTCTTGCTCGCGCCTAGTCACTTCTTCAGACGAGAAGTACTCCTGTAACAATTGCCGTTCATCGTGACCATCACGTACCAAAGCATCAACCATAGCCGCCGAATATTCTCGCATTTCGTTAGGCTTACGAAGAAGATAGTCCAATATGAATATATTGTAGGCTCCGGGCTGCATCAACTCATCATGATCAAGGCTAGGCAGTAAGTCTTTAAGATCATGATCATCAAGCCTGTAGATGGCATTCATTCGGCCGGCATCGATGTGCTGAATCTTAAACGACATAGCTGACGCACTGAGAGAGATATCTTGATATATTGATGTATATAGCACAAAGTTGCGATCAATGTAGCCGTATCTAATTAGATCTGTGGCAAGTCTTGATCCAAGGCAATGTCGAATATATTTCGAAAATGAGCATTTTTCCCCGTTGGAGGCCATGTCTGGAACGACGGTATCCCACTCAATAAGGTTAGACATAGTTGCGCGTCTGAACTTTTCTCGTTCAGAAGATATATTCTTAAGCTCCCACTTGAGCCGCTCCGCACTAGCAGTGCGTGGTGGATGGTAAACTAAATTACGTCCGATAAATTCAGCCAGATGTAACTTAGTTAAATATATTGTTGTAAAGGTAGATTCATAATTATCAGGTGAAATAATTAGTTCATCATCATCTGCCAAGTGCGCGATCTTGTCCCAGAATTCAGTCGTCACAGTCTGGCTTTTAGCATATTTATTGCCGTCGACCTCGACATAAAACGATTTTTCCCGGTTATTTTGGGTAGCGACTATCCGCTTGATCAGTTCAGTAAACTTCTCGCCACGGGCCTTAGCTTCGTTCTCAGCATTTACCTCTTTCTCAAAATCGTCGTACTTTTCGTTGAGCTGTGCAATCTTACGTTGGATTACAGAAACACTTTTTTTGTATACTTCATCAAGGGCACTAGCGCCGAGTCTGATTTGTTCAAAGTCGCGCATATGCACTACTTTGTAGAGCATCATCGCGAACAGTTTATCGTGCTCCAACTCGAGGCCATTACCTCGTAGCAGTAGGTCAGCATATATTTGGTACTCGTTGCAAGCGCTGCGCAGCAGACGAAGATCAGGGACATGCTTGGCCGCGAGGTTGATCAACTCTGGCGACACCGAAGGATGCACGTCCCTTAGTTCTTGTTTCAGCAAATCCCGCGCGCTCTGGTGCGTGACGAAAGAAACGACGGGGATAATCAGATCGAAGAACTTGGTGCGGTTAGCGCGCTCGACCTCGACAGTCGCTAGATCACGTCTAGCACCGTCAGTAGCACTGGTAGTATTCGAATACTGCCACGTATCGAAGATACTGTCCTTTACGGCATAGACGAAGACAACGGGACATGTCTGTCCTTTGCGTTTCAATTGACCGGCATTGTTGAGCAGTGTGTTCAACTCTCGAAGTTGATCGAAGATTTGTGGATTTTCGAAACGATCGATATCCTCGAACACAACGAGACGTAGTTTAGTGATCTCGAAGAAGTAGATGATCTCATCTAGATATCTATCGAAATACGTTTCGGCATTTGCCGATAATGAGACAGTGGTTGGCCCGACAGCAACCTTATCCAGGCTGATGGTTCCTTGGAGGTGACGGCCAAGTGCGAGCAAAAGTATAGTGAGTAATAGCGATACCAATGAGAGTTTGATGACCAAGTCATACCATGGCTGCTCCGATACGAGAGGAAGTTTATCCGGAAGGCCGACGATGAGGCTTACGAGCGCCATGGCTGCGGCGACGGAGACCGACCTAGCAATAAGGCTGATGCATCGGACGCCGTGAATCCGCTTGAAGCGCGAAGCAGGGAGCTTTTGTGGATCAGCACGATAGAGCAGTTGTTTGACGATCTCCTTCTGGATGCGATTCGCCTGTTCTGCAGGACTGGCATGATTTGATAACTGACCGTTACTCGAGTTGTCAACCAGATTGGTACCAAGCGTTGAGAGAGAAATGAATATGGCACTCGGTTTGTACTTCTTTAACCCTTGTAAAATCGAACTCTTTCCTGTACCGTAAGCACCACTGAGGGCAATGTTATGGATGTTCGGATCATCAAGCGCCTGAACAATCCGATCAACGTATGCCTTATGGCGCGTTTCATCATACTGCGGACATAAAGATCGAAGACGGGTGGACTTTATCTCCGTCTTGGCTTGACACTGACTATTTTCCACGGTGTGCTGAGAGCTGCTCATCATTTAGTATTTTCCACTAGTAGTCCTACCGAGATGTTGTCACATTTGGATTGGGTTTATATTTGAAAGATGCAACGGCATCGTTGTATCTTTTCTACCAAAAGTAGTGAGTGATTCCTTCGGCCATCAGGTACATGAAGCATCATTGCGGGCGTTCGGAAGGGAATCATATAAGGAATCTCAACCGCCTGTCACTTACTCTCAATAATCGCTACGCGGCCGCCGAACTGCTCATGCTGGGCACCGAAAATACTTCAGGGCGCCCTGGTCGCGCAGTGCTTTTCGACCTTGAGAATCGATGTCTTGGTTGAGTTTGTCGATACGATCGGTTAGCTTTATCTTCTAAATCAGTGAAGCGCTCATCTATGGCATTCAACTGTTGACCTACATGTCGAAGCGTGCCTCAATGTTATCATGCATTTCTTTCATTCTATGCTCGACTTTATCGAGGCGCGACTCGATCTTGTCGAAGCGAGTGTCAATTTGCCTTCCCATAGTGTTGAGGCTATTAACTAATCATTCTTGCACGTGTTGGAAATATCTGTCTGTCACAATTACATCTAAGCAGGGCGATCATGGTGTGTAAAAATAATGCTGACCTTACTTATTTAGGCAGGGATACGCATTTCGCGCGTGTGCTCTCTACGCGATGGAGCTCAACTGCGTTTGTCCCAGCAAACTAGCCAAGTTCGCCAGGCTAGCATCCTGGAGCAGTGCTGGATCACGTACCATCTGCTCGAGGATCGCGGTGAGCTGCTCCTGTGGGATGGTTGCCAGTTGGCGGTGAACATCGTCAAGTTCGTCGGCATCGACGATCCGGGCTTGCGTGACCAGCCGCAACTGTTGCTGACCGTAGGTGTAGGCGGCCATGGCGGCGAGGAGACGAGCTTGGACCTCGGCACTGGACATCGCTGCGCGGTGCTCGGGGGCAGGAAGTTCCAGGTTGGGTCGAACGAGACCATGAGTGGGGTCTACAGCATCGTCGCCGGTCTCTGTGTGGCGGCGGAAGAGGCCTGCGATCTTCTCAGCCTGCACCATGACGAACGGTTGGGCGGTCTGACCCCACCAACGCTTGACGTGTGGAGCGGCATGGATGGCACCCGTTGCAGCCAGTGTGGCGACCGCGGCGGCGATTGCTAGTTCAAAGCTATCACCAGACTCTGAGCGCTGATCAGTGGGGATGTACGACGCCGACGGAACGTCGTCATCGAGGTCAAGGCTGTCGTCGGGGATGAAGCGAGCATGCTCTCGTAGGAAACCATCCTCATCGTAGAGGTTCTGGCTCCAACCGCCTCCCACCTTCTGTCCAGGTGTGAGGCTGGCATCGTCCCATTTATAGTACCCTGCTTGGCTCGGCATAGTGTGAGTCTAATATGGCCAGTGAGAAGCCAGGCGTGTCCAGCAGGTACCGTAGATCACGGTTCGGCCACGAGTTTCAAGCCTACGTCCTCACCAGCTCCTGTGCGGTGTATGGTCGAGGACCTTGGCAAAGGCTATCTCTTGACGGCTCCTGTGCGGTGGACGTTGTCTTGTGGGGCGGAGAGGTACTGGTGGGGTGTGAGGCGCGGGGTGCGTGGCGTCTGAGTCCTCCGGAGATTTCGGCTGTGCTGGAAGTTCCTCGGAGGGGAGCGTCCAGACGAAGACCGGGCCAACTCTCGGGAACAGCCAGCCGTCGTAGCGGTAGCGCAAGGTGGAGGCGTCCGGCTCATCCAATACTTTGCCTCCGTCATCACGGGGGCAAAGTCCATCAGAGAAACTTGACCCACCACTTGAGGGTCGTAGCTCAACTTACCGCCTAAGTCCTTGCTCGGGCGATCAATACCCAAGTGAAGGCCACGCCCGTCAAGAGACACTGTGGCCGGGAACCGGAACGCCACGCCCACGGGCTGGCCTGCCTCTCGCGCCAGGATCCGTTGGCCGCCATGGCAGCTGACCTGACACCAGGACGAGTCGTGGCCTACTTACCGGTCTCCTCCCGTGAACAGGCCAGACGCGGTGGTTGGGAGCAGGGCTTCTCCATCCCCGCCCAACGGGCCGCCTACACGCGCAAGGCGATGAGCCTCAGGGCGATCATCGTCAAGGAACTCATCGAAGGCGGCCTGTCCGCTGCTACTACCCGACGACCCGCCCTCCAGGACATGCTGCGCTTTCTCAACGAGGAGGCAGTGGCACGGCGGGGCACCGACTACGTCATCGTGCACAAACTCGACCGCCTGGTGCGCGACTGCTACAACGAAACCGCCCTGGGGCAGAGCCTCGACGACTAGGGAACCCGCCTGGTCCCCATCAGCGAGAACATCGACCAGCCCCCGGCGGTCTACTCCTGCACGGCATCATGGCCTCCATCACCGAGTTCAAATCCAAGAACCTGGTCACCGAGATAGGGCAAGCAGTCAACCACCCTTCGAAATCATCCTGGTCTGGATTGGAGAGAACACAGACACCCTGGGCGCACAGGAGGAGCCTGAAGAGCGAGAGAGAGCCGAGAAGGTGGGCGCGCTCCAGGCCCACAAGCAGGGGGTCACCAGAACGGATCAGGCCTGGGAGTCGGCCTCATGAGCCCCCATCCGATCCACCAGACCAAGCCCGAACCCGCCCAGAAGACCCATCAAGCAGCCCGAGACAAGCAAAACCCGCGCCATGGGGAACCATGACGCGAGTTTGTGTATGAAGTTAATGGTCGGGCTGGCGGGATTTGAACCCACGACCCCTTGACCCCCAGTCAAGTGCGCTACCAAACTGCGCCACAGCCCGTTGCCTCACGGCCCTGCGACTGGAGTCCCCTCCGCCGCTCGGCTCCGCTTGGAACGTGTAGAACCTTAGCCCACCACGGCCCCGCAGGCGAAACCGGAGCGCGGTGACGCCGGTCACGGCAGGCGCGACGGCGGAGTCAACTGATCCCGCCGCGTCACGATCCCGCCGTGACCGGCCCGCGCGAGCGCCTCAGGCGCTCTCGTACCAGGCGCGGGCGCCGCCCTCAAGGTTAGTCAGCGCTCCCGCGTACCCCGCAGCCTGAAGGGCCTCGATGGCCCTCTTGGAGCGGGTGCCGCCCTGGCAAGTCACCACCGTCTCCTTGCCGGCGTCCAACTCCCCGGCTCGCTCGACCACCTCCCCCAGCGGGATGTGGACCGCCCCCTCCACGGGCATGGCGGCGACCTCGTCGGCCTCACGCACGTCCAGGATGGTGTAGGCCTCACCGGGCCTCTCCCCCGCCGCGATACGGGCGCGCAGCTCAGATACGGTGATGGTGCTCATGGTCTCCTCGTTCGGTTGTGCTGGTTCAGGCGCGGCGCAGGCATCCTGCGCCGTCTCAAGACTCGTGATGGTCGGGCTCGCCCCGCACAGGGCGCAGCCCGGTCGCTTGGCCACGGGTACCTCGCGCACGTCGGCGCCCCAGGCATCCAGGAGCAGGAGGCGGCCGATAAGCGGCTCGCCTCCCCCGACGATGAGCTTGAGGGCCTCGGCGGCCTGCATGGTGCCGATGATGCCCGGCAGGACGCCGAGCACGCCGGCCTCGGCGCAGGAGGGCACGGAGCCCGGTGGCGGCGGCTCTGGGTGGAGGCATCGGTGGCAGGGCCCCCGGGCGGCGTCGAAGACCCCCACCTGGCCCGCCGAGTGCAGGACCGCGCCGTGGACGAGCGGGATGCCGAGCATGGCGCAGGCGTCGCCCACCAGGTAGCGGGTCGGGAAGTTGTCGGTGCCGTCCACCACCACGTCCCAGCCCTCCAGAAGGTCGAGCGCGTTGGCGGCATCGAGCCGCTCCTCGTGGAGGATGACCTCGACATCGGGGTTGAGGGCGGTGATCGCCGACGCCGCCGAGCGCGCCTTCGAGGCGCCAACTCCCGCCGTCGTGTGGATGATCTGCCGCTGGAGGTTAGAGGCGTCGACGACGTCGAACTCGACAATCCCGAGCGTCCCCACTCCGGCGGCGGCGAGGTAAAGCGCGGCGGGCGCGCCGAGGCCGCCCGCCCCGATGAGCAGCACGCGGGCTGCCCGGATGCGCCGCTGTCCCGTCACACCGACCTCGGGGACGAGCATGTTGCGCGAGTACCGGGCGCGCTCGGCGTCGGACAGGGCCCGCAGGCGCCCGTCACTGATGATGGGCGCCCACGGGGCGCGGTCCTGAGGGGTCATGGCGGCGCTCAGTGACGCAGCTCCCGGTAGCGGCGGATGAGGGCCTGCGTGGAGGAGTCCTGCGCGGCCAGCGCGTCGGCGTCGCCCTGCACGGCCGGCGCGATCTCCAGGGCGAGCTTTTTGCCGAGCTCGACGCCCCACTGGTCGAAAGAGTCGATGCCCCACACGATGCCCTGGGTGAAGGTGATGTGCTCGTACAGGGCGATGAGCTGGCCCACGACGCTCGGGGTGAGCGCGGGGGCGAGGATCGACGTCGTCGGCTTGTTGCCGGCGAAGACCCGGGCGGGGACGATCGGCTCCGGCGTTCCCTCGGCGCGCACCTCCTCGGCGGTCTTGCCGAAGGCGAGCGCGGCCGTCTGGGCGAGGTAGTTGGACAGGAACAACTCGTGGACGTCGACGCCGCCGTCGGTCACCGGGTGGGCGGGGTTGGCCACGGCGATGAAGTCAGCGGGGATGAGCTGGGTGCCCTGGTGGATGAGCTGGTAGAAGGCGTGCTGCCCGTTGGTGCCGGCCTCGCCCCAGAAGATCTCACCGGTCTCGGTGGTGACCGAGGATCCGTCCCAGCGCACGGACTTGCCGTTGGACTCCATGGTGAGCTGCTGGAGGTAGGCGGGGAAGCGATGCAGGTACTGCGAGTAGGGCAGCACCGCGTGGCTGGCGGCGTGGAAGAAGTTGACGTACCAGACGTTGAGCAGGCCCATGAGCATGGGCGCGTTCTCCGCCGGGTCCTTGGTGGCGAAGTGCTCGTCGACGGCGTGGAAGCCGGCCAGGAAGTCCGCGAAGTTCTCCGGGCCGATGGCGACGGCGAGCACGGTGCCGACGGCGGAGTCCACGGAGTAGCGCCCGCCGACCCAGTTCCAGAAGCCGAAGGCGTTGTCGGGGTCGATGCCGAACTCGGCGACCTTGTCCAGGGCGGTGGAGACGGCCACGAAGTGCTTGGCGATGGCGCCCTCGGCGCTGATGCCGCGCTCAGCCAGCGCGGAGAGGAACCAGTCGCGGGCCATGCGCGCGTTGGTGAGGGTCTCCAGGGTGGTGAAGGTCTTGGAGGCGATGATGAACAAGGTGGTCTCGGGGTTGAGGCCCTTGACCTTCTCCGCGCAGTCGTTGGGGTCGATATTGGAGATGAAGCGGCACTCCAGGCCGTCCTGGACGTAGGGCTTGAGGGCCTCGTAGACCATGACGGGGCCGAGGTCGGACCCGCCGATGCCGATGTTGACGACGGTCTCGATGCGCTTGCCGGTCACGCCGACCCACTGGCCGGAGCGCACGCGGCGCGCGAAGTCGTAGACGCGGTCGAGGACCTTGTGGACGTCGCCGACGACGTCCTGGCCATCGACCATGAGCGCGTCGTCGGCCGGGCGGCGCAGGGCGGTGTGGAGGACGGCGCGGTCCTCGGTGACGTTGATGCGCTCACCGGCGTACATGGCGTCGCGGCGCCCGGGCACGTCCACCTCGATGGCCAGGGAGGCCAGGACGTCGCGGACGTCGTCGGTCAGGAGGTTCTTGGACAGGTCGATGGTCAGGTCCCCGACCTGGTAGGTGAAGCGCTCGGCGCGCTCGGGATCCTGGGCGAACCAGGCGCGCAGGTCAGGGCGCATCCCGATACGCAACTCGGTGAGGCGGGTCCAGGCGGGCGTGGTGGTGGGGTCAACCGGATTCAGCATGGACCCAGCCTAGTCGCTCGCCCTCCCCAGCCGCTTGGGACCCGGACTCCGGTCCCCTGCCTAAGACGAGCGTTGGGCGCCGCCCGTCAGGAGTGTCAGGCCGGCACCGGCTCCACGGGTCCGTTGTGGCAGACGACCTCAAGGTTGTGCCCGTCGGGGTCCAGGACGAAGGCGGCGTAGTAGCCAGGGTGGTAGTGGGCGCGCTCCCCAGGGGCGCCGTTGTCCCGCCCGCCCGCCGCCAGTGCTGCCGCGTGGAAGGCGTCCACCTGCTGCGGACTCGCGGCCGCCAGCGCCAGGTGGATCGTCGTGGGATGCTGCTCAGGCACAAGCCACAGCTCGGGGGCAGCCTTCCTGCCCTCCTCCCCCGCAGCTCCCAGGGCGCGCACGGGCCCCATCTCCATGACGACGGCGTAGCCGAGCGGGGCAAGGGCCTTGGCGTAGAAGTCGGTTGAGACGTCGGGCACTGTGACGGCCAGCGAGATGTGGTCAATCATCCGCCCATCGTAGGGCCTGCCGCCGCGCGAGGTCCGGGATTCCAGCCCTGGGCCCGCCGCTTCCCGCGAGTCTGGGAGCGCCTTCGTCTCAGCGCCTGCGCTCGCGCTTCTCGCGCACCCGCACGCCGATCTGGATGGGCGAGCCGACGAAGCCGAACTCCTCGCGCAGGCGGCGCTCGATGAAGCGCCGGTAGCCGGCGTCAAGGAAACCGGTGGTGAAAATGACGATGCGCGGCGGGCGCACCTGCGCCTGAGTGGCGAAAAGGATACGGGGCTGCTTTCCGCCTCGCAACGGGTGCGGGTTGGCGGCCTGGAGCTCGCCGAAAAAAGAGTTGAGGCGGCCGGTAGGCACGCGGGTGCCCCACCCCTCCAGGGCCGCGTCGAGAGCGCGCACGAGCCTGTTCGTGTGCCAGCCGGTGGCGGCGGCGAGGTTGATGTGCGGAGCCCAGGAGACATGCGCGAGGTCGTGCTCGATCTCCCACCGGAGCATCTTCTGGCGGTCCTCGTCCACGAGGTCCCACTTGTTATTGACCAGCACGAGCGCGCGCCCCGCGTCAACCGCCTGCTGGATGACGCGCACGTCCTGCTCGGTGATCGGCTCGGAGGCGTCCAGGAGGACGACGGCGACCTCCGCCTTCTCAATGGCCCCCTGGGTTCGCAGGACGGCGTAGTAGTCGGCACCCCGCGACTGGCGCACCCGGCGGCGGATGCCCGCGGTGTCGACGAACACCCACTGGCGCCCGTCGAGCTCGATGATCTCATCCACGGGGTCCCGGGTGGTGCCGGCCAGCTCATTGACGACGACGCGGTCCTGCCCGGCGATGGAATTCAGCAGTGAGGACTTGCCGACGTTCGGGCGCCCCACGAGGGCGATGCGGTGCATCCGCCCCTCGGGGGCGGCGGGGGCGACGGCCGAGACCTCTGGTAGCACCTCCATGCAGGCGTCAAGAACCTCACCGCTGCCGCGCCCGTGGAGGGCCGAGACGGGGTAGGGCTCGCCCAGGCCCAGGTTCCACAGGGCCGCGGCGTCACCCTCCTGGGCCGGGGAGTCCACCTTGTTGGCGGCCAGCACAACCGGCTTGCCGCTGCGCCGCAGGAGGCGGACCACCTGGGCGTCGGCCTCGGTGATGCCCACCTGCGCGTCAACGACGAGCAGGACGGCGTCGGCGAGCTCCACGGCCACCTCGGCCTGGGAAGCGACGGAGGCCTCGAGGCCCTCAACATCGACCTCCCAGCCACCTGTGTCCACGATGGTGAAGCGCCGGCCGACCCATTCGGCGGGATAGGAGACGCGGTCGCGAGTGACGCCCGGCCTGTCCTGGACGACGGCCTCGCGACGCCCGAGAACCCGGTTGACGAGGGTGGACTTGCCGACGTTCGGGCGCCCCACCACGGCGAGCACCGGCAGCCCCGCCTCGAAGGCGCCGTCGCCGGAGGGGAGTTCCTCCTCGCCGTTGAGGAGGGCGACGTCCTCCTCAACGAGCTCGTACTCCTCCAGGCCCGCGCGCAGGGCATCGGCCCGACGCTCATCATCCTGGTCGCGCTCGGCGGCCTCGACGCGGGCGGCCTCGATGAGGCCCAGGACGTGCTCGACGGTCTCCTCAAGTGTCATATCGGAGGAGTCCACGACGGTGACGCCCTCGGGAGCGGTGAGGAACTGGGAGACGGTGGCGTCGTCCCGGTCGCGGCGCACCACCTGGTCGCGTAGGGCGGCGGCGTCCACGCTCTTGCCCGCGGCCTCCAGGTCCCCCGCGCGGCGGGCCAGGCGGGCCTCCTCACTGGCAGTAACCAGGAGGCGGACGTCGGCGTCGGGGGCGATGACGGTGGTGATGTCGCGCCCCTCGGCGACGATCCCCTCCCCCGCGCTGAAGGAGCGGTGAGGACCGACGGCGTCGCGGGACTCGCCCGCGATGATCTCGCGCTGGAGGCGGGCGAGTTCGGCGCGCACGTCCAGGTTGGTGGCGACCCTCGAGACGACGGAGGCGATATGCGGGTCGCGGATGGCCTCGGCGATGTCGACGCCGTCGCAGGCCACCCCCGGGGCCGTGGGATCGAGGCCCATGTCGAGGGGCATGGTGAGGACAGCGCGGGTGACGGCTCCCGCGTCCACCTCCTCGGCGGTCAGGTCGATGCCGGTGCGCTCGCACCACCAGGCGGCGGCCCGGTACATGGCGCCGGTGTCGAGGTAGGCCAGGCCCAGCGCGGCGGCGACCCGCTTGGCGACGGTGGACTTTCCCGACCCGCTCGGCCCATCGATGGCGACGACGATTCCCATGTGCTCCCGGCCCTTCCTCGCGATGCGCTCGCGCGCTCAACCGGCCAAGCGTCCCATATTCCCCCGCGCTCGCGCCAAAGCCACCCCGTCCTCCCCCTCCCCCTCACCGAGACCGGTCGAAAACAGGACCGAGACCGGTCCGACGGGGGTGGGCGCTCGATCCGGGGGCTCTGTCACGTCGCAGAGACCAGCGGGCCGGGTAGGGGTCATCCGTAAGGGGCTCGCGCTCGATCCGGGCACTCTGTCACGTCGCAGAAACCGTCTCGGCCCGCAAATACGCCCTCACCCCAGATATACCGCCTCGGCCCGGCGTTGCGCCCTCGAACTGCGAGAATGAGGGCGCAAATCCGGGCTGAGACGGTTCCTGCGGGCTGAGACGGTATTTGCGGGCTGAGACGGTTCCTGCGGGCTGAGACGGTTCCTGCGGGCCGAGACGGTTCCTGCGGGCCGAGACGGGCGAGCCCCGCCCTGTCTCAGGCGACGACTACCCGCCAGCCCCGCTCATCCAGCGCGGCCTCCAGGGGCTGGGCGGCGCTGGGCAGCACGGAGATCATGGCCACGCCGGCGCTCTGTCCGGCGGAGTGCTCCATGGAGAAGTCCTCGATGTTGACCCCCGCCTCGCCGACCTCAGTGAACAGGCGGCCCAGGCGGCCGGGCTTGTCGGGGACGAGGACCTGCACCACCGCGTAGCGCCTGGGCGCCCCGCCGTGCTTGCCGGGGATGCGGGCCTGACCCGCGTTGCCTCGCCTCATGACGTCCGAGATGGCGCTGACGGCGCCGGGCGCGATCTCCTCGGCCCTGCCCGGAGCGGCTCGCTCCTCTCCGGCGACGTCAACGGCCGCCGGCTCGATCCCACTGATGAGCGCGTCGAGATCATCGCGCAGCTCGCGCAGCAGCCCGGCCACGGGGCCGGCGTTACCAACCACGATCGCTGACCACAGCCGGGGATCGGAGGCGGCGATGCGAGTCACATCCCTGATGCCCTGGCCCGCGAGCTCGAGCGCCGCCTCCGGCAGGGCCTCAAGACGGGCGGCGACGAGGGAGGAGACCAGCTGCGGCATGTGCGAGACGGCGGCGACGGCGTCGTCGTGCTCGGTGGCGCCCAGGCGCAGCGGCGCCGCCCCAGCGTCCATCGCCAGGTTGCGCACGGCGATCTCGGCCGCCGGCTCGGCGCCGTCGGCGACGATCACCCAGGGGCGGCCCGCGAAGAGGTCGGAGTCAGCGGCCCCGGCCCCCGAGCGCTCCCGGCCGGCCATGGGGTGCGAGCCCACGTAGCGGGAGGCCGCCGCGCCGGCCCGGGCCCTCACCTCCGCGCCCACGCGCGCCTTGACGGAGGCGACGTCGGTGACCACCGCCCCGGGGTGGGCCTCCAGGGCCCCCACGACCACTTGCGCGGCCACATCGGGTGGGGTCGCGACGACGACGAGCGCCGGCTCGGGGTCCCCCTGCCTCCTGATGGCCCCAGCGCCCATGTCCCGGGCCAGGGCGAGCGAGGTGGGCGAAGTGTCCTGGAGCTGAACGGGAACGTCGGCCGCCCGCAGGACAAGCGCGAGCGAGGTGCCGAGCAGTCCGGTGCCGATGATGAGCACGGGGCCGCGCGTGGCGGCGGGAGGGCGCGCCGCCGGGCCTTCCCCTGCCCCCTCCGCGGCCTCGCCCGTCCCCCGACCGGGCGGGGCCGCCTGGACGACGCTCCCCTCCAACCGGCTCATAGTCCGACCTCTCTCTGGAGGGCCGCGATCTCCTCACCGGTGAGAGCCCTCATGGCGCCGGGCTTGAGGCCGCCGAGCGCCAATGGCCCGAGCCTGGTGCGGGACAGCCGGATCACGGGGTGCCCGACGGCGTCGCACATGCGGCGCACGATCCGGTTGCGCCCGGAGTGCAGGGTGATCTCCAGGATCGAGCCCGCGGGCCCGGAGTCCTTGATGACCACGCGGTCGGCGCTGATGAAGCCGTCTTCGAGCTCGATGCCGCGCTTGAGTTTGCGGGGCACCCAGGGCTCGACCCTCCCCTGGACGATCGCCACGTAGGTCTTGGAGATCTCGTAACTGGGGTGCATGAGCCGGTGGGAGAGCTCGCCGTCGTTGGACAGCAGGAGCAGGCCCTCGGTGTCGGTGTCGAGGCGTCCCACGTGGACGAGCCTGATGCGCCCGCCCGCGCCATCCCCGCGATCCGCGCCCCGCGCGCCGCCCCGCTGGGAGAGCTCTTCGGCGCGCTCGGCCACGTACCGCTCCCCCAACTCGGCGACGGTGGGCCGCCCCTCGGGGTCCTCCATGGTGGTCACGACGCCGGCGGGCTTGTGCAGCATGACGGTGAGCACGTCGGGGTTGGTCAGGATGCGCGAGCCGTCGACCCGGATCTCCTGGCGGGCGGGATCCACGCGCACCCCGACCTCGGTGACGACGACGCCGTCAACGCTCACGCGGCCCTGGGCGATGATCGCCTCGCAGGCCCGGCGGGAGGCCACGCCCGCGTGGGCGAGGACCTTCTGGAGGCGCTGCCCGGAGTCGACGTGCGGGTCATCCTCACCGCCCCGGGAGGCCCTGCGGCGCTCCTCGATGAGCCTGAGCTCCTCTTCCTCGGCCAGGGCGCCGTCGTCGAAGGCGGCGATCTGGCCGGGGGTCAGGCCCGCGTCGCCGAGCTCCTCGATGTCGTCCTCGTCGTAGAACTCCTCGGCCCCGAAGTCGCCCAGGGGGACCTCGTCATTGCCGGTGCTGTGACCACGGGTGCTCATCGCGTCTCCGTCTCGTGCTCGATGTCCTCCAACTGGGAGGCGTCCGGGAGGTGGGGTGCCAGGGGCGGCAGCTCGTCGAGGCTGTCGATCCCCAGGTACTCGAGGAACTCGTCGGTCGTACGGTAGAGGATCGCGCCGGAGGTCTCATTGCCGGCCTCCTCGATAAGCCCGCGGGCGTGGAGGGTGCGCACGACGCCGTCGACGTTGACCCCGCGGATCGCGGCGATGCGCCCGCGGGTGACGGGCTGGCGGTAGGCGACGACGGCGAGGGTTTCCAGCGCCGCCTGGGACAGGCGCGCGGAGGCCCCGCCGACGACGAAGCCCTCGACGATCTCGGCGTGCTCGGGCGCGGAGGCGAGGCGCCACCCCCCGGCCACGCGACGCAGGATGAACCCCCGACGGCGCGTGGCCGCCCCGCCCGCGGACTCGCCCCGGTACTCGGCGGCCAAGGCCTCAAGCAGCGCCTCTGCCTCCTCGGCCTCCAGGCCCAGGGCCCCGCCGAGCGCGGCGGGCGCCACGGGCTCATCGGAGACGACGAGCACCGCCTCAGCCGCGGCCAGCAACTCATCGCTCACGGTGACGCCGGCCGCGGGCGCCCCCTGGCCGTCGACCCCCGCGGCGGCCCGCGCCGCAGCGGCATCCGCGCTCATGAGAACTCCTCCCCCAAGCCGTCCATATCCGGGGCCATGATGCCCGCCGGACCGTCCTGCCCGCCGCACCACGTCACCGTGATCTCGCCCATGGCCTCGCCCTGCTCAAGGTCGACGCTGCCCTGCCGGTGGAGGATGAGCAGGCCCAGGAAGCGGGCCACGACGACGGCGATGCGCTCGGCGTCGCCAGTGAGCTCGGAGAAGGTGAGCGTCCCAGCGGCGCGCAGGCGCTGGGCGAGCAGGGTGATCTGCTCGCCAACCGGGACCGCCTCATGGAGGTGGACGGTCTGCACGCCCGGGGCGTCGGGGCGGTTGAAAGCGGCCAGAGCGATGCGGGCCAGCTCGGCAGGGCCGACAGTGGCCACGAGCCTGGGCAGCAGCGTGGCGAACTCAGGGGCGAGAGCGACGACGCGCGGGTGCGCGGTGGCCGCCTCGGCGGCCATGGCGGACAGGGCGGAGGCGGCCCGCTTGTAGGCGCGGTACTGGAGGAGGCGGGCGAAGAGCAGGTCACGGGCCTCCAGCAACTCCAGGTCCTCGTCGTCCTCCCCGTCGACTTGGGGCAGGAGGCGGTGGGCCTTAAGGGCCAGGAGCGTGGATGCCACCACGACGAACTCGCTGGCGTGCCCGAGGTCCCAGTCGGCGCGCATGTGGGCGATGAACTCGTCGGTAACCTCGGCCAGGGCGAGCTCGGTGACATCGAGCCGGCGCCTGGCGATGAGGCTGAGAAGGAGGTCGAAGGGCCCCTCGAACTGGGGAAGGCTGACGGAGAAGCCCGGGAGCCTGGCGGGCCCCTCCTGCCCGGCGCCCTCGCGCCCGCCGATGCCGGCGCGCGCCCGGGCGTCGAGCGCGGCGGCGCCCGTGGGCTCTCCCGCGTCCTCGGGCGCTCCGGCCCTCTCGGGCGCGGCGGCCGCCTCAGGCGACACAGCCGCGAGCGACGATCTCCCGTGCCAGGCGCCGGTAGGCCTCGGCGCCGACGTGCGTGGGGGCGTAGGTGTTGATGGGCTCGGCGGCCACGGAGGCGTCGGGGAACTTCACCGTGCGGCGGATCCGCGTGTCGAAGAGGCGCTCGCCGAAAGCCTGATCCAGGCGCTCCAAGACCTCGCGGGAGTGCAGGGTGCGGGAGTCCACCATGGTGGCGAGGATGCCGTCGATGTCGAGGCGCGGGTTGAGGCGGTCCTTGATCCGCTCGACGGTCTCCACGAGCAGGGCCACGCCGCGCAGGGCGAAGAACTCGGTCTCCAGCGGGATGATGACGCCGTGGGAGGCGGTCAGCGCGTTGACCGTGAGCAGACCGAGGGAGGGCTGGCAGTCCACGATGATGGCGTCGTAGTCGTCGACGATGGGGCGAAGCACCCGGGCGAGCGCCTGCTCGCGGGCCACCTCGTTGACGAGCTGGACCTCGGCGGCCGACAGGTCGATGTTTGCGGGCACGAGGTCCAGGCCCGGCATGGAGGTCTGCTGGATGACGGGCAGGATGTCGGGGCGGGCGGCCACGAGGAGGTCGTAGATGGTGGTGTCGAGCTCATTGGCGTTGACGCCAAGGCCGGCGGAGGCGGCTCCCTGCGGGTCGAAGTCGACGATGAGCACCTTGCGCCCGTACTCCACGAGGGAGGCCCCCAGGCTGATGGTGGTCGTCGTCTTGCCGACGCCGCCCTTCTGATTGCACATGGAAATGATCCGGGCCGGCCCGTGGGACTCCAGGGGCGCGGGGACGGGGAACTCCTTCTGCTCAGGGGCGGGAAGGTCGATCAGGCCGGGCTGCTTGGAGTCACTCACAGGGCCAGGGTAGCGGACGGCACTGGGATCATCAGCAGGCATCATCAGTGCGCCCGGGGGTGGCTCGTGGCGTAGACCTCCCTGAGGTGGTCGACGGTCACCTTCGTGTAGATCTGGGTGGTGGTGACCGAGGCGTGGCCGAGCATCTCCTGGACGACCCGCACGTCGGCCCCGCCCGCGAGCAGGTGGGTGGCGAAGGAGTGGCGCAGCGTGTGGGGCGAGATATGGCGGTCGGCTCGCGCGCCGCCGTCCCCCCCAATGACGCCGTCGGGAGCGGTCGGGGCCTGCCCGGTGGGCTGGCCGCCGAGGCCGGCGCGGGCGGCGGCCCGCTGGAGGACGCTCCACGCGGTCTGGCGGGACAGGGGCCGCCCGAGCGTGTTGAGGAAGACCTCGGGCACTCCCCTGCCCTTGGAAGCCAGGGCCGGCCGCCCGCGCACGAGGTAGGCGTCGAGGGCCGCCCAGGCGTACTGACCCACGGGGACGATCCTCTCCTTGCGCCCCTTGCCGAAGAGCCGGAGCACGCCCGAGCCGGCGTCGAGGTCGTCGACGACGAGGCCGACCGCCTCGGAAATGCGGGCCCCCGTGGCGTAGAGGATCTCCAGGAGGGCTCGGTCGCGCAGGCTCACGGGCGAGTCGTCGACGGCGGCCGCCTCCAGGAGCGCGCGCACCTCCTCGACGCTGAGGGCCTTGGGCAGGCGGCGCCCAACCTGCGGGGGTCGGACGGCCGCCGAGGGGTCGGTCGGCGTGGTGCCCTCGTCGAGGAGGAACCGGTGCCAGCCGCGCACGGCGGTGACGGCGCGGGCGGCGGAAGAGGCGGCCAGGGGGCGCCCCCCGTCCTCGCCGGTGCGGATGGCCTGGGAGAAGGCGGAGACGTCCTCCTCGGCGACTCCGCCGGGCCCGGTGATGCCGCGTCCCCTAAGGAACCCCGCGTATCGGGACAGGTCCCGCAGATAGGCGGCCAGGGTGTTCTGGCTCAGGCCCCGCTCGACCCGCAGATGCGCGAGATACCCGCGCAGGGAGCGCTCGAGGGCGTCCCCACGCGGGTCTGCTACGTGGCTGTACGGGGTGGTCAGGAGAACTTCGCCAGGAGTCCGAGGCCGATGATCGTCACGCTCCACACGAGGCCCACGCCCACGGTGATCCGGTCGAGGTTGCGCTCGGCGACGCCGGAGGAGCCGGCCGAGGAGGAGATGCCGCCGCCGAACATGTCGGATAGACCGCCGCCCTTCCCCTTGTGCAGGAGGATCGACATGATGAGGAAGAAGCTCGACAGAACGAGGAGCACCTGGAGGATGATGCGGAGGATGTCCACGCCGTCGTCCTTTCATTGAGGGGCCCGCGGGGCCCGGGAGGAACTGATGTGCCGCTGGCGGGTGATCGCGCGGCACGACCGTGGCCGACTCTACCCGAATCGCGCGCCGGGGCCAGGGCCCGCCTCCTGTGAGGCGCCCTGGCCCCGATCGCGGTTGCGTCACGGGCGCCGCCCCGCCCGCGCGCCACTCATGCGGCGGCGGGTGGCGCGGCGCCCGGTCGGGCTCAGGCGGCGTAGAAGCGGCACATGGCCGCGAAGGAGTCCGCCTTGAGGGAGGCGCCGCCGATGAGGGCCCCGTCGATGTCGGGCTGGGCCATGAGCTCGACGATGTTGTCGGGCTTGGCGGAGCCGCCGTAGAGCACGCGGGTGGCCTCGGCGGTGGCCTCGCCGAAGTCCTCGCGCAGGGCCGCGCGGATGGCCCCGCAGACCTCCTGGGCGTCCGCGGCGGTGGCGGTCTCGCCGGTGCCGATGGCCCAGATGGGCTCGTAGGCGATGACGATCCTGGCGACGTCCTCGGCGCTCCAGCCCTTGAGGGCGGCGCGGATCTGGCCGAGCACGAACTCGACATGCGTGCCGGCCTTGCGGATCTCCAGGGCCTCGCCGCAGCACAGGATCGGCGTCATGCCGGCGTCGAGGGCCTTGCGGGCCTTGGCGCCGACGAGTTCGTCGGACTCGTTGTGGTACTCGCGGCGCTCGGAGTGGCCCATGACCACGTAGGAGCAGCCGAGCTTGGTGAGCATGGCGGTGGAGATCTCACCGGTGTAGGCGCCGTTGTCGTGGATGGAGACGTCCTGGGCGCCGTACTTGATCTCCAGGTCGTCGGCGTCGACAACGGTCTGCACGGTGCGCAGGTCGGTGAAGGGCGGGATGACGACAGCCTCGCACTTGGCGAAGTCGTGCCCGGCGTCCTTGAGCTCCATGGCGAGGCCCTGGACGAGGTGGTTGGCCTCGAGGTGGTCCAGGTTCATCTTCCAGTTGCCCGCCATGAGGGGGGTGCGGTTCGACATTTCAGTGGTGTCCTTCGTTGTCTATCGGTGTGTGGGTCGGCTGGCGCGATCAGTCCTCGAGGACGGCGATGCCCGGCAGGGTCTTGCCCTCGAGGAGCTCCAGGGAGGCGCCGCCGCCGGTGGAGATGTGGGAGAACGTCGACTCGTCGAAGCCGAGGGTGCGCACGGCCGCGGCTGAGTCACCGCCGCCGATGACGCTGAAGGCCTCGGAGTCGGAGATGGCCCGCGCCACGGCCTTGGTGCCGCCGGCGAAGGCGTCGAACTCGAACACGCCCATGGGGCCGTTCCACACGACGGTCTTGGACGAGGCGATGGCCTCGCCGAAGATCTCGGCGGTCTTGGGGCCGATGTCCAGGCCCATCTGGTCGGCCGGGATGGCGTCGGCAGCCACGACGGTCGCAGGGGCGTCGGCCTTGAACTCCGGGGCGACGACGGTGTCGACGGGCAGCAGGAGCTCAACGCCGTTGGCCTTGGCGGTCTCCAGGTAGCCCTTGACGGTCTCGACCTGGTCCTTCTCCAGCAGGGAGGCGCCGACCTCGTGGCCCTGGGCGACGAGGAAGGTGTAGGCCATGCCGCCGCCGACGAGGAGCCGGTCCGCCTTGGACAGGAGGTTGGCGATGACGCCGAGCTTGTCGGAGACCTTGGAGCCGCCGAGCACAACGGTGTAGGGGCGCTCGGGGTCGTTGACGGCGCGGCCGAGGGACTCGATCTCCTTGACCACGAGCAGGCCCGCGGCGGCCGGGAGGATCTTGGCAATGTCGTAGACGGAAGCCTGCTTGCGGTGGACCACGCCGAAGCCGTCGGAGACGAAGGCGTCGGCGAGCTCGGCGAGCTGGGCGGCGAAGGCCTCGCGCTCGGCGTCGTCCTTGGAGGTCTCGGCGGCGTTGAAGCGCACGTTCTCCAGCAGGACGATCTCGCCGGCGCTCATGGCGGCGACGGCGGCCTTGGCGGACTCGCCGACGGTGTCCTCGGCGAGGACGACCTTGACGCCGGTGGCCTCAGCCAGGCGCTTGGCGACGGGCGCCAGCGAGAAGTCCGGGTTGGCCTGGCCCTTGGGGCGGCCCAGGTGGGCGGTGATGATGACCTTGGCGCCGGCCTCGAGGAGCGCGCGCAGGGTGGGCAGGGCGGCCTGGATGCGGCCGTCGTCGGTGATGTTCTTGTCGGCGTCGAGCGGGACGTTGAAGTCGGAGCGGACCAGGACGCGCTTGCCGGCCAGGTCGCCGAGGGACTCGATGGTCTTCATGGAACCTCTCAAGGTGTGTTGTGGCGTTCGAGTGAACGGTGGATGGAGGACGGGTGGCCGACGCCCGCGCACGCTGGGCGTGCGCGGGCGTCTTCTCATCGGGGGCTCACGGTGCTCAGCACGCCGCGCCTCCCGATCGCCGGCTCAGCTCGTGCGCTGGTTCAGGCGAGCTTGGAGCCGACCAGGGCGGTCAACTGCACGAGGCGGTTGGAGTAGCCCCACTCGTTGTCGTACCAGGACAGGACCTTGACGAGGTTGCCGATGACCTTGGTCTCGGAGGCGTCGAAGATCGAGGAGTGCGGGTCGCCGACGATGTCGGTGGAGACGATCGGGTCCTCGGTGTAGGCGAGGATGCCCTTGAGCCCGCCCTCGGCGGCGGCCTTGACGGCGGCGTTGACGGACTCGACGGAGACCTCCTTCTCGGCCTGGAAGGTCAGGTCGGTCAGGGAGCCCGTCGGGGTGGGCACGCGGACGGCGAGGCCGTCGAACTTGCCCTTGAGCTCGGGCAGGACGAGGGCCACGGCCTGGGCGGCACCGGTCTTGGTGGGGATCATGTTGAGCGCGGCGGCGCGGGCGCGGCGCAGGTCGCCGTGCGGGGCGTCGAGGACGCGCTGGTCACCCGTGTAGGAGTGGATGGTCGTCATGATGCCCTGGACGATGCCGAAGTTCTCGTGGAGGACCTTGGCCAGCGGCGCGAGGCAGTTGGTGGTGCAGGAGGCGTTGGACACGATGTTCATCGTGGCGTTGTCGTAGTCGGCCTCGTTGACGCCCACGACGAAGGTGCCGTCGACGTTCTTCGCGGGAGCGGAGATGACGACCTTCTTGGCGCCGGCGTCAATGTGGGCCTTGGCCTTCTCGCCATCGGTGAAGAAGCCGGTGGACTCCACGACGACCTCGACGCCGAGCTCGCCCCAGGGGAGCTCGGCAGGGTCGCGCTGCGCCAGGACCTTGATGCGCTTGCCGTTGACGGTGATGCCGTCGTCGTCGAAGGAGACCTCGCCGTCGAAGCGACCGAGGATGGAGTCGTACTTGAGGAGGTGGGCGAGGGTCTTGTTGTCGGTCAGGTCGTTGACCGCAACGATCTCGATGTCGGCGCCCTGCTCAAGCGCGGCGCGGAAGAAGTTGCGGCCGATGCGGCCGAAGCCGTTGATACCAACGCGGGTGGTCACTTTGTGTCCTCCTAATGCGCCGGTGAGGCGCACGGTTACGTAGTTCCAGCGCATCATCGATGCGCCCCGGCCCGCCGGAAGAGTTTTCAAGAGGTTCCGTGAGCCGGCTCGCCGAGTCTACCGTCGTGGCGCGGTGAGGCGCGACTGGGGTCCACGCCCTCGGCGAACGCCCCCGGCGCCACCGGCGTGATCTCATCGTGACGGCCTCGGTGAGGGGGACGGACGTCCCAGGACCCTGCGTGGCGCGGGCTCCGAGCCGGCGCCGACGGCTACAGGTCGAGCATGTCCGGGGTGAGGACGGACTCGGTGTCGGGGATGCCCAGGTCGTGGGCGCGCTTGTCCGCCATGGCGAGCAGGCGGCGGATGCGCCCGGCCACGGCGTCCTTGGTGAGCTGGGGGTCGGAGAGTTGCCCGAGCTCCTCGAGGCTGGCCTGCTTGTTGGCGATGCGCAGCCGGCCGGCCTCGACGAGGTGGGCGGGGACGTCGTCGCCCAGGATCTCGAAGGCCCGCTCCACCCGCGCCCCGGAGGCGACGGCGGCCCGGGCAGAGCGGCGCAGGTTGGCGTCGTCGAAGTTGGCCAGGCGGTTGGCGGTTCCGCGCGACTCGCGGCGGCTGCGCCGCTCGCCCCAGGTCTTGAAGGCCTCCTTGGCGCCCATCCGGTCCAACAGGACGCCGATGGCCTCGCCGTCGCGCACGACGACGCGGTCGGTTCCGCGCACCTCGCGGGCCTTGGCGGTCACGTCGAAGCGGCGGGCGGCGCCCACGAGCGCCAGGGCCGCCTCGGAGCCCGGGCAGGTGACCTCCAGGGAGGAGGAGCGGCCCGGCTCGGTCAGGGAGCCGCGGGCGAGGAAGGCGCCCCTCCAGGCGGCGGCGGCTGAGGTGCGCACGCCGTGGACGACGGCCACGGGCATCCCGCGCACGGGGCGGCCGCGCCCGTCGACCAGTCCGATGAGGCGGGCGAGCTCCTTGCCGCGCTCACTCACGCGCAGGACGTAGCGGGTGCCGCGGTGCAGGGAGCCGCCTTGGACGACCATGACCTCGGGCTCCATTCCGAAGAGCTCCTTGAGGTCGTGATGGAGGCGGCGCACCGCCCCGCCGTGGTCGAGATCGGCCTCGACGACGATGCGCCCGGAGACGATGTGGAGCCCACCGCCGAAGCGCAGCATCGACGCCACCTGGGCGCGGCGCTGCGCGGCGCTCTCCGCGCTCACGCGCGCCAACTCGTCCTTGACGGTGACGGTCAGCGACATACCTTCCGCTCTCCTCGCTCGTGCCTGGCTGAGGGGCTGGGCCCCGCCCGGGCTCAGTCCCCCGGGGCGCCGCCGATGCCGACATCGCCCACGACGCCGTCGAAGGCGTCCCGGAAGGCGGCGGCCAGCCGCAAGGGGTCATGGTTGCACATGGAGTCCCCGGTGCGCACCTGCCGCAGGATCACAGTCGCGCCCATGGCCCCCGCGACCCGCTCAAGATCACCGAGATCCTCGATGGTGGAGGGGTCGGCGAGGACCACGTCGAGGCGCAGCGCGGGCGCGTGCTCGCGCAGGACCCTCAGGAGGTCGGCCGCCGTCATGCCATCGGTCTCCCCGCTCTGCGCCGTGAGGTTGAGGACGACGGCCCGCCTGGCACGGGTGGTGACCAGGGCCTCGCGCAGGGAGGGCAGGATGACGTGGGGCAGGACGGAGGTGTACCAGGAGCCCGGGCCGAGCACCACCCACTCGGCCTCCTCGATGGCGCGGATGGCCTCGGGATGGGCCTGAGCGCCCTCGGGGACGACGGCGACGTTCTCGAGTCGGCCGCGCGTCGTGGCCACCGCGACCTGGCCGCTCACGCGCGAGCGCTCATCGCCGTCGACGACATCGGCCTCGATGACCAGCGGGGAGGCGCTCATCGGGATGACCCGGCCGTGGATCCCCAGCAGGCGGCCCACCCAGTTCAGCCCCTCGACCTCGTCGCCGAGCAACTGCCACAGGGCCAGGATGAGGAGGTTGCCCAGGGCGTGGTTGTCCAGCTCGCCCTCACCGGAGAAGCGGTGCTGGAGAACGTCGCGCCAGGTGAGACCCCATTCGGACTCATCGCACAGGGAGGCCAGGGCCATGCGCAGGTCGCCCGGGGGCAGGCAGTCGAACTCCTGGCGCAGGCGGCCCGAGGAGCCGCCGTCGTCGGCGACGGTGACGACCGCCGTGAGCCGGTTGGTCACGTGCCGCAGAGCCCGCAGGGTGGCCGACAGCCCGTGCCCCCCGCCCAGGGCCACGACGGCGGGGCCCTCCTCCCCGCGCCGGGGCCAGCCCCCGGGGTCGATGGTGGTCGGCATGGCTCACTCCCGTCCGAGGTCGCGGTGCTGGGTGTTGACGCGGAAGCCGCGCGAGCGCAGGCGAGCCGAGACGCGCTCGGCGGAGGCGACGGAGCGGTGCTTGCCGCCGGTGCAGCCCACGGCGATGGTGACGTTGGGCTTGAGCTCGTCGACGTAGCGGGGTAGCGCGTGCGCGAGCAGGTCGGCGTACCCGTCGACGAAGGCCGCGGCGCCGGGCTGGCGGAACACGTACTCGGCCACGGGATCGTCGCGCCCGGTGAGGTGGCGCAGCTCGGAGACCCAGTACGGGTTCGGGATGAAGCGGACGTCGAGGACGTGGTCGGCGTCCACGGGCAGGCCGTACTTGAAGCCAAAGCTCATGATGTTGACGCGCAGCGCGAGGTCGGACTCGGTGGCCACGAGGTCTCGCACGCGGCGGGCGAGGTCGTGGACGGACAGGTCGGAGGTGTCGATGACCATGTCCGCGGCGCCCTTGAGGCCGCCCAGCAGCGTGCGCTCGTGCTCGATGCCGTCGAGGATGGAGGAGGTGCCCTGCAGCGGGTGGGGCCGGCGGGAGGACTCGAAGCGCCGCACCAGGACGGCGTCGGAGGCGTCGAGGAAGAGGACGCGCACATTGGTCCCGCTCTCGCGCAACTCGGAGAGGTAGCGCATGAAGTGGGCGAAGAACTCCCGGCTGCGCACGTCGACGACGGCGGCCAGCCGGTGGACGCCCGCGCCGACGGTGGTCATCATGCCCGCCAGCGCGGGCAGCAACTGGGGCGGGAGGTTGTCGACGACGTACCAGTCGAGGTCCTCCAGGGCGTTGGCGGCCCGGGAGCGGCCGGCCCCCGACATGCCGGTGACGATGATCATCTGGGGGCTGGTGGCGGGGGCCACGGGCGGCGCCTCCTCGTCGATTCGGGGAATCTCGATGGGCACCGTGTCCTGGCGGGGCCCAGCGGCCCGGCCGCCGTCGGCGCCGTCATCGCGCCCGGAGGACCGGGGCCGTGGCGTGCGTTGGTTCTCCATGGGCCAAGCATGGCACGCCAAGCGGGCCCGTGGCCCGCTCCCACTCCCTCCACCGAGACCGGTCGAAATCAGGAGCGAGACCGGTCGAAAACAAGATCGAAACCGGTCGGCCCTCCACAAGCCGGGCCGACAAGGCCCCTGCGCGGGGGCAGTGGTTCCAGGCGGCCCCGGCATCGCCCGCTACTGCCCCGCTGGGGTGGAGGAGCTGAGAAGCCGCGCGATGTGGATGGCCAGGTAACTGATCTCGTCCGGCCGGACCGTGATCCCGATGCACTCGCCGAGGAGGGAGGCCACCTCCTCGGCGAGCCTGAAGGCGTCAGGATGGCGCCCGCGCAGGGGCGCGGAGATGATGTCGGCGGTTCCATCGTCGATCTGGGCGCCGGTGCGGGCGCGCGCGAGGAAGTAGCGCAGGTGGGTGGCGAACCGGGCGGCGTGGATGGAGCCCTGATCGATGCCGCCGGGCGCGGCGCCGTCGATCAGCTCGATGGCCCGGGCCACGATCCGGGACTGCGCCGCGGCCTCCTGGAGGCAGCCGGCCCCGGTGGAGGCGGCGAAGAGGTGGAGCGCGAGGGCGAAGGCCTCGCCGTCGGGCAGGCGCACGGCCTGGGAGGCGTTGAGGTCGGCCACCATCCGCTCGGCCAGGCGCAGTTCCTCGGGGTGGAGGTGGGCGACCTCGGCCCGCAGGGGGTAGTCCATCCGCTCGCCGCGCCGGGCGCGCTCGAGCGCCTGGTGGACGTGGTCGACGACGGCGATGAGGCCCGCCGAGGTGATGGTGGCCCCGAGCTCCTTGACCGCCTGGGTGAAGACCTCTTCGATGAGGGTGATGCGCCCGAGCGGGATCTCGGAGAGCATCTGGCCGACGAGGCCGGCGTCCTGCGCGGTGACGTAGCGGCGGGCGATGAGGGACTCATCGAGGTCCTGGCCCGCCTTGCGCCCGAAGGCGAGTCCCCGGCCCGTGGCGACGACCTCCCGCCCCAGGGCGTCACGGGCCAGAACGACGTTATTGTTGAAGACCCGCAGGATTCTCACTCCCTGAGTGTGCCACACCACGCCCACCCCTCCCATCGAGACCGGTCGAAAACAGGATCGAGACCGGTCCGCTCTCCACAGGCCAGGGGCGGGCTCGCCCCGGGGCCCTCCCCGAGCCCGGCCGTGGTTCCCGGGCCGGCCCCAGCGCCGGCCCGGGCCCGGTCGTCAGCCGCCGGAGACCCGGAGCGTCGCCCCGTTGGACGCAATGAGTTCCTTGTACCAGCCGAAGGACTTCTTGCGGTAGCGCGCCAGGCTGCCCGCGCCGTCGTCGTCGCGATCGACGTAGATGAAGCCGTAGCGCTTGGACATCTGGGCCGTGGAGGCCGAGACGCAGTCGATGCAGCCCCAGGAGGTGTAGCCCATGACCTCGACGCCGTCGGCGATGGCCTCGGCCACCTGCACGAGGTGGTCGTTCATGTAGGCGATGCGGTAGTCATCCTCGACAGTGGGCCCGTCAGGCCCCTCGATGAGCTCGTCCTTCGCCCCCAGCCCGTTCTCGACGACGAACAGCGGCTTGCCCCAGCGGTCCCAGAACTGGTTGAGGATGATGCGCAGGCCGACCGGGTCGATCTGCCAGCCCCACTCCGAGGCGCTGAGGGTCGGGTTGGGCACGCCGCCCATGATGTTGCCCGGCCCCTGGCCCGCCGCCTCGGTGGCGGTGTCGCACACGGACATGTAGTAGGAGAAGGACACGAAGTCCACCGTGTGCTCCTTGAGGGTGGCCAGGTCACCCTCGGCGATGTCGAGCTCAATGCCCTTGTCGGCCAGGGTCCGCAGGAGGTAGCCGGGGTACTCGCCGCGCACGTGGACGTCGGAGAAGGCGAGGTTGGCGTGGTCGGCTTCCAGGCAGGCGAGCACGTCGCGCGGGTCGGGGGTCAGCGGGTAGATCGGCACGCCGATGACCATGCACCCGACCTTGATGCCGGGGTTGATCTCGTGGGCGATCCTCGTGGCGCTGGCCGAGGCCACGAGCTCGTGGTGGATCGCCTGGTAGAGGTCCTTGGGCGCGAGGTGCTCCTTGGGCGTGTTGATGCCCCCTGATAGGAGGGGCGCGTGCAGCACGGAGTTGATCTCGTTGAAGGTCAGCCAGTACTTGACGCGGTGGCCGTAGCGCTCGATCACCGTGCGGGCGTAGCGCTCGTAGAAGCCGATGAGCCGCCGGTCAGTCCAGCCGTTGTAGGTTTCCGCGAGGTGCAGCGGGGTCTCGTAGTGGCTGAGGGTCACAAGCGGCTCGATGCCGTGCTTCTCGAGCTCATCCAGGACGCGGTCGTAGAAGGCCAGGCCTGCCTCGTTGGGCTCGGTCTCATCACCGAGGGGGAAGATGCGGGACCAGGCGATGGAGAAGCGGTAGACCTTGAAGCCCATCTCGGCGAACAGCGCGATGTCCTCGGCGTAGCGGTGGTAGAAGTCGATCGCCTCGAGCTTGAGGTTGTCGGGGGTCGGCCTCTCGGTGCGGGGGGCGATGATGCCCCTGGGCATGACGTCCTGGATGGACAGCCCCTTGCCGTCGGCGTCGTAGGCGCCCTCGACCTGGTTGGCGGCGGTGGCGCCTCCCCAGAGGAATCCCTCGGGGAATCGGGGCGTGAACGTGGTTGATCCTGTCATTGCGGTCTCCTGGGTCGTTCCTGGTCGATGGTGGTCTGCTGCCGGGGGTGTCAGTGGTCGATCTCGATGATGGTCTCACCCACGCGCGCATCGCCGTCGACGATGGGCACGACGGCGCTCAGGCCGGCGGTGGAGGTGACGACGACGATAGTGGTGGTGTCGTAGCCGGCGGCGCGCACCGCCTCGAGGTCGACGTCCACGAGCGGGTCACCGGCGATCACGCGGTCCCCCACGGCCACGCGCGGCGTGAAGCCGGCGCCCTTGAGGTTGACGGTGTCGATGCCCACGTGGATGAGGATCTCGACGCCGTCGTCGGTCCTGATGCCGAAGGCGTGCCCGGTCTCCATGGCGGTGACGACCGTCCCCGCGGCCGGTGCGCAGAGGCGGCCGGAGGCCGGGACGATGCCGACGCCGTTGCCCAGCGCGCCCGAGGAGAACACCGGGTCCTTGACCCTCTCCAGCGGGACGGCGGATCCATCGACGGGGGCGACCAGGGCGCGGGTGGGCTCGGCGTCGGCGACGGCGCTGGAGCCAGTGGTCGCGTCGGGTCCGGCGGGGCCGCCCGCCCGCTCCCCCGGCCCAGCAGCGGCATCGTCCTTGACGCCGAACATGAAGGTGAGGGTAAAGGCGATGGCGACGCCGACGATGACGCCGATGGCCCACAGCAGCAGGCGCGGGGTCTCCAGGTAGGCGGGAATCGCGATGAGCGAGGGGAAGACCCCGGCCTGGGAGACCCGGCCCCCGGCGATCGCCCCGATGGCCCCGCCGACGGCGCCTCCGAGGATTCCGAAGTAGAAGGGGAGCTTCCGGGGCAGGTTGATGCCGTAGATGATCGGCTCGGTCACTCCGGCGAGGAAGCCAGACAGGGAGGCGGGGCCGGCGAGCTCGCGGACCTTGGCGTCGCGGGTCCGGAGCATGACGGCCAGGCCGGCGGCGGCCTGCGCGAGGACGGCAGCCTCGATGGGCCCATAGATGAGGGAGTAGCCGTTGGTGGTGATCTCCTGGGTCATGATGGGCACGAGGCCCCAGTGGAGGCCGAACATGACGAAGACCTGCCAGAACCCTCCGATGACGATGCCGCCGAGCAGCGGGACATGGATGAACAGCCACTGGACGCCCGAGGCGATGCCATCGGCGATGGTCGTGGTGAGCGGGCCGATCGTGAGCAGGGTGAGCGGCACCATGACGAGCACGCTGGCCCAGGGGGTCATGAAGTTGCGCAGGGCGCCGGGGAAGAGCCGGTCGCAGGCCCTCTCCACGTGGCTCTGCACCCACACGGCCACGATGATAGGCAGCACTGAGGACGTGTAGCTCATGATGACCAGCGGGATGCCGAGGAAGGCGTGGGAGCCGCCGTCATTCATCGCGACGATCGAGGGGTAGACCAGCGCCCCTCCGATCGCCATCGCGGTGAACTGGTTCGCCTTGAAGTGCCGGGCCGCGGTCACCGCGAGGACGAGGGGGAGGAAGTACATGAAGGCGTCGGACGCGGCGTTGAGCACCGTGTAGGTGTCCGAAGCCTGGTCGATCCAGTTGAAGGTGGCGAACATGGCGAGGAAGGCCTTGAAGAGGCCGGTCGCCGCCAGGGTCCACACCACCGGGGAGAAGATCGCCGAGACGAGGCCGATGAAGGCGTCCAGCGGGTTGAGCGGCCGCGCGGACCCGCCCTTACCGCCATCGCTCCCCTCCGATCCGAGACCCGGCAGGAGCGCCTGCATCTGGCCGAAGAGCAGCGGGACGTCGTTGCCGACGACCACCTGGTACTGGCCCCCGGCTTGCACCACGGTGACGACGCCGGTCATGTCCTTGATGGCGGCGGTGTCGGCCTTGGAGGCGTCCCTGAGAACGAATCGCATGCGCGTGGCGCAGTGGGAGAGCGCGGAGACATTCGCCTCCCCACCGATCCGCTTGAGCAGGTCCGGCGCCATTGCCG
Source organism: Actinomyces sp. zg296 (assembly GCF_009829695.1). Taxonomy (NCBI): domain Bacteria; kingdom Bacillati; phylum Actinomycetota; class Actinomycetes; order Actinomycetales; family Actinomycetaceae; genus Actinomyces; species Actinomyces sp. zg296. Next base: position 195,047 of record NZ_VWPG01000004.1, read on the forward strand.
CGTAGTCGACTTTTGCCATGAAGAGCCTCCTTGCCTTCCCATCATCCGCGCCGGGGCAATGAAAAAGACCCGAGGCGCGATTCGCGCGGCATGGCGCGAGGCGTCTCAGGTCTTGCCCCGGGTGGGTCACAATCCTGGTGGGCTATTGCCCACGGGTGACGATAGGCGGAGCGCTCCTGGCCCGACAAGAGCACCCTCATGTGCTGCGCGTCACGCGAAAGCGGGCGGGTCATGGGACTCCCAGCCACCACGAGAATCCTCTTGAACGACGCCGCGCCACGCTCCTCACCCCGCCGTCTCGCCTCCGTCGCCCAGGTGCTCGTGGATGGCGGCGGCGAGCGCCGGGCCGATGCCCTTGACCTCGGCGATCCGCTCCACGCTGGCGGCGCGCAGGCGCTTGACCGAGCCGAAGGCCTTGAGCAGCGCGGCCTGGCGGGCGGGCCCGAGGCCGGGGACGCCGTCGAGCGCGGAGCGGGTCATGCCGGCGGAGCGCTTGGCCCGATGGTGGGTGATGGCGAAGCGGTGGGACTCGTCGCGCAGGTGCTGGAGGAGGTAGAGCGCGGGCGAGGTGCGCGGCAGGATGACGGGGAACTCCTCGCCGGGGATCCAGATCTCCTCCAGGCGCTTGGCCAGGCCGACGATGGGGGTGTCGATGCCGAGCTCGTCGAGAACGGCGCGGGCGGCCCCGACCTGCGGCAGCCCGCCGTCGACGACGACGAGGCCGGGCGCGTAGGAGAAGCGCTTGGCCCGCCCCGTTTCGGGATCGATGGGCCCGGAGACGACGGCGACGCCCTCGGCGTCCTCAACCTGCTCGGCGGCCTCGGCCGCGCTCAGCCCGGCCGCGCCCCGGCCCTGCTCGGCGAGGAGCCGTTTGAAGCGCCGGGTCAGGACCTCGCTCATGGCGGCGGTGTCGTCGGTCGCGCCCCCGCCGTCCTCGCCGCGGATGATGAAGCGGCGGTAGTCGGATTTGCGGGGGGCGCCGTCCTCGAAGACCACCATGGAGCCGACCTGGTGGGTGCCCTGGGTGTGGGAGATGTCGTAGCACTCGATGCGCAGGGGCGCCTCGGGCATGTCGAGGGCCTCGGCGAGCTCGTCGAGGGCGGCGGAGCGCTGGGTGAGATCGCCGGCGCGCCGGGTCTTGTGGAGGCGCAGGGCCTCCTCGGCGTTCTTGCGCACGGTCTCCATGAGGGCCGCTTTGTCCCCTCGCGCGGGCACGCGCAGGTCGACGGCGGCGCCGCGCAGCCCGGCGAGCCAGGCCCGCACGGCGGGGGCGTCATCGGGAAGCACGGGGACGAGGACCTCGCGGGGCACGGCGGTGGTGGAGGCGTGGGCGACGTCGTCGACACTGGTGGCCGCCGCCTCGGCCCGCCTGGGAGTGGGCTCATCCTCGCGTCGGGCGCGCGGGGCCGGGCAGGCGGGCGCGCGCCCGACGCCGACGGAGGTGGTGGGACCGGAGACGGGCCCGCTGGGCGCGGCGGGGGCGGTCGCCGCGCCGGCCGACGACGACTCGGGGGCGCCGGTGTCCCCGGGGTCGAGAAGGTCGGCGTAGACCTGCTGGATGAGGCGCTCAACGAGCTCTGAGTCGGTGGCGTCGTCGGGGGTGTCGATGACCCAGCCGCGCTGGCCGCGGATGCGCCCGCCGCGGACGTGGAAGACCTGGACGGCGGCGGTGAGCTCGTCGCGCACGAGGCCGAAGACGTCGGCGTCGGTGGCGTCGGGCAGGACCACGGCGTTGCGCTCGATGACCTTGCGCAGCGCGGCGGCGTCGTCGCGCAGGCGGGCGGCCTTCTCGAAGTCGAGCGCGCCGGCGGCGGCGCGCATCTGGGACTCGACTTCGCGCAGGTAGGGCCCGGTGCGGCCGGCGAGGAAGGAGCAGAGGTCTTCAGCGAGGGCCCGGTGGTCGGGGGCGGAGACGCGGCCGACGCAGGGGGCGGAGCATTTGTCGATGTACCCCAGCAGGCAGGGGCGGCCAGCGGCCTTGGCACGCTGGAAGACGCCGGCGGAGCAGGAGCGGATGGGGAAGACCCGCAAAAGCTGGTCGAGGGTGTCGCGGATGGACCAGGCCTGGACGTAGGGGCCGAAGTACCGGGCGCCGCGCTTGCGCGCCCCGCGCACCACCTGGGCGCGGGGGAACTCCTCGTTCAGGGAGACCATGAGGTAGGGATAGGACTTGTCGTCCTTGTACATGACGTTGAAGCGCGGGTGGAATTCCTTGATCCAGGAGTACTCCAGGGCAAGGGACTCCACCTCGGTGGCCACGACGGTCCACTCGACGGCGCAGGCAGTGGTGACCATTCTCTGCGTGCGCGGGTGGAGGGCCGCCAGGTCCTGGAAGTAGTTGCTCAGGCGCGCTCGCAGATTCTTGGCCTTGCCGACGTAGATGACGCGGCCCTCGGGGTCGAGGAAGCGGTAGACGCCGGGCGACGTAGGGATCTCGCCCGCGGCGGGCCGGTACGTCGAGGGGTCTGCCATGGCCGGTGCCTCACTCTCGCAGCCCGGGGACGGACAGAAAAACCCGGACCGTGGGGTCCGGGCGGGATGGGCTGCGAGTGGGCGATACTGGGTTCGAACCAGTGACCTCTTCCGTGTCAGGGAAGCGCGCTACCGCTGCGCCAATCGCCCGAGGTGGGTACCGGATTCGAACCGGTGTAAACGGCTTTGCAGGCCGGTGCCTAGCCTCTCGGCCAACCCACCAGTGAGATGCTGGGGGCTGGGTGGCCGCCCGGCTCCTCGGAGCGGATGACGGGACTCGAACCCGCGACCCTCACCTTGGCAAGGTGATGCTCTACCAACTGAGCCACATCCGCATGGCTGCCGCTCTCCCCGGCTCGACGCCGGTTCGCTCGGTGCTGCGCAACCATATCACCCCACCTCCGCGCCTATGCAAATGACATCGCGGTGACTCACCTCACCGGGCTCCCGTTTGCCGGGCGCGCCCGGTTCTGGCTAGTCTGTGCGGGCATCGGGCGATTGGCTCAGGGGTTAGAGCGCCTCGTTCACACCGAGGAGGTCACTGGTTCGATTCCAGTATCGCCCACCAGCGCGTTGGGGCCCGGACTTCACAGTCCGGGCCCCAACGCTTTTCACGCTCTCGGCGGGTGCCGGGCGCGCCGGCGCGCGGCGGCCGGAGGCCCCGCGCGCCGGGATGGTGGACGCTTCTCAGAGCCTCGCCCCATCGGCGATGGAGCCGGGTGAGCCCTCCTCCGTCACGACGGCGTCGCCCGAGGCCACGACGCCCTTGCCGAAGGTCCAGTCGCCGCGCACCGTCAGCGTTAGCGCCCCCCGGATCGAGGGCACCCCGTCGGGGAACCGCGCCTCGAAGTCCTGGATCCTCTTGTAGTAGCGCGGGTCGAGGTCAACGGTGCAGGAGGTCTCGGAGACCATGCGCAGCAGGCCGTCCTCATCGACCTCGTACACGTCCGAGCGCACGAGAAGGAGGTCATTCGTCGTCTTGACCGGCAGGAAGCGGCTGCGCGGCACCTCCACGGCGGTGGCGCCCTCGAAGGCCTCGACCGCCGCGCCCATCGCCGTCTCCAACTGGTAGACGGGCGTTGAGGAGGCGTCCGAGGGGTTGACGGTCTTCTCATTGCGGATGAGCGGCAGCCCCAGGATGCCCTTCCTCTCGGCGAGCGTGGCGCGCAGGACCTCCAGGTCGAACCAGATGTTGTTCGTGTGGAAGAACGGGTGGCGGAACTGGTCGGTGAAGTAGTGCATCTCGTCGGCCGGCGTCTGCGCGGTGTCCCTGAGGATGATGCGCCCATCAGACTTGCGCACCGCCAGGTGCCCGCCCTTGACGTCCGCCGGCGTGCGACGGCACATCTCCGGGGCGTAGGGGGCGCCGGAGGCCGCGAACCATCCGGCGATGCGGGCCGAGGGCGCCGCGCCCAGGTTGTCCGCGTTCGACGTCATCGCGTACTTGTAGCCGCGCTCGATGAGGGCGTCGAGCACGCCGGAGGCCACGAGGGCGGTGTAGATGTCGCCGTGCCCCGGGGGGCACCACTCCAGGGAGGGGTCGGCTTCCCATTCGACCGGCTCGAGGTCGTCCTGCCGGATCTTCGGGATGCGGTTCTGGAGGAAGTCGAGCGGCAGGCCGTCGACGGCGATCCCCGGGTGGCGCCCCAGCGCGACCAGGGTGTCCTCACGGGTGCGGAAGGAATCCATGAAGATGAGCGGCAGGGTGACGCCATGCTTGGCGCGGGCGGCCTCCACCTGCCCCACGAGGAGGTCGAGGAAGGACTTGCCGTCGCGTACCGGCAGCAGGCTCTTGGCGCGGCTCATCCCCATCGAGGTGCCGAGCCCGCCGTTGAGTTTGATCAGGACGGTGCGCGACAGGGCCTCACGAGCGGCCTCGTCACTGATCTCGACGTCGTCGATAGAGTCAATGGAGGTCAGTGGCTCGATCGTGCTCTCGGGGATGAGGCCGGTGGCGCCGGCCTCCAGCTCCTTGTAGTAGTGGGTGAAGACGTCGATGGCCTCCGGGGCCACCTCGCCCCGCCGCATCTTTGCCTGCGCTGCTCGCAATCCGCTCTCGCTCATGGCCAGAGCCTACCCGCGCGACCGCCGGATGCGAACGATGACGCTCAGCGCCCCGGGCCTGATCCGCTCACGCCCGGTTGGGCTCCCCCGACGGCGCGCGCCCTCATGCGAGCAGCTCGCGGTGGATAGTGGTGTCCCCCGTGAGCTCGGGATGGAAGGCGACCCCGATGATCCGCCCGCCCGCGCCGGTCTGCTCGACGCCGACGACGCTGGGCGCCTCATCCGGCCGCCTGGGATCCGTCCACGTGGACAGCGTCTCCACGCCCTCCCCCATGCGGGTGATGCGCGGCGCCCGGATGAGGGCGGCCCGCACCTGCCCGCCGCGCCACGGCAGGACGGCCTCGGCGGAGTCCACCTGAGGACCGAAGGCGTTGCGCTCGACGTCGACGTCCAGCACGCCCAGGCGCGCAAGCAGGATGAGGCCCGCGCAGGTGCCCAGGGTCGGCACTGCCCGAGCGGTGTCAGCGAGGGCCCGCGTGAGGTCGAAGGCGGCGAGCAGGCGCAGGAGGGCGGTGGATTCCCCTCCCGGCAGGATGAGCGCATCCAGACGGTCCAGGTCGCCAGCGCGGCGCACGAGGACCGCCTCGCTCCTGAGCTCCTCCACCATCCGGGCGTGCTCAACCACCCCGCCCTGGAGGGCGAGGACGCCGACGCGCCGGCTCACCAGCCGCGCTCCGCCAGGCGGTGGGGCGCGGGGAGGTCGGCCACGTTGATGCCAACCATCGCCTCACCCAGGCCCCGGGAGACCTCGGCGATGATGGCGGGGTCGTCGTAGGCGGCGGTGGCGCGCACGATGGCGGCGGCGCGGGCGGCCGGGTCCCCGGACTTGAAGATCCCCGAGCCCACGAAGACGCCATCAGCGCCAAGTTGCATCATCATGGCGGCGTCGGCCGGGGTCGCGATGCCCCCGGCGGTGAACATCACCACGGGGAGGGCTCCGGTGCGCGCCACCTCGGCCACGAGCTCGTAGGGGGCGCGCAGCTCCTTGGCGGCGACGTACAACTCGTCGGCGGGCAGGCCCCGCAAGCGGGCGATCTCGGCGTTGATCGTGCGGATGTGCCGGGTGGCCTCGGAGACGTCGCCGGTTCCAGCCTCGCCCTTGGAGCGGATCATGGCCGCGCCCTCGGCGATACGGCGCAGGGCCTCCCCGAGGTTGGTGGCCCCGCAGACGAAGGGGACGGTGAAGGGCTGCTTGTCGATGTGGTTCGCGTAGTCGGCCGGGGAGAGCACCTCGGACTCATCGATGTAGTCCACGCCGAGGTGCTGGAGGACCTGGGCCTCGACGAAGTGCCCGATGCGGGCCTTGGCCATGACCGGGATCGAGACGGCGTCGATGATGCCCGCGATGAGGTCCGGGTCGGACATGCGGGCCACTCCCCCCTGGGCGCGGATGTCCGCAGGCACGCGCTCAAGCGCCATGACGGCCACGGCGCCGGCCTCCTCGGCGATGACGGCCTGCTCGGGGGTGACGACGTCCATGATGACGCCGCCCTTGAGCATGTCGGCCAGGCCGCGCTTGACGAGTGGGGAGCCGGTGGTGGAGGCGGGTACTGAGTGGTCAGCGGGGTGCGAGGTGCTTGTGATGGTGGTCATGGCGTGATCCTCCCCGCTCTTGTGGCCCATTGATGAGTCCACATCTGATCGATTCTCATGGACCACCGCTACCCTTGCGGTCATGACCGCGAATCGACAGGCGCCCCGGGCGCGGCGGGAGGAGCCCACCGGGGCGCTCCCGGGGCTCCCCGGGCGGCCGGGGCGGGAGCGGCCGGCCGCGGGGAGGTCAGTGCCGCAGCGGATCGTCGCCGACATCCACCAGCGGATCACCTCCGGCCTCCTCGCGCCGGGCGATCGGCTCCCGTCCTCCCGCCGGATGGCCGCCGATCTGGGAGTTTCCCGAGGCACCGTCGTGGCCGCCTATGAGCAACTCATCGGCGAGGGTTACCTCATGGCGACGCATGGGGGCACGCGCGTGGACCCCGCGCTCCCCCGCCCCGCCTCGCCCACCGCGTCCAGGGCCCGGTCAACCGCCGCGGCCCCCGGCCCATCCGCGCTGAAGCCCGGCACGCCGGACGCCTCGGATGTGACGTCGGCGCTGTGGCGGGCGGCCTGGCGCGCCGCCGCGGCCGATCCTCGGCCCCATCCGCCGCGAGGATCGGAGGAGCTGCGCGAGCTCCTGGCTGAGCACATGCGCCTGACCAGGCGCGTCACGATCGATCCCCATCGGATCCTCGTCACCGCGGGGGCCCGTGATGGCCTGCGGCTCATCCTCTCCGCCCTGCGCGTCGCGGGGAGGATCGGCGTCGAGGACCCCGGCTACCCCTCCCTTCGCGCCATCCCCGGCCTGCTGGGGTGGCGCGCGCGACCCCTGGCCATGGACGCCGACGGCGCGCTGCCCGAGTCCCTGGAGGGGGTCGAGGCGGCGCTCCTCACCCCGAACCACCAGTTCCCCACCGGTGGGCGCATGCCCGCGGTGCGGCGCCACGCGCTCCTGGCCGCGGCGTCGTCGAGAGGGACGCTGCTCATCGAGGACGACTTCGACGCCGAGCTCCATGAGGCGCCGGCGCCGCTGCTCGCCTCGGGGACCGACGGGCCCGTGGCCCTGCTGGGGTCGTTCTCGCCCAGCCTTACTCCCGCCCTGGGGCTCGGCTGGGCCGTGGTCCCCGAGGGGCTCGTCGACGATGTCGCCCAGCGCTGCGTCCCGGTGTCTGGGATCGTCCAGGACGCGATGACCCGCTACCTCCGCCAGGACGGCCTGCGCCGCCACGCGGCCAGGGCCCGCCGCCTCGACCGGAGGCGGCGCGGGGTGTTCCTCGAGGTCTTCCCCTCCGGCACCCCCATGGAGGGCGGGCTGCACGCCGTCGTGCCGCTAGCCCCGGGCGCCGATGAGGCCGCCGCCGTGGCGAGGGCCCGGGCGGCGGGGCTCGGCGTTGAGGGCTTGGGCTCGTACTGGTCGGTGGAGGGAAGGGGTGGTTGGCCGGGGATCGTCCTGGGCCTGGGCAGTCGCTCGCCCGAGCGGCTGCGCGAACTGCTCGACGCCCTCCGGGAGGCGCTGGGGCCCGGGGACATCGCCGACTGAGCGCCCCGGGCGGGTCCGTGCGGCGCCGCGCGCGGGTGGGCCACCCAGGACTCCCCCCCAGCGGCGGGCGGGGCCCGCCCCCACCGCGTCAGCAGCGGCGCCGCTGAAGCACCTCGGCGAGGAACGCGCCCGTGTGGGACCCCGCCACCCTCGTGAGCTGCTCGGGGGTGCCGGTGGCCACCACGGTGCCACCGCCCTTGCCCCCCTCGGGGCCCATGTCGATGACCCAGTCGGCATTGGCGATGACGTCGAGGTTGTGCTCGATGACCACCACGGTGTTGCCCTTGTCCACAAGTCCCTGGAGCACCTCCAGGAGCTTGCGGATGTCCTCGAAGTGCAGGCCGGTCGTCGGCTCGTCCAGCACGTAGATGGTGCGGCCGGTCGAGCGGCGCTGCAGTTCGGTGGCGAGCTTGACGCGCTGGGCCTCCCCGCCGGACAGCGTGGTGGCGGCCTGCCCCAGGCGCACGTAGCCGAGCCCCACCTCCACGAGGGTGCTCAGGTGCCGGGCGATGATGGGCGTGGAGGAGAAGAACTCGGCGGCGCGCTCGATCGTCATGTCGAGAACGTCGGCGACGGTGTGGTCCTTGTAGCGGATCTCGAGGGTCTCGCGGTTGTAGCGGGCCCCGTGGCAGGCCTCGCAGGGGACGTAGACGTCCGGGAGGAAGTTCATCTCGATCTTGAGGGTGCCGTCGCCCTTGCAAGACTCGCAGCGCCCGCCCTTGACGTTGAAGGAGAAGCGGCCGGGCCCGTAGCCGCGGACCTTCGACTCGGGCACGGCGGCGAAGATCTTGCGGATGTGGTCCCACACGCCGGTGTAGGTGGCGGGGTTCGAGCGCGGCGTGCGGCCGATGGGCGACTGGTCGACGTGGACGACTTTGTCGAGCTGGTCGAGGCCGCGCACCGTCTTGTGGCGCCCGGGCACGCCATGGGCCCGGTTGAGGCGGTTGGCGAGCACCTGGAAGAGGATGGAGTTGACCAGCGAGGACTTGCCGGAGCCTGACACCCCGGTGACGGCGGTGAGCACGCCCAGGGGGAAGGCGACGGTGACGTCCCTCAAGTTGTTCTCCCGGGCGCCGACGACGGTCACCTGACGTTTCTTGTCAACGGGCCGGCGGGCGGGTGGGATCGGGATGCGGCGGCGCCCGGCGAGGTAGTCGCCCGTGCAGGAGTCCTCGGCCTCCAGAAGGCCGGAGAGCTCGCCCGAGTGGATGACCTCGCCGCCCTTCTCCCCTGCCCCGGGCCCGATGTCGACGATCCAGTCGGCCGAGCGAATGGTGTCCTCGTCGTGCTCGACGACGATAAGCGTGTTGCCCAGGTCGCGCAGCCGGGAGAGAGTCTCGATGAGGCGGGCGTTGTCCCTCTGGTGCAACCCGATGCTGGGCTCGTCGAGGACGTAGAGGACGCCGACCAGCCCGGAGCCGATCTGGGTGGCCAGGCGGATGCGCTGGGCTTCGCCGCCGGAGAGGGTGGCGGCGCCGCGAGAGAGGCTGAGGTAGTCCAGTCCGACATCGACGAGGAAGCCCAGGCGGGCGTTGATCTCGGTGAGCACGGAGGAGGCGATCTGCTTGGCCTGGCCGGTGAGCTCCAGGCCGGCGAGGAAGTCCCGGCACTCCCCCACGGGAAGGTCGCAGAGCTCAGCGATGGACTTGCCCCCCACGCGTACGGCGAGGACCTCGGGCTTGAGGCGCGTGCCGGAGCACACCGGACAGGGCACCTCGCGCATGTAGCCCTGGTAGCGCTCCTTCGACCACTCGGACTCGGTCTCCTCATGCTTGCGCATGACGTAGCTGAGGACGCCCTCGAAGCCGGTGGAGTAGACGCGCTCACGCCCCCAACGGTTGCGGTAGCTGACCTTGACCTCGTAGTCCTTGCCGCGCAGGATCGCGTCCTTGGCGCGCTCGGGAAGGGCTCGCCAAGGAGTGTTGATGTCGAAGCCGAGTTCGGCGCCGAGCGCGGACAGGGTCCGGTCGAAGTGCTTCTGGTGGATGGTCCAGGGGGCGACGGCGCCCTGGGCGAGGGTGAGCTCCTCGTCGGGGACGACGAGGTCGGGGTCCACCTCGAGGCGCACGCCGATTCCGGTGCACTCGGGGCAGGCGCCGTAGGGGGCGTTGAAGGAGAAGGTCCGGGGCTCCATCTCGTCCAGGGCGAGCTGGTGCTCGTTGGGACAGGCGCGCTTCTCGGAGTAGCGGTGGAGGCGGGCGGGGTCGTCCTCGTCGCGGTCGACCTCCTCGATGATGACAAGGCCGTCAGCCAGGCCGAGGGCCGTCTCCACGGAGTCCGTGAGGCGCCCCCGGATGCCCTCGCGGACGACGAGCCGGTCGATGACGACCTCGATGTCGTGCTTGAGGCGCTTGGACAACTCGGGCGGGGCATCGAGGCGGTGGATGCCGCCGTCGACCCTCACCCGGTTGAAGCCGCGCGAGCGCAGCTCCTCGAAGAGCTCGGTGTACTCGCCCTTCCGGCCGCGCACCACGGGCGCGAGCACCTGGAAGCGCGTCCCCTCGGGCAGGGAGCGGACGCGGTCGACGATCTGCTGGGGGGTCTGGGAGGAGATGACGGCGTCGCACACGGGGCAGTGCTGGATGCCGGCGCGCGCGTAGAGCAGGCGCAGGTAGTCGTAGACCTCGGTGACGGTGCCGACGGTGGACCGGGGGTTGCGGGAGGTGGACTTCTGGTCGATGGAGACCGCTGGGGACAGTCCCTCGATGAAGTCGACGTCGGGCTTGTCCATCTGGCCGAGGAACTGCCGGGCGTAGGAGGACAGCGACTCCACGTACCTGCGCTGCCCCTCGGCGAAGATCGTGTCGAAGGCAAGGGAGGACTTGCCGGAGCCGGAGAGCCCGGTGAAGACGATCATCTTGTCGCGGGGCAGGTCGAGGCTGACGCCCTTGAGATTGTGCTCGCGGGCTCCACGGATGATGAGGGTGTCGTTCACGGGCGCGAGTCTAGGGGCAGGCCGGCGTCGTACGTGTGTTCGACTCGCCACGTCAGGACTGGTCTGTGCCATGGCTCACGCGCGCGCCCCCGGGACGATAGGCTGCCGTCATGAGCAAGATCTTCGCCGTCGAGTACACCTACGTCACCGGCCGGGATGAGGAGCTGTCCGCCATCCGCCCGAGCCACCGCGCCTTCAACGGGGCCCTCGCCGATCAGGGCCGCCTCATCGCCGCGGGCCCCTACACGGGCACGAACAAGGCCCTCATCATCGTGCGCGCCGAGGACGCCGCCGGCGCCCTGGCCCTCCTCGACGATGATCCCTTCCAGAAGGCCGGGCTTATCGCCGAGCGCGCGCCACGCGAGTGGAACCCCGTCATCGGGACGATCTCATGACGAAGGCCCCCCAGGACTCCCAGTTCGCGCGGCCCAGGTCGCTCACAGGCAGGCTCCTGCTGCGCGGGATGAACAAGGGGCATCGCCCCCTGCACCTGTGGGGCCTGGAGGGGCTCGGCGTCCAGCCCGATGAGCGCGTCATCGACATCGGATGCGGCGGCGGCGCCATCCTCAAGCGGCTCCTGGGTCTGACCCGCCGGGAGGTGGCGGGGATCGACCACTCCGCTGACGCCGTCCGGACGTCCCTGGCGCTCAACCGCGCCGCTGCCGAGACCGGCCGCCTTCGCGTCCTGGAGGCCCCCGTCGATCGGATCCCGATGCGCAGCGGTTACTTCGATGCCGCCACGGCCTTCGAGACGCTCTACTTCTGGCCCGATCAGCTCGCGGGGCTGGCGGAGGTCCATCGCGTCCTGCGCCCCGGCGGGAGGCTGCTCATCATCAATGACTACGCCAGCAGGGACGCGGCGGGCTTCTGGGCGGACCGCTTGGACATGAGCGTTCCCGACGGCGAGGAGCTGTCCGCGCTCGCCTCCCAGGCCGGCTTCGTCAAGGTGGACTGGGACCTGCACCCCCGCCGAGGCTGGCTGCGGGTGCTGGCGATCGCCTGATCGGGCGCCTCAGCCCCGCGGGCGGGCGCGGCGGCGCATCACGTGGACCGCCTCCATGCCCGCGACGACCGCCGCGGCCATCGCGGCGACGATCAGCCATGTCGTGCTGGTCGGCCAGGCCAGGAGGAAGAAGCGGCGCACGGGCGGGATGACGACGCCGAGCACCGCCAGCGCTCCCATGAGGGCCACGAGCCCGAGCCGCCACCCCAGGAGCGGGCGCGCGGTGAGGGTGAGCAGGGCCAGGCCCGCCGCGACGAGAACGAGGGTGGTGCCGGAGGTGATCTGCTCAAGCGGGAGCCCCGCGGCCCGCAGCCAGGTGCGCGCGGCGAGCGTCCCCACCCCCGCGACGACGCCCGCGGGCACGGCCAGGGTGAGCACGCGCCCGAGGAATCCCGCGCGGTAGCGCTGGTTGGTCGGCGCCAGTGCCAGGACGAACGCCGGCACTCCGATGGTCAGTGAGGAGACGATGGTGAGCTGCCGGGGCAGGAACGGGTAGGGGATCGCCGTGATCGCGACGGCGACGGCGATGAGGGAGGCGTAGACGGTCTTGGACAGGAACAGCGAGGCGATGCGCTCGGTGTTCGCCATGACGCGCCGCCCCTCGGCGACGACCCCGGGCAGGGCAGAGAACCGGCCGGTGAGGAGGACGAGGCGCGCCACGGCCTTGGTGGCCGGCGCGCCATTGCCCATGGCGATGCCAAGGTCGGCGCGCTTGAGGGCCAGGGCGTCGTTGACGCCGTCACCGGTCATGGCCACGGTGCGCCCGCGCGCCTGGAGGGCGGCGACGAGGGCCTTCTTCTGCTCGGGGACGACGCGGCCGAGCACTTGGGCGTCAGCGACGGCGTCGGCGAGACGCTCCAGGTCGGCGGGGTCATCAGCGGTGGTGGGCAACTCACGGGCGTCAAGGACGGTGAGCCCCTCGCCGTCGGAGCGGGTGATGCCGGCCGCCCGCGCGACGGCGGCGACGGTGACCGGGTTGTCCCCGCTGATGACCTTGACATCGACGCCCTGGGCCCGGAAGTAGGCGAGGGTCTCGGGGGCGTCGGGGCGGACCTGCTCGGCGAGCATGACGAGGGCGGCCGGGCGCAGGCCGCCGGGGAGCGCGTAATCAGCGCCGCTCTGGCCGCAGGGCTGCTCGGAGCGGGCCAGGGCGACGACGCGGGCGCCGGTGGCGGCCGCCTCGCGGACCCGCTCGAGGGCGAGACACCGGTGCGGGGCGTCGTCGGGGCAGGCGCCGAGGACGATCTCGGGAGCGCCCATGATCCAGGTGATCCCGTCGATCACGACGGCGGACCACTTGCGCCGGGAGGAGAAAGGCACAAGGCCCTCGCTCACGGGGGCGGCAACGCGGGCAGGCTCGATGCCGGGCAGGCCTTCGCGCAGGGCCAGGGCGGTGGCGTTGGCGTCGCCGTCGGCGGCGAGGGCGTCGAGCGCGGCGAGGGCGGGCGGGTCAGCGGGCCCGCCGTCGGGGGCGGTGACGTCGCGCAGGGCGATGCGGCCGGTGGTGATCGTGCCGGTCTTGTCCAGGCAGAGCGTGTCGACCCGGGCCAGGACCTCCACGGCGGGAAGCTCCTGGACGAGGACCTTCTGGCGGGCGAGCTTGAGGGAGGCCGTGGCGAAGTTGACGCTGGTGAGCAGGACGAGCCCCTGGGGGACCATGCCGACGACACCGGCGATGCCGGCGACCATCGCGGGGCGCCAAGCGCCTGACTCGATGGCTGCGAACAGCCCCCCGGCCTGGCGCATCTGCGACCAGATGAGCAGGAGCGCCACGGGCACGATAACCCAGGAGATCCAGGTGAGGACCCGGTTGGTGCCGTCCTGGAGTTCGGAGCGCACGGTGGAGAACTGGCGGGCCTCGCGGGCGAGCCGGTGGGCATAGGCCTGAGCGCCGACGGCGGTGGTGCGCATGAGCGCGGCGCCGGCCGTCACGGTGGTGCCGGATAGGACCCGCCCGCCCTCCTGGGGCCGGACGGGGTCGGACTCCCCGGTGAGGATGGACTCGTCGACCTCGAGGCCGTCGGTGGCCAGGATGGTCCCATCGGCGGGGATCTGCTCTCCCGAGCGCAGGCGGAGCACGTCGTCGAGGACGACATCGGCGACGTCGATCTCGCTCTCGGCGCCGTCTCGGATGGCGTGGGCGCGGGGCGCCTCCAGGACGGCGAGGCGGTCGAGGGCGCGCTTGGCGCGGATCTCGGCGATCGTGCCGGTGGAGGTGTTGAGGATGAGCACGAAGCCGAACAGGGCGTCGGCCCAGTGCCCGATGAGGAGGATGAGGACGAGCGCGGCGCCGAGGATCGCGTTGAAGATCGTCAGGACGTTGGCGCGCAGGATGTCCAGCGCGGAGCGTGAGGTGGTCTCCTCGTAGGCGTTGGTGAGGCCGTCGCGGACGCGGGCGGCGACCTCCTGGCTCGTCAGGCCGCTGGTGCCCTCGGTGGCGGTGGCCCTCATCGCCCCACCACCGCCCGCTCGGCGGGGGCCTCGGCCTGCTCGCGGGCCTGCCGCTTGGAGGCGATAACGGAGGCGATAACGGTGATGAGGATGACGACGACGATGAAGCCGAGCGAGATGGGGATGGACGGCTCGGGGATGGCCTCCCAGTGCTCGCCGCCGTTGATGAGGCCGAGCTCGTTCTCATGCAGGGCGTGGTTGATGAGCTTAAGGCCGATGAAGCCGAGGATGGCGGCCAGGCCGTAGTGCAGGAAGACGAGGCGGTCGAGGAGGCCGTCGATGAGGAAATAGAGCTGCCTCAGGCCCAGCAGGGAGAAGGCGTTCGCGGCGAACACGAGGAAGGGCTCGGCGGTCAGGGAGTAGATCGCGGGGATCGAGTCGATGGCGAACACGACGTCGGCGGTGCCGATGGCGATGATGCACAGCATCATGGGGGTGATCATGGTCCTCCCGCCATGACGGTGGAGGACCTTGCCGCCGACGAAGCCGTCGGTCATGGGGACCACCCGGGCCACGAGCCGCACGAAGCGGGACGGCTCGTAGTCGTCGGCGTCGTGGTCGTCGGGGTCCTCGACGCCCTCGCGCGCCTGGGAGATCGCGGTCCAGATCAGCCAGGCCCCGAAGACGTAGAAGATCGCGGAGAAGCTCTCGATGAGGGCGGCGCCGACGAGGATGAAGATGAGGCGCAGCACGAGCGCGATGACGATGCCCGCCAGCAGCACCTCCTGCTGGTACTTCCTGGGCACCCGGAAGGCGGCGATCATGATGACGAAGACGAAGAGGTTGTCGGCGCTCAGGGACTTCTCGACGATGTAGCCGGCGAAGTACTCGCCCCCGTAGCGGCCGCCCCAGATGGCCCAGACGATGCCGCCGAAGACGACGGCCACGGCGATGTAGGCGAGTGACCACCAGGCGGCTTCCCTCATCGTGGGCTCATGCGGGGTGCGCACGTGCCCGACGACGTCGATGGTGATCATGGTGAGGATGACGGCGGCGAGCGCCAACCATCCGAGGGAGTGGACGTCCACGCGGGTACCTCCGGTACGGAGTCGAGTACCGAAGGTCTCCTCCCGCCAGCATCGCTCCCGGCGCGGGGCGACTGGCCTGCGGCGCCGGGGGCCGGCGGCCCGGGGCCACTGGTCTGCCGTGATGACGACGCCGCTGTTGGTGGGAGTACTCCCCTCCGACATGTGCGGTTGTGCCTCGCAGTCTAGCGGCCCGGCCACCATGGGTCGCGAGTCGATTGCTCCTCAGTCGTGTGATCCGCGCCGAGGGCCATCCCGGCGCCGCGCGGGCCCGCGGGCGCCGCCGGCCCTCAGGCGTCGTTGAAGCGGTAGAGGCGCCAGGTGAGGCCCCGGCCGTCCTTCCACTCCCTGGCCAGGGTGGCCACGCCGGCGCCGTTTTCCCACATGCCCGGGTACGCCTTGTCCACCGCGTCCGCGGGGGCGCTGTCCGGGGCGCTGACGAGCGCGTAGAGGACGGAGGCGCCGCCGGGATCCGCCAGGCGATCCTCGAAGTCGCGGTCGGTCGTGATCGTGAAGACCTTAGGCTCCTGGGAGGCGAGGATGATCGGGAAGGAGTAGGCGACATCAGTGATGACCGCCCCCTCGCCCAGCCCCATGCTCTTGATATCCCGGGCGACAGCGGCCTCCATCCCGTACTGGTCGCCGCCGGCGACCTCACGCGCCAAGACCTCTTCGCGCCCGAAGCGGGGGTCGGCCTCTGTGACCCAGGCGAGGGGGAGCACCAGCACCACCGCGGCCACGAGGCCGACCGCGAGGGCCCGCCGGGCCCGCCGCCCGCGCGCGCCACTGCCCACCGCCGCGACGAGGTATCCGGCGGCGAGTATTGCCAGGGGCACGGCCGCGATCTGGAAGCGGATCCATCCGAAGGACATCCCCCGTAGGAAGGCAAGGTTCTGGAACAGCAGGATCGATCCGAAGACGAACACCGGGGCGAGGAGAGCCGGCTCGCGGCGCCGCCAGGCCACGACCAGGGCGATGATCGTCAGGGGGATCGCCAGCGGCGCCGTGCGGAGCAACTGCTCAGAGACATAGGCCAGCTGCGCGCCGCCGCCCGTCCCGACGATGCCATCGATGGAGGCCCGGAAGGCCCCGACCTGCGCCGAGTTGCCGTACTGGGAGGTGAAGGTCTCCAGCCAGGAGCCGACGACGATCTTGCTGGCCAGCGCCCACAGGCCGAACGCCGCGGCGATGGGCGCGATGACCAGCGCGACGTCGAGGCAAGCGATGCCGATGGCTCCGTCACCGCCCTTCCGCCCGCGGGAGCGCCACCACGAGGCTCCTGCCACGAGCACGGCGATGGCCGCGCCCGCCGCCAGCGCCTCGTAGCGCACGAGGTAGGCGACCCCGGCGCCCACCCCCACCTGGACCAGCAGCCAGGGCTTGGGGTCTCCCAACCACAGCGCGAGCCGCACGGCCATGAACGCGCAGGTCAGAAGGAGCATAGCCTCGCTGGCTCCCGTCGTGGCGCCGAGCAGCACCAGGGGATGGAGGGCGAAGGCGGCGGTGAGCAGGATGCGCGCCGGGCCATGGGAGCCCAGAAGCGCCAGTAGGCGGTGCATGAGTCCCGCCGTCACCGCCCCGCAGGCCACGGACACGAGGCACCCCGCCACGGCCTTGGAGGCCAGGGTCGGCCAGATCGGCGTGAGCAGGAGGAGGGGGATGACGGCCAACGAGGGCAGCGGGTTCCACACGAAGCCGATGGCGGCCAGGTGCGGATCCCGGCTGCGCATCGTGTAGTAGCCGTTGGCGACGCGGCTCATCGCATCGGGGAAGATGAGGTCGTGGGCGCTGAGCCACCAGCCCACCCCGAGGTAGAGGACGAGCGCCGTGGCGACGACCCCCCACCCGATCCTCCGCTGCCTCCTTCGAGCGGGATCAAGGCGATGCCTGGTCATGCCGCCACCCCCGCGGTCTGCGCGGCCTGGGGCGCCTCAGCCTTGTGGAGGCCGTGCGCGGTCTTCTCCCAGTAGGAGGGCGCCGTGATGAGTTGCAGCACCGCCTTGACCGCCGCCAGCCACATGAGGATCCAGTACAGCGGCATGAGGAGCGCGGGGATGAGGAGCCCCAGGCGCTCCATCTGCCGGGCGGTGAACAGCCCCATGTACAGCACCGCGAGGTTGCCGAGGATGAGGCTGACCATGCCCAGGTAGTAGATGGCTGGTGGGAACAGGGCCGCCACCGCCGGGTCGTGGGAGGTGAACCAGACGACCGTCAGGGCCCAGAAGAACCCGTTGAGCGCTGAGAGCAGCGGCGTGCCCGCGATGAAGATGACGAGGCCGACCATGCCCCTCGCGCCAAGCTGGCGGTTGACGAGCCCAGGCCTGCGCATGTGGACGAGGAAGGTCTGCAAGTAGCCCTTGTACCAGCGGGAGCGCTGGCGCACCCAGTTGATGGCGTCGGGGTTAGCCTCCTCCCCCGTGTCCGAGTCGAGGACTCCCACCTGGTAGCCGGCGCGGGCCAGGCGCAGCCCCAGGTCGGCGTCCTCGGTGACGTTCCAGGGATCCCAGGCCCCGACCCGCCGCAGCACGTCGGAGCGGAAGTGGTTGGAGGTGCCGCCCAGCGGGATCGGCGCGCCGAGGGCCACGAGCCCGGGCAGGAGGTTGCCGAACCATGATCCGTAGTCGAGCGCGAACCAGCGGGTGAGGAGGTTCTGGTCGGCGTTGTAGAAGCCGAGTCGGGCCTGCACGCAGGCGTAGCGGGGCCCGAGCCTCCTCATCGCGACGACGGCGCGCAGCAACTGGAGGGGATCGGGCGAGTCCTCGGCGTCGTAGATCGTGCACATGCCGCTCTCGGAGATGAGGAAGCCGTAGTTGCAGGCCTTCGGCTTCGTGCGCGGCTCGTGGGCGGGCACTCGCACAACGGTGACGTGCCGGCCGAGGGCGAGCCCGGAGGCGGCCGCGTTGGTCTCCTCGTCGTCGGCCTCCAGGAGGAGGCGGATGTCGAGGAGGTGGCGGGGGTACTCCAGGCGCTCCAGCCTCGCCACGAGCTCGCCGAGCAGGGGCTCGTGGAAGACCGGGACGAGCACGGTGTATCGGGGCAGTTCGGCATGGGGCACGGCGCGCGCCTCCTCATCGCTCACCGTGACGACATGCCCGCCCTTGGCTCCCAGGTGGAACAGGGCGAGCCGGTAGACGAGCGCGATGCCGTAGACGGCGGTGACGATGGCGACGACGGCGATCCCGGTGGCCCTCGGGACGAAGACAAGGCCGAGGATGACCAGCGCGACGGCGGCGATAAGCGCCACTCGCTGCCAGGCCACCAGCACTCCCCGGGCGGAGTACTCGGGCGCCGCCTCGGACAGGCCGTAGCAGGCGAGGTCCAGGGCCCGCTCGCCCTGGTCGACGAGCTCCTCGGGATCGGGCAGGTCGATGACGTGGCGGTCCCGCCTGGGCAGGACGCGGACGTTGCTCACGCGAACCACCCCCTGGCCACCGCGGCCAGCGCAATGGCGGCGAGCGCGGGGACGACGAGGCGCGCGGGGACGATCCGCTGGAACTGCCGCCGTGGGGCGGGGCCATTGGCGACGATGAGGACCAGGGCCGCCAGCGCGCACAGCGCCAGCGCGACCATCCCGAGCATCACCGAGCCGAGAGAGGGGACCAGGCTCAGGCCCAGGGGCGCGATCGCGGGGGCGAGCCAGGAGGTCTCGCGGGTCCCCACGACCCACAGCGCCAGGCCCAGGCCCGCCGAGGCGGCGGCGAGCACCGCGGCGGCCTGATGCGTCGCGGTGTCCCAGTGCGTGATGATCCACGCGGCGGTCACGAAGCCGCCGACGGCGAGGATCCGGTCGAGATCCCGGTCGTCGATGCGGGGCTGCTTGCGGCGCGTCATCACGAGGGCGAGCGCGAGGATCACGGCGCCGATCCTCCACATCCGGGCGCCCGCCGTGATGGCCGGCCCGGGAACGAGGAGGATCGCGATCAACGCGATCATGGTGAGGATGAGGAGGTGCGGCACGAGCCGCGGGATCTTGAAGGCGCGTGAGGGCGGGCGCGCTGCCGCCAGGCCGGGACTGCTCATGGGAGGGGCGGGCTCTTCTGTTGGAGGGGGATGCCGTCAGGGAGCAGCAGAACGATATGGGGAAGCGGGCAGGGTCCCGCCTCTCGGGATGATAGCGGACAACCCCGCACATGGCGAGCGATTCGTTACTGCCCCGTGAATCCTCTGTGATACACGTGTTTCCGCGCCCTCCGCTCATGGTCTGAGGACCGCGGCGGCGCCATGGGCGGCAGCGGGTCAGCTCGTCTCCCGCATGGCGCGCAACTCCTTCTTCAGGTCCTGGATCTCATCTCGCAATCGCGCGGCGAGCTCGAACTGGAGGTCAACCGCCGCCGCGCGCATCTGCTCAGTGAGCTCGGTGATGAGAGCGGCGAGATCGCCCTGCGCCGCCCCGGCGAGGCGCTCGCGGACCGTGGCCTCGGCGGCCTTCTTACGGCCTTTGCGCGCCGAGGCCTCCTCGTGTCCCCGATACCCGCCGGCGAGAAGCTCGGCGGTGTCGACGTCCTCCCGGGCGAGCATGTCGGTGACATCCGCGATCCTCTTGCGCAGGGGCTGGGGGTCGATGCCGTTGGCCTCGTTGTAGGCGAGTTGGAGGGCGCGGCGGCGCTCGGTCTCCTCGATGGCCTCCGCCATGGCGGGGGTGGTGGTATCGGCGTACATGTGGACCTCGCCGGAGACGTTGCGCGCCGCGCGGCCGATGGTCTGGATGAGGGATCTCGTGGAGCGCAGGAAGCCCTCCTTGTCGGCATCGAGGATGGACACCAGCGAGACCTCGGGCAGGTCCAGGCCCTCGCGCAGGAGGTTGATGCCGACGAGGACGTCGAAGCGGCCCTGCCGGAGCTCGCGCAAGAGCTCGACACGCCGCAGGGTGTCGACGTCGGAGTGCAGGTACTCCACGCGCACGCCGCGCTCGGCCATATAGGTGGTCAGGTCCTCCGCCATGCGCTTGGTGAGCGTGGTGACCAGGACGCGCTCGTCCTTGTCCACCCGCTGGCGCACCTCCTCAAGGAGGTCGTCGATCTGCCCCTGGGTCGGCTTGACGACGATCCTGGGGTCCACGAGCCCGGTGGGGCGGATGATCTGCTCGACCACGCCGTCGGAGCGCCGTGTCTCGTAGTCACCGGGGGTGGCGGACAGGTAGACGGTCTGGCCGATGCGGTTCTCAAACTCCGTGAAGGTCAGCGGTCGGTTGTCCAGGGCGCTGGGCAGGCGGAAGCCGTGGTCGACGAGGGTGCGCTTGCGGGACGCGTCGCCCTCGTGCATGGCGCCGATCTGGGGGACGGTCACGTGCGACTCGTCGATGACGAGGAGGAAGTCCTCGGGGAAGTAGTCGAGCAGCGTGTTGGGCGGGGTGCCGGGGCTGCGCCCGTCGATGTGCATCGAGTAGTTCTCGATGCCCGAGCACATGCCGATCTGGCGCATCATCTCCAGGTCGTACGTGGTGCGCATGCGCAGGCGCTGGGCCTCGAGGAGCTTGCCGTCGCGCTCGAGGACGGCCAGGCGCTCGGCGAGCTCGGCCTCGATGCCCTCGATGGCGCGGCTCATGCGCTCGGGCCCGGCCACGTAGTGGGAGGCGGGGAAGACGAACACCTGCTCGGCGGGGGCAATGACATCACCGGTGACGGGGTGGAGGGTGGCCAGGGACTCGATCTCATCGCCGAAGAACTCGATGCGGATGGCGAGCTCCTCATACATGGGGATGATCTCGACGGTGTCCCCGCGCACGCGGAAGGTCCCGCGGGTGAAGTCGATGTCGTTGCGGGTGTACTGCATGCCGACGAAGCGGCGCAAGAGCTCGTCGCGGTCGATCCGGTCGCCCACCGCCAGGGGAGTCATGCGGTCGACGTACTCCTGGGGCGTGCCCAGGCCGTAGATGCAGGACACCGAGGAGACCACGACGACGTCGCGGCGCGTGAGCAGAGAGTTCGTGGCGCTGTGGCGCAGTCGCTCGACCTCGTCGTTGATGGAGGAGTCCTTCTCGATGAAGGTGTCCGTCTGGGGGACGTAGGCCTCGGGCTGGTAGTAGTCGTAGTAGGAGACGAAGTACTCCACCGCGTTGTTCGGCAGAAGCTCGCGGAACTCCGCGGCCATCTGCGCGGCCAGCGTCTTATTCGGCTCCAGGATGAGGGTGGGGCGCTGCGTCCTCTCCACAAGCCAGGCGGTGGTGGCGGACTTCCCGGTGCCGGTGGCACCGAGCAGGACGATGTCCTTCTCCCCCGCGCTCAAGCGCTCGGCGAGCTCATTGATGGCGGTGGGCTGGTCGCCGCTGGGCGTGTACTGGCTGACCACCTCGAAGGGCTTGTCGGTTCGACGCAGGTCGGTGACGGGGCGCATAGGCTTTAGGCTACTGCTGCGCGCTTCCCCTGCTCGACGACGGTCAGTCTTCCGCGCGGTCGGCGCGATCGGCGGGCCGCCGCCCCCGCAGCCCAGTGGGGGTCAGGACAGGGCTGGCTCCACCCGGTCCTCCCACATCCGGGTGACGGCGTCGGCAAGGTCCTGCTCGCCTCGATCATTGGGCAGCACGATGTCTGCCAGGCAGCGGCGCCGCGCGTCACTGGCCTGGGCGGCGATCCGCCGCAGCGCGTCCGCCTCGTCCATCCCGCGCCGGGCGAGCCGGGCGAGCCGCGCCTCCAGGGGCGCTTCGACGACGATGACGCAGTCGAACAGGTCGGCTATGCCGCTCTCGGCCAGGAGCGGCACGTCGTAGACGGCGACCCTGCCCAGGGGCACGGCCTCCAGCCGGTAGGCGGCCAACTCGGCGATGCGAGGCAGGGTGATGGCGTCCAGGCGGGCCCGGGCGGCGGGGTCCGCGAAGACGCGGCCCGCCAGCACGGCCCTGTTGAGGGAGCCGTCCGCGGCGAGGATGCCGCCCCCGAAGGCCGTGGTCGCTTCCGCCAGGGCCTCGCCACCGGGTGCGAGGACCTCCCGGGCGATCGCGTCGGCGTCGACGACGCCCGCCCCATGCTCGGCGAGGAGGCGGGCGACGGTGGACTTGCCGGTGCCGATGCCGCCGGTCAGGCCCACGCGCAGGGCGCGCTGACCGCGGGGGGCGGCCGGTCGGCCCATCCCGGCCGCGAAGGCGCGCCCACGGGCGAGGAGCTCCGCCAGCTCCCTGATGAGGGCGAGCAGGGCTCGCTCGCCCGTGCCGGGGGGAAGGGATCCGGGGGCGGGCAGGCCGAGGATGGCGCCCGGTTGGGAGGGCACCGCGGGATCAGCGAGGGCGAAGGGGTGCCCATGAGCCCTCAGGCGCCCCACTAAAGAGGCCGCGATCTGCCCCTCCCACAGCCTGATCGCCGTGTCAGGCCGGCGCGTCATCGGTGGCCGCTGATCCGGCGGCGCGGTGCCGGCCTCCCCGGCCGCGGCCGTAGGGGGCGATCCTCTCCTCAACGGCGCTCAGGCGGGCCTCGACGCCCTCGGGGGCGCGGCCCACCTTGCCGAGCTCGGAGCGAGCCTTCCGGCAGGTCTCGCGGGTGGGGGCGGCCAGGGTGTTGTCCTCCTCGACGTCCTGGGAGGTGCGCTCGGCAAGATCGGTGAGGAGCAGGGCCGAGCTGGCGTGGTCCCCGATGGCCTCGACGAGCACCGTCAGGCGCTCGCTCATGCGGCTGGTGCCCCAGTCATTGAGGATCGCGCCGACCCGGCCGGCGTGCTCGCGGGCGGCGGAGGCCTCGTGGCGCTCGGAGGCCGCTCGTCCGGCCGTCACATAGGAGGCGCAGGCGATCTCCTGCCATCCCTGGGACAGGCACAGCTCCGCCGTGCGCAGCGCCTCGCCCTCCGCGCGCTCGTAGGCTCCCAGGGCGAGCAGAAGGCGGGCGAAGACGACACGCAGCTCAATGACGACCTCGAGCTGGGTCTCATCGATGCCCGCGGCAAGGGAGTCGCTGACCATCTCCGCGGTGCGCATGGCCCGCTCGCGCACCGCGCCGAGGCCGTAGCCGCGGGCGAGGACGAGCAACTCCTGGGTCTCCTGGATGAGGGCCGCGCGGTTCGCGGCGGTCTCGGCCCGCCCGCCGAAGCCACCGGTCATAGTGCCGTAGGAGCGGTTGCGCAGGCTGGAGGCCTCGGCGGCCATGCGCGTCTCGATGCGCTCCGAGACGCCATTGCCGCCATTGCGCTCGTCGAAGATTCGGGCCAGGACTCGGGCGAAGGTGGTGGCCATGTCGTAGGCGTGGGCGACGGTGTCCCAGCCTGTCAGCACGAGCTCGGGCCCGGGCTCGGAGCGCAACTGCACGGCGGCACCCAGCGCGTTCTGGCCGTAGCCGGCGCGCCCGGCCTCGCGCAGGACCAGCGCCATGCAGGCGGCGGTGTTCATCAGGGTCCAGGCGGTGGACTGCGAGCCGTCCTTGAGGTCGGTGTGCCGCATGACGGCCATGGCCCGCTCCCACTGGCCGGCCAGGGCCATGTACTCCAGGCGCCGGCCGAGCACGCGCAACCGCTGCCAGCCCGGGATCTGGAAGCCATCGAGGGTGGCGAGCGCGTCCTCGCCCTCAACCCGGCGGTCCTGCGCGAGATACGGCAGAAGGCTGGAGGACAGTCCCTCGGCCGCTGCGGACGGGTCGGCGATCTTGCGCAGCGTGGCGGAGGAGGCGGTGCGGATGACGCCGGAGAAGTCATCGTTGAAGGTGGCCGCCGCCAGGGTGACTCGCGGGTCGATGTCCCCCATGGAGAAGAGCCTGGCCTCGCGGAGCTCGCTAAGCGCCTCGGCGCGCTGGCCGAGCGCCGCGCACATCTCGATGCGGGCGTAGCGCGTGGGTGCCTCGGAGGCGCCCGCCACGCGCCGGATGCCGATGCAATGGCTGATCGCGGTCTCGATCTCATCCCTGCTGAGCCGGGGGTCCTCGGCGAGCGCCACGAGCGCCGCGCGGTCGACGGCGGCGAGGGCGTCCCCCAGCCCGGAGTGGCGCAACTCCTCCCGGCTGCCAGGATCCGTGGGATCGGAGCCGTCGAATGCCGAGGTCACAGCGGCGAGGAACGCTGCCGCCCCGGAGGGGGACCTCGGTTCCCCGATACCGCGCAGGGCCTCGGCGTCGTCGGACCAGCTCATCATCCTGCCTCTCAGGGGTTGACTGCGGCGGCAGGTCACCGCCCTGGTTCAGCCTCGCATAGAGACTAGATCATTCGCGATGGGGAGCGCTGCCGGACATGACGCGCTCGTGACGCGGGCGCGCCCCCGGCCGCTGGGCCGGGGGCGCGCCGTCGCAGTGCTACGCGCGTTGACCGCTCAGTTGCCGGTCAACTTCTCGCGCAGGGCGGCCAGAGCCTCGTCGGAGGCGAGGGTGCCCGTGGCCTCCGCGGGGGCCGAGGAGTAGGAGGTGGAGCCGGCGGGGACGGCCTCGCCGGAGTCCTGGTCCTCCTCCTGGGCCTTGGCGACCTGGGCCTTGTGGGCCTCCCAACGGGCGTGGGCGGCCGCGTACTCGGCCTCCCAGGCCTCGCGCTGGGCCTCGAAGCCCTCGAGCCACTCGTTGGTCTCCGGGTCGAAGCCCTCGGGGTACTTGTAGTTGCCGTTCTCGTCGTACTCGGCGGCCATGCCGTAGAGCGAGGGGTCGAAGTCCTCGCTGGCGGGGTCGACACCCTCATTGGCCTGCTTGAGGGACAGCGAGATCCGGCGGCGCTCGAGGTCGATGTCGATGACCTTGACGAAGACGTCCTCACCGACCTTGACGACCTGCTCGGGCACCTCGACGTGGCGCTGGGCGAGCTCGGAGATGTGGACGAGGCCCTCGATGCCGTCCTCGACGCGGACGAACGCGCCGAAGGGAACGAGCTTGGTGACCTTGCCGGGGACGACCTGGCCGATGGCGTGGGTGCGGGCG
Organism: Actinomyces sp. zg296; assembly: GCF_009829695.1. Classification (NCBI taxonomy): domain Bacteria; kingdom Bacillati; phylum Actinomycetota; class Actinomycetes; order Actinomycetales; family Actinomycetaceae; genus Actinomyces; species Actinomyces sp. zg296. The sequence goes on from NZ_VWPG01000004.1 coordinate 219,882, forward strand.
AAGGCCTGCCACGGGTCCTCCTGCGTGGACTTCAGCGACAGGGAGACGCGCTCGCGGTCGAAGTCGACGTCGAGGACCTCGACGGTGACCTCCTGGCCCACCTCGACGACCTCCGAGGGGTGGTCGATGTGCTTCCAGGACAGCTCGGAGACGTGGACGAGGCCGTCGACGCCGCCCAGGTCCACGAAGGCACCGAAGTTGACGATGGAGGAGACCACGCCGGTGCGGACCTGGCTCTTGCCGAGGGTCTGCAGGAAGTTGGTGCGGACCTCGGACTGGGTCTGCTCGAGGAAGGCGCGGCGGGAAAGGACCACGTTGTTTCGGTTCTTGTCCAGCTCGATGATCTTGGCCTCAAGCTCGCGGCCCACGTAGGGCTGGAGGTCGCGGACGCGGCGCATCTCGACCAGGGAGGCGGGCAGGAAGCCGCGCAGGCCGATGTCGAGGATCAGGCCGCCCTTGACGACCTCGATGACGGAGCCGGTGACGACGCCGTCCTCCTCCTTGACGCGCTCGATGGTGCCCCAGGCCCGCTCGTACTGGGCGCGCTTCTTGCTCAGGAGCAGGCGCCCCTCCTTGTCCTCCTTCTGGAGCACGAGGGCCTCGATCTCGTCGCCGACGGAGACGATCTCGTCGGGGTCGACGTCGTGCTTGATGGACAGCTCACGAGCGAGGATCACGCCCTCGGTCTTGTAGCCGATGTCGAGGAGGACCTCGTCGTGGTCGACCTTGACGACGGTGCCCTCGACGATGTCGCCGTCATCGAAGTACTTGATGGTCTCGTCGACGGCGGCGAGGATGTCCTCGGTCGAACCGATGTCGTTGACGGCGACCGGGGCGGGGCTGGGCGTGTTGTTGGTCATGTAGGGGTTGCTCCGAAACGGACTTGAGGGTCGGGACGATAGATGCCATGCGTCCCCCGCGCGATGAGACAGCCCGGACTGACATCACCACACGGCCGGGCTGATCATCAGACCTCATGAGAGGGCGATCTGCCCGAGGGGCGCACGCGCAGAACTCTACCAGGCCGTCGGCGTTTCGGAACCCTGAGGTTCCCACAGCCCTGGCGCGCGCCCGATCATGGGATCCCTCACACGACGGGGCTCAGTGGGCGGCGTCGCGCCAGGTGCCGCCGCGCCCCACGGACACGTCCAGGGGCACGGACAGCGAGACCGCCCCGCCCATGCGCTCCTTCACGAGGGCCTCGACGTCGTCGGCCTCCCCCGGCGCGATCTCCAGGAGGAGCTCGTCATGGATCTGCAGGAGGACGCGGCTGCCCAGGCCCCGACCCGTCAGTGCCTCCGCGACGTCCACCATGGCGCGCTTGACGATGTCGGCGGCCGAGCCCTGGATAGGGGCGTTGAGGGCGGCGCGCTCGGCCATCTCACGGCGCTGACGGTTGTCGCTGCTCAGGTCCGGCAGGTAGCGGCGCCGCCCCAGCATGGTCTGGGTGAAGCCGTCGCGGCGCGCCTGGTCGACGACGGCCTCGAGGTAGTCGTGGACGCGCCCGAAGCGGGAGAAGTAGGCGTCGCGCAGCGCCATGGCCTCGGCGGTCTCGATGCCCAGCTGCTTGGCCAAGCCGTAGGTGGACAGCCCGTAGGCCAGCCCGTAGCTCATGGCCTTGACATGGCCGCGCTGCTCGGGGGTGACGTCGTCGACGTCGATGCGGTGCACGAGGGCGGCCACGTAGCGGTGCAGGTCCTCCCCGGAGCGGAAGGCCTCGATAAGGGCTTCGTCCCCGGACAGGTGCGCCATGATGCGCATCTCGATCTGGGAGTAGTCCGCCGTCATGAGGCACTCGTAGCCCTCGCCGACGGTGAAGGCCTCGCGGATGCGACGCCCCTCCTCGGTGCGGGCGGGGATGTTCTGCAGGTTGGGGTCGATGGAGGACAGGCGCCCGGTGGCGGCGATGGTCTGCTGGAAGGTGGTGCGGATGCGGCCATCGGGCTGGATCGCCTTGCGAAGCCCCTCGACGGTCTGGCGCAGCTTGATGGCGTCGCGGTGCTCCAGGAGCTGGGCGAGGAAGGGGTGCCCGGTTTTGGCGTAGAGCTCGGCCAGGGCGCTGGCGTCCGTGGTGTGGCCGGTCTTGGTCTTGCGGGTCTTGGGCATGCCGAGCTCGTCGAAGAGGACGGCTTGGAGCTGCTTGGGGCTGGAGAGGTTGAGCTCGTGCCCGGCGGCCTCGAAGGCGGCCGCCTGGGCGTGGTTGACGCGCCCGTCGAGCTCGGCCTCGCGGGCGGCCAGGACGTCGTCGTCGACGGCGATGCCCAGGGCCTCCATCCTGCCCAGGCACTCCGAGACGGGCATCTCAAGACCGGTGAAGAGCGCCAGCGCGCCGCGCTCCCCCATCTGGGCGTCGAGGGCCTCCTGGAGCGGCAGGAGGGCGGCGGCGCGGCGCGCGCAGCGCAGGGCGTCGGCGGGGATGGCGCCCGCGGTGAGGGCGTCGAGGTCGAAGCCCTGCTGGCCGCCGTCGGCGCCGGCGTCGTCCTCCATGGAGGCTAGGTCGATGCCGAGCCATCGCTGGACGAGGCTGTCGACATCGTAGCCGCGCTGCTCGGGGCGGCACAGGTACCCGGCGAGGGAGGGGTCCGCGACCACGCCACGCAGCTCGAATCCCCGGGCTGCCAAGGCGTGGGCGGCGCCTTTGGCGTCGGCGACGACGAGGCGCCGGGCGGGATCGGCCAGGAGCGCTCCGAGGGCCCGCTCGTCATCGGGCAGGAGCAGGGATGGGTCGGCGACGACGGCCCTCTCGCCGTCGGAGAGGGCCACGAGGCGCGGGTCGCCCAGGCCCGGGCGCGGATCACCGATGACATGGAGGCCGAGAGGGCCCTCGGCCAGGTCCTGGAGGGCCTCGGCGAAGCGGCCGGGCTCGACGCCTTGGCCCAGGACCCGCGGCGCGAGGGCCTCGAGGGCGGAAGCGGGGCCGTGAGGGGCGGCCGCGCCCTGGGGGCCGTGGTCGGAGGCGTCGGCGAAGGGCAGGACGCGCTGGGCGCGCTGGAGAATGGTGCGGAACTCCAGGGCCTCCATGACGCGGGTGAGCGCGGCGCGGTCGGCGCCCCGGTACTCCAGGTCGCGGGCGGGGTCGACGCCAAGGTCGAGGTCGGTCAGCAGCCGGTTGAGGCGGCGGTTGCGCAGCACGTCGTCGAGGTGGTCGCGCAGGGACTGGCCCGCCTTGCCCTTGATCAGGTCGGCGCTGGCGATGATGCCGTCGAGGCCGTCGTACTGGGCGATCCACTTGGCGGCGGTCTTGGGGCCCACCCCGGGCACGCCGGGCAGGTTGTCGCTCGTCTCGCCCACGAGGGCGGCCAGGTGCGGGTAGCGCTCGGGGGTGACGCCGTAGCGCTCCTCCACCTCGGCGGGGGTCATGCGGCGCAGGGTGGACACGCCTTTGATCGGGTAGAGCACGGTGCATCGCTCGGTGACGGTCTGGAAGGAGTCGCGGTCCCCTGAGCACAGGAGGACCTCCATGCCCTCCCCCTGGCCGGCGGCGGCCAGCGTGGCGAGGATGTCGTCGGCCTCATAGCGGTCCTTGGTGAGCCAGCGCACGCCCATCGCGTCGAGGACCTCCTGGATGAGCTCGACCTGCCCGATGAAGGGCTCGGGCGTGGCATCCCGGGTGCCCTTGTACTCGGAGTACTCCTCGGTGCGGAAGGTGCCGCCGGCCAGGTCGAAGGCGACGGCCACATGCGTGGGCGCCTCCTGCTCGATGAGGGAGAGCAGCATGGAGGCGAAGCCGTGGACGGCGTTGGTGGCCTGGCCGGTGGAGGTCGTGAAATTCTCCACGGGCAGGGCGTAGTAGGCCCTGAAGGCCATGGAGTGGCCGTCGATGAGGAGCAGACGGCGGGCCGCTCCAGCCTGCGATGAGGATGCGGGTCTGGTCGTGGAGGTGCTCACCGTGCCAGCCTACGGTGTATGAGCGACATGAGCCCCAGCGCCCTCCCGACCGACCGCCCGGCGCCCTCAGACGCGGAGACGGCGCCGAGCCCGGTCAGCCCTGATGCGGCCGCCTGGCCCGCCGGGGCGGGCGCCAGCGGGGAATCGGCGGAGTCGCCCGAGGTGACGGCGGCGTTTCCCCCTCGGCGCACGAGGCAGTTCCCCGTGCCACTGCCCCCCGGCTCGGCCGTGTCGGCCGCCTCCGCCATGGGAACCGCGATGGAGGACCGTGAGGCGGGAACCCTCATGGCGACCCTGGGGATGCAGATCATCATGCTCGGCGCCCAGCGCACGGTCATGCGGATGCCCGTCGAGGGCGCCCGGCAGGCCTCCGGGGTCCTGCACGGGGGCGCGAGCGCCGCGCTCATCGAGACGGCGGCGTCCTTAGCGGCCCGGCGGGCAGCGCCGGAGGGCATGCTCCCGATGGGCGCGGAACTTCAGGTCAGCCACCTCCGCCCGGTGCGGCAGGGATGGGTGACGGCGGTGGCGCAGCCCGTTCACGTGGGCAGGAAGACCTGCGTCTACGAAGTGGTTCTCAGCGACGACGAGGGCAGGACCACCGCTCGGGGCACGCTGCGGAGCATGTTCGTCTAACGCGGCGCCCCAAAAGACCGCTTAGGCGAGGCCAGCGCCCCCGCGCCGCATGAGCGCTGAGGCGCATGAACTCCGAGGCACGTGACGCTGAGGCTCGGGGCACTGGTGCGGCCCGATCCGGGCTCAGGCGTCCGCGCTCCTGGGGGCCTTGGCGCTCTTCCCGCCGCTCTTGGCGGCGGAGCCGACCTGCTCGATGACGGCGTCGGCGACCTCGCGCATGGTCAGGCGCCGGTTCATGGAGGTCTTCTGCATCCAGCGGAATGCCTCGGGCTCGGACAGGCCCATGCGCTCCATGAGCAGGCCCTTGGCGCGATCCACCCGCTTGCGGGTCTCGAAGCGCTCATTGAGGTCGGCGATCTCGGATTCGAGGGAGGCGATCTCCTCGTGGCGGGAGAACGCGATCTCGAGGGCTGGCAGGAGGTCCGCCGGGGTGAAGGGCTTAACGACGTACGCCATGGCGCCAGCGGCACTGGCGCGCTCGACGAGCTCGGCCTGGGAGAAGGCGGTGAGCATGACGACGGCACAGCCGTGCTTCTCGATGATCTGCTCCGCGGCGGTGATGCCGTCCATGACGGGCATCTTGACGTCCATGACGCAGAGGTCGGGCTCATGCTCGCCCGCGAGGCGGACGGCCTCCTCGCCATCCGCGGCCTCGGCGACGACCTCGTAGCCGGCCTCGGTGAGGGTCTCGACGATGTCGAGACGGATGAGGGTCTCGTCCTCTGCGACGAGAACCCGGCGGGCGCTAGTGCGGGACTCGGTACTCACGGGCATAAGTCTAGTATGATCGCCGTACGTGGTGGGCCAATCACAGTGACACAGGTAGACACGAGCCGGTCACTGCCCGGTTCCACCGCGTGGCGGCCCCGGTCGTCACGCGCCTCCGTAGCCCAACTGGCAGAGGCATCCGACTCAAAATCGGAGTGTTGTGGGTTCGAGTCCCACCGGAGGTACCACTGAGGAGCGCTTCTCGCGCCGAGCGGAGCGAAATCCACCCACAGGCGCGTCCTGCCCGCGCCTGTGGGTGGATTTCGTTCCGGTGGGTGCGGATGGCACCGGTCGGCGCGCTGCGGCACCGCCGCCGCGGCCCGCGGCCACCGCAGCGGAGCGCTGCGCCGTGGAGCGGCTCAGCCGCGGTAGTCGGCTGTCTCCCCCACCGTGTGGACGCGGATGGAGTTCGTGGAGCCCGGGGTGCCCGGGGGCATGCCAGCGACGATCACCACCGAATCACCGACCCGCGCGAGGTGCTTGTCCTGGAGGATCTTGTCCACCTGCGCCACCATCTCATCGGTGTGCTGGACCTCAGGGACCTCGAAGGTCTGCACGCCCCAGGAGACCGAGAGCTGGTTGCGCGTCGTCGTGAGCGGCGTGAAGGCCAGCAGCGGGATGGGTGAGCGCAGGCGGGACAGGCGGCGGGCCGTGTCACCGGACTGGGTGAACGTGACGAGGTAGTCAGCGCCGAGCTGATCGCCCATCTCAGCGGCGGCGCGCGTCAGGGCGCCACCGCGCGTCTGCGGGAAGGAGCCCAGCGGGGCGATGCGCTCGCCGCCGTGCTCCTCAACGTTCTCGATGATGTTGGCCATCGTGCGCACGGCCTCGATCGGGTAGGCGCCCACCGAGGTCTCACCGGAGAGCATGACCGCGTCGGCGCCGTCGAGAATGGCGTTGGCGCAGTCCGAGGCCTCGGCGCGCGTCGGGCGCGGGTTCTGGATCATCGACTCCAGCACCTGGGTGGCCACGATGACCGGCTTGGCGTTGCGCCGAGCCAGCTCGATGGCGCGCTTCTGCACCAGCGGCACGGCCTCCAGGGGCATCTCCACGCCAAGGTCCCCGCGGGCCACCATGATGCCGTCGAAGGCGTCGACGATCTCCAGGAGGTGCTCGACCGCCTGGGGCTTCTCGATCTTGGCGATGACGGGGATGCGCGCGCCAGCCTCGTCCATGATCTCGTGGACATCCTTGACATCGTTCGCGTCGCGCACGAAGGACAGGGCGATGACATCCGCGCCGACCCGCAGGGCCCAACGCAGGTCCTCGCGATCCTTCTCGCTGAGCGCCGGCACGGAGACGGCCACGCCGGGCAGGTTGATGCCCTTGTTGTTCGAGACATACCCGGGGACCTCAACCCTCGTCACCACATCGGTGTCCGTGACGGCGGTCACGCGCACGGCCACGTTTCCGTCATCGATGAGGAGGCGGTCGCCGGGGCGGCAGTCCCCCGGCAGGCCCTTGAAGGTGGTGGAGGAGCGCTTGACAGTGCCGAGCACGTCATCCGTGGTGATGGTGAACTCGTCGCCCTTATTGAGCATGACCTTCTGGTCGCCCACGAAGCGGCCGAGGCGGATCTTGGGGCCCTGGAGGTCCACGAGGATGGCGATGGAGCGGCCGGAGGCCTCGGCGGCCTGGCGAACGCGCGCGATGACCTTCTCGTGGTCCTCGGCGCTGCCGTGGGAGCGGTTGATGCGGGCGACGTTCATGCCCGCGTCCACGAGCGCCTGTACCTGCTCGGGGGAATCTGTGGCGGGACCGAGGGTGCAGACGATCTTGGCTCTACGCATGGCCCCAATGCTAGCCGAGCTCGGTGAGCACCACGGCGAGGGCCGCGCGGATCGTCGGCCTTCTCACGGGGTCTGCGCGTCAGATCCCTCGGCGGTCTCCCCGCCCTCGGCCCCACCGGCCTCATCGCCGTCGGCGGTGATCGCGTCACCGGGACCGCGGCGGGTCACGACGACGAACCCGATGAGCCCGATGACGAAGACCACCAGCGAGGTCCACTCGTTGAGGCGCAGGCCGAGCACGCGCTGGGCGTCATCGATCCTCAGGTGCTCCACCCAGGCGCGGCCGGCGGTGTAGACCATGAGGTAGGCCCACAGGAGGCGGCCGCCGCACGCTCCCGCGCCGCGCAGGCGGCGCTCCAGCCAGAGCAGAGCGCACACACCCAAGGCGGACCACAGGGCCTCGTAGAGGAAGGTCGGGTGGAAGAGGGTCCCGGTCGGGTAGCCGGCGGGCAGGTGGGCCCGATCGATCTCAAGACCCCAGGGCAGGGTCGTGGGCCCGCCGAAGAGCTCCTGGTTGAACCAGTTACCGAAGCGGCCGATGGCCTGCGCCGCCAGCAGGGCGGGGGCGACGGCGTCGGCGAAGGGCGCCAGGCGCACGCCCCGGTAGCGCAGGAAGAGGGCGCCGCTGATCAGGCCGCCCGCCACGCCGCCCCAGATCCCGATGCCGCCCTCCCAGATGCGCCAGACCCGCGTGAGGTCGCCGTCCGGCCCGAAGTAGGCGTCCGGCGAGGTGACGACGTGGTAGAGGCGGGCGCAAACGATGCCGATGGGCACGGTGAGCATCGCCGTATCGAGGGCGAGGTCGGCCCGGCCGCCGCGGGCCCGGTAGCGCCGATCCGTCCACCACACGGCCAGGGCGACCCCGGCGAGGATGCAGATCGCGTAGGCGCGGATCGGGATCGGGCCGAGGTGCCAGACGGACTGCGGGGGGCTGGGGATCGACGCGGGGACGAGCGAGGCCCCGACGGCTGCGATGGGGAGCGGCACTCAGCTGACCTCTCGGTTGGTGGCGTTCTGGAGGGCGGGGTGGTTTCCCGCCGCGACGAGCTCGGCGACGAACTGCTGGGGGTCCTGGGAACGGATGATGGCCTCCCCCACGAGCACCACGTCCGCGCCCCGGCGGGCGTAGGACATGACGTCCCTCGGACCGGCGACGCCGCCCGTGGCCACGCGCAGCACGGAGGAGGGCAGGACCTCGGCGACTTGCTCGAAGCGGCGATGGTCCACCAGGCCGGTGAAGGGGTCGCGGGCATCGGCGGCCACGCACAGCGCCCCGGTCTCCACGGCGGTGATCGCCTCCCTGCGGGAGTGGGCCTCGACGACGGCGAGCATGCCCAGGGAGTGCGTGCGCTCGATGAGGGCCTCCAGGACGAGCGGCTCAAGCCGGGCGTCGAGGAGGAGGAGGTCGGCCCCGTGGACCCTCGCCTCGTGGACCTGGTAGGGGGTGACGACGAGGTCGTTGACGAGGATGGGCGCGTCGATGCTGGCGCGCACGGCGTCGAGGTCCGCCAGGCGGCCGTGGGAGCGCACGGGCTCGGTGACCACGGAGACGCCCGCGGCGCCCCCGGCGGCGTAGAAGCGGGCCAGGACGGCCACGTCCCCGACCCCGCTGAGATCCGCGAACGTGGCGGTGGCGCGCTTGACCTCGGCGATGACAGAGATCGAGCCGTCGCGGGGGCGCAGGGCGTCGAGGGCGTTGGTGGGGCTGTCCGCCTCACGAACCCGGTCCCGCATCTCTTCCAGGGGCACGCGTGACTCGCGCCCCGCGACGGCGGCGCGGGCGGAGACGACCATCTCCTCGAAGGATGTCACGGCGCACCTCCTCGCGTCTGAATGGGGCCCGTTGTGCCGGTTCCCATATCGTTACCCGCTCCCATCGTCCCCAAGGCAACGCCCGGCGCGCAAATCCTCGGCACGGATTCGGACGCCGGGCGGGGCCGCGAGCCAGGAGGGCGAAGGGCCGCTCAGGCCCGGCGGGCCGCCTTGCGGGAGTACCAGTACATGCCGGCGGTCACGAGGGCGAAGACCACCGGGCCCAGCCAGTAGGCGACGGTCTCGAAGCCGTCGGGGACGAGGGCCAGAGGCGCCTCCTCCCCCGAGAAGCCGACGATGCCGGCGTAGACGACGCCCCACAGGGACTCACCGACGATGAGGCCCGTCGCGGCCAGGGTGCCCATGCGCTTGGCGCGCTCGGGATCCGCCTGCTTCGCGGCCCAGCGGTCGTGGAGGAGGCCGAGAAGCGCGCCGAGGGGGATCATGATGGTGATCGCCATGGGCAGGTACATGCCCATGCCGACGGCCAGGCCGGGCAGGGACAGGTTCTTGGTCGTGCGGGTCAGGGTCTCGTTGATGATGATGACGACCACGCCGATGATGGCCCCCAGGCCCAGGAGGCCCCAGTTCAGGTCCCCGCCGAAGACGCCCTTGATGAGATCGGAAATGAGGGAGGCCTGCGGGGCCGCGAGGGCGTTGTCCCCCGCGCCGGGGGCGCCCTGGAACCCGAAGGCGGTCTGCATGAGGTTGAGGACCGGCGGGATGATGATGGAGCCGAATCCCACGCCGATGATGAGGGCGACCTGCTGCTTCCAGGGGGTGGCGCCCACGAGCTGACCCGTCTTGAGGTCCTGGAGGTTGTCGTTGGAGATCGTCGCGATGCCGAAGACGACGGCCGCGGTAAACAGCGTGTAGGCGACGAGCGCGGGGAGCTGGTCGCCCTGGACGCCGCCGTGGACGGCCTTGACGAGGAGCGCGGCGGCGATGGCCACGATGATGCCGACGCCGGAGATCGGGGAGTTGGAGGCGCCGATGAGGCCGGCCATGTACCCGCACACCGAGGCCACGGCCAGGCCGGTGAGCAGGATGAAGATGATCGAGACGATGACGAGCCCGATGGCGGAGTGCGCGATGGCGGTGCCCCGGACGAAGAGCCACAGGAGCGCGCCGATGGGCAGCATGGAGGCCAGGGTGACGGCGATGACAACCTTGGCCGACAGGTCGCGCTCGGTCAGATCGACCTCCTGCCCGGAGCCGCGCAGCGACGTGGAGCGGATCGAGTCGCGGATGCCGGTGACGATCGGGCCCATGAGCTTGATGAGCGTCCACACGGCGGCCACGGCGATGGTGCCGGCGCCGATGAGGCGCACGTCGCTCTTGAACACGGCGCCGACGGCGCCCGCGAGGTCCTCGACGCCGTCGAGCTCGCCCGAGGTCTGGATGGGCAGGAGCACGCCGTAGGAGATGACCAGGCCGACGATCATGGCGATGCCGACGCCGATGCCGACCAGGTGGCCGACGCCGATGAGGGCCAGGGAGAGGGAGCCGGCCACCGTCGTCCCACCCGCGCCGATCCTGAAGGCGCCGGTGACCTCGGTGGACACGGCCTTGAGAGAGCCGAGGATCGCGAACCCGGCGGAGGACAGCCCGCCCCAGATGATGGCCATGAGCCCCAGGCGCGAGTCATCGGCACCCTCGCGGGTGTCACCGACCTTGAGGACCTCGGCCGCGGCCACGCCCTCGGGGTAGGGCAGGCTGGAGTGGGTGACGAGCGCGCGGCGCAGCGGGATGGAGTACATGACGCCGAGGATCCCGCCCAGAGCGATGACGAACACGGACTGCCAGTACGGGAATCCCTGCCACCAACCGACCATGACGAGGCCCGGGAGGACGAAGATGATCGCGGACAGCGTTCCCGCCGCGGAGGCGATGGTCTGGACGATGTTGTTCTCCTGGACCGTGTGGTCCTTGAAGTAGCGCAAGATCGCCATGGAGATGACGGCAGCCGGGATCGAGGTGGCGAAGGTCAGTCCCGCCTTGAGCCCGAGGTAGACGTTTGCGGCGGTGAAGATGATCGTGATGATCCCGCCGATCAGGATGCCGCGGAGCGTGAGCTCCTTGAGGGGATGGGATGCGGGGGGCCGGGTACCCGCCGCCGCGCCCGTGGTGGACGAGGAGGACATGCGAAACTCTCGTTGCTCGGTGGACGATGGGGCATCCCGGTGCCACGCGGGCGCGCGGGATCGGAGGATGCCATCGCACCGTAGCACTGGTGCCTGGAGTAGCGCGTTGCCGGCTCAGGGGGCCGGACGGGCGCCGACGATGGCGCCCAGGTCGCCGCCGGCATTGAAGCAGGTGCGCTCGCCGGTGTGGCAGGCGGCGACGACCTGGTCCACCTCGACCAGGAGGGCGTCGCCGTCGCAGTCCAGGCTGACGGCCTTGACGTACTGGGCGTGCCCGGAGGAGTCCCCCTTCCGCCAGTACTCCTGGCGGGAGCGGGACCAGAAGGTGACGCGCCCCTCGGTGAGGGTGCGCCGCAGGGCCTCATCATCCATCCAGCCGACCATGAGCACCTCACGGGTGTCCCACTGCTGGATGACGGCGCACACGAGGCCCCGCTCGTCCCGCTTGAGACGGGAGGCGATGCCCTCATCGAGAAGAGGCTGGAGGGCGGTGGGCGCGTCATGGCTCATGGGCGCATCTTCGCACGGCCGGGGCTGCCGTCGCCCGTGGGAGCCCGCGGCCAGGAGGGCGGGGACAGGGCCCGGGCCCCGGGGAGGGTGCGTCGGGGCGGCTCGTAGCCGGCCGCAGCCCTTGCGACGACTCGCTGATCCGTCGGCTCCGATTCAGCCGGGGGGCCCGAGGAGGGGGCTCACCCGCGCCCACATGCCCGGGAGGTTCCGCAGGATGAGGAACCCGACGCAGGCGACGCCGTAGCCGATGGCCTCGGCGGAGGTGACGAGGGGGCCGGGGCGCCCGGCCAGCCTCCGGGCCATCCATCGCGCCGCGAGGAGGACCGCGACGACCTCGGTGGCCAGGGCGAAGGGGTTGTAGGCCAGGGCGGTGGCCAGGTCCCCGTCGATCACCGAGGCCGTGGCCCGGGTCCCCCCGCACAGCGGGCACCAGAAGCCGGTGAGGCGGTGCAGGGGGCACAAGTCGGGCATCCCCGCGAAACGGCCGGGCGCGAGCGCGTTGCCGCCGATGGCGAGGACCCCCGGCAATGCCCAGGAGGCGGCCGCCGCGGCAATGGCGATTCCCCGGCCGGAGGAGCCCCGGCAGCCCCGGGGCCCCGGGGGGTCACTTCGCGTTGTTGACAGAGTCAAAGACACCATCAAAGCCGCCGAGAGCGATCCAGATGATGGTCATCACCACGGAGATCACGCCCAGGACCAGACCCGCGATGGCCATTCCCCTGTTCGTGGCCTCGCCCCTGCCGGCGGCGTTCATACCCATCGCGCCGAAGATGATCGCCGGGATCCCCGTGAACAATCCGCACAGGAGGACGAGGCAGCCGCAGACGAGCGCGGTGATGCCCATCCAGTTCTTCTCAGTCGGGTTGGGGCCGAAGCCATTCGGCATCCCATAGGGGTTGAGTCCCTGGTCGGGGAACTGCGGCACCCCGTTTCCCGGGTACTGAGGCGTGCCGTTAGCGGGGTACTGGGGCATGCCGTTGCCGGGGTACTGGGGCATGCCGTTACCGGGGACCTGAGGGTTGGAGGGGTCGGGGTAGTTGCTCATCGTCAGCTTCCTTGTCGGTCGATGGCAGCGCTCCTGCCGGGGCGAGGTAGTACCGCGCCATGCGCCGCGGACTCCGTGTCCGCCCCCGACCGTACAGGCTGGGACGACGCGGCGCCAAGCCGCGCCCGGGGCGCGTCCGCGCCCCGGACTCAGCGAACAGGGTGGCCCTGGGCGCGCAGGGCGGCCTTGGCCTGGCCGATCGTCATCGTGCCGTAGTGGAAGACACTGGCGGCCAGCACGGCGTCGGCTCCGTGGTCGGCGGCGGCGGCGAAGTGCTCGGGCTCGCCCGCGCCCCCCGAGGCGATGAGGGGGACGCGCACCGCCCGGCGGACGTCGTCGAGCATGGCCAGGTCGAAGCCCCCGGTGACGCCGTCGGCGTCCATGGAGTTGAGCAGGATCTCCCCCGCGCCGAGCTCGGCTGCCCGAACCGCCCACTCGACAGCATCGATGCCGGTGGAGCGGGCGCCGCCGTGGGTGGTGACCTCGTAGCCCGAAGGGGTGCTCACGCCGTCCGGGCAGCGGCGGGCGTCCACGGACAGGACGATCACCTGGTTGCCGAAGCGCTCGGCGACCTCGGTCAGGAGCTCGGGGCGGGCGATGGCGGCGGTGTTGATGCCGACCTTGTCCGCGCCGGCGCGCAGGAGCCGGGCCACGTCGTCGGCGCTGCGCACTCCCCCGCCGACGGTCAGGGGCACGAAGACCTGCTCGGCGGTGGCCGAGACGACCTCCAGCATGGTGGCGCGGCCCTCGGAGGAGGCGGAGACATCCAGGAACGTGATCTCGTCGGCCCCCTGGGCGTCATAGCGGCGGGCGAGCTCGACGGGGTCCCCGGCGTCGCGCAGGCCCTGGAAGTTGACGCCCTTGACGACGCGCCCGTCCTTGACGTCGAGGCAGGGGATGACGCGGACGGCGACGCTCATGGATTCACTGCTCCTGGGTTCGGGTGGTGGATGGGCCGGATCAGTTCCCAGCGGTCGCGGCGGGCGCCGGGCTCGAAATCTCGGGATCAGAGCCGATGGTGGGAGTGGCGCCCGGGCCGGCCCCGGAGGCATCCGTCTTGGGATCCTCAATGGCGAGGATGTCGACGACGACGGCGACGGGCCTGTCTCCCCGGGCCTGATCGGCGGGCAGGGCCAGGACGACCCTGCTGCCCACGGGCACATCCACGAGGTGATTCCTCAGGCCGGCATAGGTCTTGGCGTTGCTCAAGTCGACGGCGACGGGCAGGACCTTGGCGCCGTAGTCATTGGTGATGACGCTCCCATCGGTCCAGGAGATGGCCTGGACGCGGGCGATGATGCGGCTGTCGGAGTGGACCTGCTCGCCCGCGCCCTGGATGAGCACGGCGGCGGTGGAGCGGGTGGGGGCGGGGAGCCCCGCCAAGGAGAGCGTGACCCCCCCGGAGTCGCCGGGGATGACGGCCGGCATGCCCGCGACGGGCGCGACGGCCGTTCCCGAGGCGAGGGTCGGCAGGACGTCAATGACGGTGATCTCCGTGGAGGTCGCGCCGTCGACGACGACCGGGCCGCGCAGGACGAGCCGCGTGCCCTCAGTGGTGCCCTTGACAATGTCGGTGAGTTCGTTGAGGGAGGCCTGGTCGACGCTCACGCTCACGAGGCGCCGGCCGGTGTGCTCATTGCCCTCCGAGTCCGCCCCGGGAGTGGTCGTGTTCTTCCCGTCCGTGCCCGAGAAGGTCGCGATGGACAGCAGCGCGGCGTCCCCGGGCTGGAGGGCGCGGCCCTCACCGGTGATGAGGGTGTCTTTGATCAGGGAGGATGGCGCGCTGAGCGGCGCCTTCAGCTTGACCACCGGTCTGGCGCCCACGCGCCCCGAGACGCTCATCGCCTGGTCCAGTGGGGTGTCCGCGGGGAGCATGGTGGCGGCGGGACTCGCCATGGCCGTGCTGGCCGGGGACTTGCCGTTCACGATGGACAGGGCCAGCGGGAGGATGATGATCGCCGCCACCGCGAGGCAGACGAGGATGAGTGCCGCATGGCCTCTGGGGCGGGAGCGGTTGAGCGCGGCGCCGAGCGCCCGCTGCCCGCCCACCGCGGGGGGCGCCTCCGGCGCCACGCGGTCAGAGGATCCACCGGGGAACCCGCGCAATTTGCCGGGACCAGCCTCGGATGATCGCGTCTCGGGAAGCCGGTGCGCGGCGGCGGGGGATCCGGGGAGCCGGTGCGCGGCGCGAGGCGCCCGCGCGCGCAGAGCCTCCGCGCGCGCCTCATCAGCGCGCGCCGCCTCCAGGCGCCGGGCCTCCTGGGCGGCCCGGCGCTGCGCGGCGAGGCGCTCAGCCGCCAGCCTCTCGGCCTCACGGCGCTCGGCTTCGAGGTGAGCCGCCTCGGCGCGGGCCGCCTCCAGGCGCCGGGCCTCCTCGACGCGCTCCGCCTCCGCGCGCTGGGCCCTCAGGCGGGCCTCCTCGGCGGCGCGATGCTCCGCGGCTTGCCGCTGATGCTCAGCGCGCAACTCCGCGACCCGGCGCTCGGCGGCGCGCCTCTCAGCCGCCCGCCGCCGCGCCTCTGCCCTCTGCTCGGCCGCACGGGCCTCAGCCGCGCGCTTCTCGGCCGCAAGGGCCTCGGCCGCGCGCTTCTGGGCCGCCTGGCGCTGGGCCTGCGCCTCACCCAGCCGTTCCAGGCCCCTGCGCTCACGCCGGGTCAGTGGACGGGTGCTCTCAAGCCCGTTGTCGTCATGATGATTCGTCATAGGGAAGCCTCTCGGGCATCGGCGCGGAGATCGTCCGCTGGCCGGTGCCTCATCGCGTTCAGGGAGGACATGAGCGTATCGACTCTCTCGTCCCGCGTGGCGAAGGGGTCGCGAAGCGCTATGGCCGGCACCTCCTGCCCGCCTGAGCCGGCGTCGAGGCGCAGGTTGACCCAGTCGGCGGCCAGATCGGCGCGCAAGTCCTGGGCCAGGCCGATCGCCGCGCCCCGCAGGGCGGCCCTCGTCGTCGCTGGCGGGGCGCTCATCGCGGCCCGGCAGGCGTCATCGTCGACGTAGCGGCGCAGCATCCCTGCGGCCTCGAGGCGGGCCCGCAGCCCATCCTCCGGGGACACGTCGTGGTAAGCCAGCGCAAGGCGGGTGACGCGCGGGTCGTCGAGCCCGGTGCCGGCGCGCTCGGCGTAGCGAGTGAGGAGCTGGTGCTTGGCGGCCCAGTCGAGCTCGGTGGCCACGGCTCCGGGGTCCTGCGCCCGCAGGGCCTCCAGGCCGCGCTCCCACAGGTCGAGGACTGCGGACTGGAGGGGGCTGAGGTCGAGCTCGGCGTCGGCGTGGGCCCGCACGCGCGCCAAGTGCTCCCCCTGCAGGTCCAGGGCAGTGATGCCGCGCCCGTCCTTGCGCTCCAGGAGCACCTTCCCACTGAGGTCGTGGCAGGTGTCCCGAATGGCGCGCATGGGCTCGGCGAGCTCGAGGTCCGCCAGGTCGCCCCCGGACTCGAGGTAGTCCAGGAGGAGGTCCATGGCCCCAGCCTTGAGGAGCGTAGAGCCCTGGGCGATATTGGAGTCCCCGACGATGACATGCATGCGCCGGTAGAGCTCAGCGTCAGCGTGGGGCTCGTCGCGGGTGTTGATCAGGGGGCGCGTGCGGGTGGTGGCCGAGGAGACGGCGTCGTGCATCTGGTCGGCGCGCTGGGAGAAGGCATAGCGGGCGGGGGCGCCGGTGACCGGGTCGGCGGGCAGCACGTGCCCGGCGCCCACGAGGATCTGCCGGGTGACCAGGTGCGGGATGAGGGCACGGGCGTCGTTCCAGAAGTCCCCCCGGCGGTGGACGAGGTAGTTCTCATGGCAGCCGAAGCCGCTGCCCTCGGCGTCGAGGTTGTTCTTGAGCAGGTGGATCCGCCCGGGCACGCCGGCCGACTCCAGCCGGGCATTGGCCTGGGCGGCGAGGTCGGCCATGGTGAGCTCGCCGGCGCGGTCCTGGGCGAGGAGGTCGGCGAGGCGGTCGCACTCGGCGGTGGCGAACTCAGGGTGGGAGCCGACGTCGAGATAGAGGCGGGCGCCGCCCCGGGTGAAGACGTTGGAGGAGCGGTGGGCGGCGATGACGGGGGCGAAGAGCTCGCGGGCGGCGTGATCGGCGTCGAGCGGAGCCGCGCCGCCAGTGGTGGAGGCGCAGGTGATGCCGTACTCGGTCTCGATGCCGATGATCCGCCGGGAGGGCGGGCGGCGCCCGCCGTCAGCCGTGGCGCCCACTCACTGACCGCCCTTCTGGACGAATCCCTGGACGAAGGCCGCCGCGTTGGTCTCCAGGACGGAGTCGATCTCGTCGAGGATGGCGTCGACGCCGGTGGCCTGGACCTGGCCGGCCGCGCTGGTGGCCTCGGAGTCGGTGTCGCCCTCCCCGCCGGAGGGCCGGATCTGCTGCGCGTCCTGGCTGGTCATGGTCGTTCCTTCGCGTCGGCCCGACGGGTGGGGCGGGTGGGTCGGGAATAAGGGGCGGTCACTGGGCCCAGTCTCCCCCACCTTGGGCCGCGCGCCCAATCGCCGTGAGAAGTCCCTCAGTCTCGGCGTCGGTGACGGCGACGGCGCCCGGCAGGGCGACTCGGATGAGTTGGGGACGCTGGGGGGCGTCGATGACGAGGCTGGTCCAGGAGGCGGAGACGACCTCGGGGATCGTGGCGATCGCGCGGCCCCGCACGGCGGCGCGGGTGCCCGCCGGCGGGGTGTCGGCGGCGGCCTCGATCCGCGAGGGGTCGAGGAGGCGGCGGACGCGGCCCGCGGCGTCGAGGCGATCGACGATGGACCCCGCGCGCAGGTCGCCCCAGGTGATGTCGAGAGCGGCCAGGCGCGGATCGCTCCAGTCGGAGCCCGAGCGCGCGCGCAGGCCCTCGCAGAGCTGCATCTTGGCGGCCCACTCGATCGTGGGCGCGGCGGCCGCCACCGCCTGGGGGTCGCCCGGCGCGGCGGCGATCGCGTCGAGCAGGTCCAGCGCCTCCTCCCACAGGGCCAGGGCGCGGGCGGTCTCCTCGCCGAGGCGCCGCGCGCCGGTGCCCCCGTAGTCGGCGTCCAGCGCGGCGGCGATGGCCTCCAGGAGCGAGCGCTGGATGGCGACGGCGCTCATGGGCCCGCCCTCGGTGGTGAGCGCGTGGGCGAGGGCCGTGTCGTGGGAGAGGGCCCACTGCTGCTCGACGGGGTCTCCGAGGATCCGCAGGGGCGCCAGGGCTCCGATTTCCTCGCCGCGCTCGTGGGAGCGCTCCAGGAACCACAGGAGCAGGTCGGTGGTGGCGATCTTGAGGTAGCCGGGGACGTCGAAGCGGTTGGCGTCGCCATTGATGACGTGGAAGCGGCGCCACCGGGACGCGTCGGCGTGGGGCTCGTCGCGGGTGTTGACGATGGGCCGGTTGAAGGTGGTCTGAAGGCCGATGGGGCAGCCGATGAAGTCGGCGCGCTGGCTGAGCTGGAAGCCGGGGCGCTCGCTGCGCTCCCCCAGGCCCACGCGCCCGGCGCCGACGACGACTGGCCGGGTCATGAGGAAGGGCGTCAGGGCCGTGGCGAGGGCGTCAAGGGGCAGGTCGCGGCGCACGAGGTAGTTCTCGTGGCTGCCGTAGGCGGCGCCCTTGCCGTCAGTGTTGTTCTTGTACAGGACGATCTCGGGGCCGCCGGAGCGGGCCTGGGCCTCCATGGCGCGCCGGGCGATGACCTCTCCCGCGCGGTCCCAGGCCAGGGCGTCCATCGGGGTGAGGGCCTCCGGGGCCGAGTACTCGGGGTGGGCGTGGTCGACATACAGGCGCGCGCCGTTGGCGAGCACGGCCGTGGTGGCCCGGGGAAGCGCGGCCTCCTCGGCGCTCGGCCTGGGGCGGGGCCCCCAGTCGAGGCCCGCGGGGGCGCCGTCGGCGGGCGCGCCGTCGGCGGGCGCGTCGCCGGAGGGGGCGGGGGCGGTGGGGTCGTCGGTGAGTTGGCTGGGGTGGGCGGCGGCGCGGTCGATGCGCCCGCCGCGTAGGTCCGCCAGGGGGTCCTCCCCCTCGTAGTCCCAGGTCACCGGGGCGGCACCGGGCAGGCCCGGGCGGGAGCGGGCGGCGTAGGCGTCGACGATGAGGCTGGAGAGCACGACGGGGTTGGCGCGGGGGTTGCCGGGCTCGGTGACGCCGAACTCCGTCTCAAGGCCGACCGGCCTCGTCGTGGGACCGAACTCGGCGGTGGCGGAGGCCTGGGCGGTAGCGGGCATGGGCGTAACTGACATGGTTGAGGTGGCTGAGATGGTTGAGGTGGTCATGCGCTTTCCCGCGTCTCATGGGGCAGTGCGGCGCTGATGGCGGCGCTAGAGGTCGGTGCGGCACCGGCGGCACCGGCGGCGCCCAGGCGCCGCGCGCCGCGGATCGGCTCGGACTGGGCGCCGATGAGCCTGGCCCATCCCTCAGGGCTGGTGGCGCCGGTGATCTCCTCGTTCTGCCGGGCCTCCTCGGCCACGGCCGCCAGGAGACGGGCGGTGGACAGGCCTCCCGCCCCACCGGAGAGCTCGTCCTTGATGGCGGCGGTCTTGGCGCGGGCGACGATCTGGGCGAGCATCGCCCCGCTGACGAG
This sequence comes from Actinomyces sp. zg296, assembly GCF_009829695.1. NCBI lineage: Bacteria > Bacillati > Actinomycetota > Actinomycetes > Actinomycetales > Actinomycetaceae > Actinomyces > Actinomyces sp. zg296. The sequence continues at coordinate 238,984 of NZ_VWPG01000004.1, forward strand.
GTCGCCGAGGTGGAGGGTCCGGGTGGCGCCGGAGGCGTAGGCGACCTCGAGGACCGCGGTGCCTGGCGCGCGGGCGTAGAGGGCGTCGACGGCGGCGGCGCGCATGGCCACGGCGGTGGCCTCGCGGTCGCCGCCATGGGCGGCGAGTTCGGCCGGGTCGAGGGGGAGATCGGCGGTGAGGTGGCGGGCGAGGATGTCGAGGGCCTGGGCGGCATCGGGTCGGGCGACGCGGATCTTCACGTCGAGGCGGCCGGGGCGCAGGATCGCGGGGTCGATCATGTCCTCGCGGTTGGAGGCGCCGATGATGACGACGTTGCGCAGGGACTCCACGCCGTCGATCTCGGCCAGGACCTGCGGGACGATCATGGTCTCGACGTCACTGGAGACCCCGGTGCCGCGGGTGCGGAAGAGGGCCTCCATCTCATCGAAGAAGATGACGACGGGCCGATCCTCGGCGGCGGCCTTGCGGGCCTGCTCGAAGATGGCGCGGATCTGCCGCTCCGTCTCCCCGACGAACTTGCTGAGCAGCTCGGGGCCCTTGATGTTGAGGAAGGCGGCGGCGCGGCCCGTGGCGCGCTCGGGGCCGGCCCCGTCGCCGCCGAGGGAGGTGGCGACGGCCTTGGCGATGAGGGTCTTACCGCATCCCGGCGGTCCGTAGAGGAGGAGGCCCTTGGGGGCGCGCAGCCCATAGGCGCGGTAGAGGCCGGGATGGGTGAAGGGCAGTTCGATCGCGTCTCGGATCGCCTGGATCTGGGGGCCGAGGCCGCCGATGTCCTCCCAGGTGACGTCCGGCGTCTCGGCGACGACGAGCTGCTCAACGCCCGTGCGCTCGATGACCGCGGTGGCCACGTCCGCGCGCAGGTCGGCGGCCAGCGTGACGCCCGGGGCGAGGGCGCTGGCGTCCAGGGCGCCGCCGAGCCGCAGGACACGGGACGCGCCAGAACCGGTGGTGACGAGGGCGCGGGTGTCATCGAGAACCTCGTCGAGGACGACGGCCTCGCCGGTGTCGGGCTCGGGCAGGGCGTCGACGACGAGCATGGCGTCGTTGACGGCGACGAGCTGGCCGACGCGCAGGGCCTCGGGGTCGAGGCCCGGGCGCAGGCCGAGGCTCATGGTGCGCCCGCCGAGGAGGACGAGGGCCTCGGGGGCGGGGCCGGCAGGGGCCTCGGCGCGGTCAGCGCTGTCCGGGCGGTCCAAACGGGTGTGGAAGCCGGTGAGGAGGGCGAGGGTGACGGGTGGGTGGGTGACGGCGTCGAGTTGGGCGCCGAGCTCGGCGATCCGCTCCCGGGCGGAGGTGAGGGCCCTGGTGAGGCGCTCGTTCTTCTCGGCCAGGGAGATGGCCTCGGCGCGGGCCTCGCGCAGTTGGTGGCTGGTGAAAGAGGGGGCGGGCATGCCCAGGTCGGCGGTGTCAGTCATCGAGGGGCTCCTGCGGGGCGTCGTCGCCCCCGGCGGTGGGGACGCCGGGGAGGACCGGGGTGGCGTCCTCGGGCTGCTTGGCGCGGCAGTCGCGCAGGACGCGGCGGACCTTCCGGTCGGTGCTCGTGCGCTCGCGCACGTCCTCGGGGATCCAGTGGCCAGCGTCGTCATAGGCGCCGCGGGCGGGTGGGCGCTTGCGCGTCAGCGGGGCGCTGCCGGGGGCTAGGCGCCGGGCGGCGAGGAGGAATCCGGTGTGGGCGACCATGCGGTGGTCGGGGCGCACGGACAGGCCGTCGACGTTCCAGGTGCGCACCATGGACTCCCAGGCCTCGGGCTCCGTGAAGAGCCGGCTGTGGCGCAGGGCCTCGACGGTGCGCGACATCTGGGTGGTGGTGGCGACGTAGGCGAGGAAGAGGCCGCCGGGGGCCAGGACGCGGGCGGAGGCCTCGATGTTCTCCCAGGGGGCGAGCATGTCCAGGACGACGCGGTCAATGGAGGCGTCCTCGACGCGGGCGGCGACCACGTCGTTGAAGTCTCCGGTGCGCAACTCCCAGGCGGGGTGATGGCCCCCGAACCAGGAATCGACGTTGGAGGCGGCGATGGCGGCGAAATCCTCGCGCCGCTCGATGGACATGAGGCTCCCGGCCTCCCCGATGGCGGACAGGAGGTTCATCGTCAGCGCCCCGGAGCCGACACCGGCCTCAAGAACGCGGGCGCCGGGGAAGATGTCACCCAGGGCGATGATCTGGCCGGAGTCCTTGGCGTAGACCACTTGGGCGCCGCGGGGCATCGACAGGACGTAGTCGGCGAGTAGCGGGCGCAGTAGGAGGAGCTCGTGGCCGGAGTCGGTGGTCAGGACGGTCCCCTCCTGCCTGCCGACGACCTCGCGGTGGTGGAAGGAGCCGCGCCCGGACTGGAAGTGGCCCTGGGGGTGGAGGTGGAAGGTGCTCTTGGAGCCCTTGACGTCGGTGACCTGGATGCGCTCGCCGTAGCGGAAGGGGCCGCGGCGCCCGGCCTGGCCCAGGACCTCCTGGGTGACGTGGCGCGGGGGGAGCCTCGGGGTGGCCTGCGGGTTCTGAGTGTCCTGCTCGCTCATCGGCCCCAGTCTATGCGCCGCCCCCCTGCCAGCGAGGTTGGCGCGGTTTGAGGATTGCTTCTCCCCCAACCCCTCCCAGCGGCGGCCGGATCCGCGGAATCGCGCGCTCCTTGAATGATCAATCACCGCGATTCAGCCGAGCAATCCTCAAACCTCGCCATTTCGCCCCGCGCGCCCTGTCATCCCGGGCAGGCGGCGCTGCGAGGGCGCGCGGCCCACGAGGAGGTAGGCGGCCCAGGCGCCGATGATCCCGGTGAGCATGACGGCGACCATGGGCACGGCGCTGGCGCCGCCCCCGGAGCTGGCCAGCGGCGCGGAGACCCCCATGGCGATCGCCTGCACCACGCCCATGAGGGCGCTGGCCGCCCCTGCCACGTGCCGCACTTCGCCGAGGGCGAGCGCGCCGGCGTTACCGAAGATGAGGCCCTGCGCCGCCATGGTAAGCACGAAGCCCGCGCATAGGGGCACGAGCGCCGTGCCCCAGACCAGCACGGCCAGGGTCACCAGCGCGATCCCGGCCCCGGAGATCCCGAGCCCGACGGCGATGAGCCGCCGGGGCCGGTAGCGCCCCACGAGCCGGGAGTTCGTTAGCGCCATGAGCATGTTGGCCCCGGCGGTGCAGCCGAAGAAGACGGAGTACTGCATGGCGGTGAGCCCCTTGATCTCCTGCAGCACGAAGGAGGAGGCCGAGATGTAGGCGAACATGGCGAAGCCGGAGAACGCGGAGGTGAGCATGTAGCCCATGAACCGCTCGTGGCGCACGAGCTCGGCGAATCCGGCGGCGAATCGGCGCGGCCCCCCGCTGCGGCGGTCAGACGCCGGAAGGGTCTCGGGGATGACGATCGCGGCCATGGTCACCATGAGCAGCCCGAATCCGGCCAGGCACCAGAAGATCATCCGCCAGGTCGCCACGGACAGGACGGCGCTGCCCGTCACGGGCGCGAGCATGGGGGCCAGGCCGCCCACGGCCATGAGGATGGACATGATGCGGGCGAGGCGGTCGCCGTGGGCGATGTCGACGAGGACGGCGCGCCCGACGACGGAGGCGATTCCCCCGCCGAGGCCCTGGAGGATCCGCCCGACCAGGAGGGTGCCGATGCCGGGCGCGAGGGCGCAGACGATGCCGCCGAGGGCGCAGATGAGCCCGCCGGTGATGATGGGGCGGCGCCGGCCGTAGCGGTCGGAGGCCGTGCCGCCCACGAGCTGACCCGTGCCCATGCCGGCGAAGAAGGCGGTCAGGGTCAGCCCGACGGCGGTGGCTGAGGCGTGGAGGTCGGCGGCGACGTGCGGGAAGGCGGGCGAGTACATGTCCGTGGCGAAGGGCGGCACGGCGTTCTGGATGGCGAGGGCGATGATGAGGCCGGCAGTGATGGGGGCCTCGGGGCTGAGGGGTCGGTTCATGGGATTAGTCGGCTGTGGTCAGGGCTCTTCCGGTCAACGGGCGCCGGTGGGGACGGCGCCGATCATGCGTCCGCCGTCGATGACGATAAGCCAGCGGGAGACGGCGCGCGCCGCCTTGAGGGCGTCGGCGGCCTCCTGGCCGGTCAGGGAGGTGGTGATGGCCGCGGCGGGCAGGACGGTGCAGGCCTGCTCGGCGGTGGCGCCCTCCCCCATGGCCCCCAGATCGGCCAGGCCGGCGGTGTCGATGGTGCCGAGGATGGTGGGGCCGTCGGTGATGAGGGCGAGGGCGGCGCCGTCGTCGAGCGCGGCGCCGACCCGGGCGAGCGGGGCGGCGGCGGGGAGCGTGGCGATGGGGCGGGCGAGGGAGCGCAGGTCGAGGCGGGCGGCGGCGCGCTGGGCGCCTCCGAGGCCGAGCACGCGCCAACTGGTGGAGCCGATGGTCCAGCCGACCATGGCGGCGAGGATGAGGCTGGTGGCGCTGGGGCGGCGGTGGTCGATGAGGAGGGGCTGGAGGAGGTAGAGCCAGGCGATCCCGGCAACGACGGCGTGCCCTCCCCAGGCGGCCGCCTTGAGCCCGGCGGCGCGGTTGCCGGTGGCCTGGGCGATGAGGGAGGCGAGGGCCTGGCCCCCGTCGAGGGGCAGGCCGGGCAGGGCGTTGAAGATGGCGAGGGCGAGGTTGAGCCAGGCGATGGCCCACAGGGCGACGTGGATGGCGGGGGTGGTGAGGGCGCCGGAGTCGAGGGCGCTGCGGCAGGCGATCCATAGGAGGGCGTTGGCGGCGGGGCCGGCGAGGGAGCAGGCCGCGTCGCGCCAGGGAGACCAGGCGCGCTGGGGCGGGCCGAAGCTGGTGCGCCCGCCCCACAGGAGGAGCTCGTAGCGGATGGGCGGGCGGCCCAGGGCGGCGCCGACCAGGCCGTGGGCGAGCTCGTGGAGGAGGATCGAGATGGCGGCGCCGATGACGGTGGCAGCCACGGTTCCCAGGACGACGACGGCGCCGAGATCCCCGAGGGCGCCGCTGACCAGGGGGTACCAGGAGGCGGCGATGACGAGTCCGAGGAGCAGCGAGGTGGGGGACACGACGACGGGCGCGCCGCCGACTCGTCCCAGGGTCATCTCCCCGTTGCGCGTGGCTGCGAGTGGCATGCGCCCGAGCCTACCGGGGCGGCCGGTCAGGTAGCGGCGCCCGGGGTCGGAGGGTGGCGCTCATCGCGGAGGCGACGCACCATCGCGAGATTCTCGGCGATTTGCTTGGTGAGCGGGTAGTCAGGGCCCAGCACCCTGAGGCTCTCCTCCAGGGTCTGCTCGAATATCGCGATGGCGTCCTCCAACCGCCCAGCGGACTGATAGGCGTAGGCGAGGTTATTGCGCGAGACCAGGGTGCCCGGGTGGTCAGCCCCCAGCACCCTGAAACTCTCCTTCAGGGTCTGCTCATAGATGTCGATAGCCTCACCCAGCCGTCCAGCGGACCGATAGGCGCCCGCGAGGTTATTGCGCGAGACCAGGGTGTCCGGGTGATCAGCCCCCAGCACCCTGAGACGATCCTCCAGGGTCTGCTTGAATATCGTGATGGCGTCCTCCAACCGCCCAGCGGACTGATAGGCGCCCGCGAGGTTATTGCGCAAGGTCAGGGTGTCCGGGTGGTCAGCCCCCAGCACCCTGAGACGATCCTTCAGGGTCTGCTCATAGATGTCGATAGCCTCACCCAGCCGTCCAGCGGACCGATAGGCGCCCGCGAGGTTATTGCGCGAGACCAGGGTGTCCGGGTGATCAGCCCCCAGCACCCTGAGGTTCTCCTTCAGGGTCTGCTCATAGATGTCGATGGCGTCCTCCAACCGCCCAGCGGACTGATAGGCGTAGGCGAGGTTGTTGCGCGAGGCCAGGGTGCCCGGGTGGTCAGCCCCCAGCACCCTGAAACTCTCCTTCAGGGTCTGCTCATAGATGTCGATAGCCTCACCCAGCCGTCCAGCGGACTGATAGGCGCCCGCGAGGTTATTGCGCGAAGCCAGGGTGTCCGGGTGGTCAGCCCCCAGCACCCTGAGACGATCCTCCAGGGTCTGCTCATAGATGTCGATAGCCTCACCCAGCCGTCCAGCGGACCGATAGGCGCCCGCGAGGTTATTGCGCGAGGCCAGGGTGTCCGGGCGGTCAGGGCCCAGCGCCGATGCGAGACCATCAACGATGTCCGCCAACGACACCGCGAAGGAATCAAGCCCTGCCTCATTCGCGCGCCGTTGAACCGAGAGGAGAACACTGGACAGCCCCTCAGCATTGACTCCAACGCGGTCCAGCCCAAGGGTCCCCAAAAATAAGAGACTCTCAATCACCACGATAATCGAATCACGCTCCACTTCATGAGGATTATTGGGATCGGACTCGTTAAGCGCCTCCGAGAGGGCGGAGATGACCGCTTCAGCGATCACCTCTGATTCACCATCACGGCGCGCATCCTCTCGAACCAGTCTCGACTGGAGGCGGTGCAGGGAAACGATACCCGCGCGGGCGCCATCATTCTCCGTCTCCGAGACAATGCCGCGCTTGCTGAGGAAGGCCAATGACTTCCTCGCCGCCAGAGAATGACCAGCATCAGCACGGTAGAGCCAGTCACGAGGAACACCGCCCTCCGGCATGATCGACAGCATCCCCAGCTGAAGACGCGCCAGACGGGCCTGCTCCTCATCCCGCTCACCCAGCGCCTTCAGGGCGGTCTGATGACTCAGGCGCAAAGCCTGCCACACGGCGTGCGGGTAGTCCTCGTCATCCGAGCGATCCATCGCCTCCTCAAGTGGCGCCTCTTCAAGAAGCTCCATGTACTCCAGCGGAGCGAACCTCTGATCCCTCATCGTTGACGCCGCTTGGGACAACGCCAGAGGAAGATCACCAAGGAGCTCGGCGAGCCCGTCGGCATGGGCATCAGCGATCCCGGGGATCCGCTCCCGCAAAAAGGCCAGGGACTGGCGCCGGCCGAAGACCTCCACAGGGATCGTCTCACCTAATCCCCCGCCTCGGAGGTTCGTCGTCACGATGACCCGCATTCCGGGACCCGTCAGCTTCAACTCCCGAAGGTCATCGGCACGCTCCAGGTTGTCGAACACGATGAGCCGATCCGCCGCCCCGCCCGAGTTGAGGCAGTCCACCATGAACCGAGCGCTCTTCCTGGGCGGATCCGATGGATCAACGAGTCCGAGTTGGTTCGCCAGTTCGGCGAGCCCCGTCTCCACGCCGCTGGGCAGCCCTCTGTCTGGGGCGCCGGCGGGAGCCGCGTTGACCCAGGCCACGAGACTCCAACCCGCCTCCCGGCATTCGCACGCGTACTGCGCCGCGATCTGGGACTTACCAACCCCTTTCATGCCGCGCAGCACCAAGCGAGCCTCCCCCTCACCATGAGCGAGCGCCTCACGCAGACGATGATCCTCATCGCGCACAATATAACCCGGGGCCGGATCAGGAATAGCCCCGAAACGCGTGGGCCCATCACTGAAAGGATTCGGCCGGCCCCTCCCGCTTCCAAGCCGATCGATCTTCCCGGACATCTCCTGCTGACTCAGCAGCACAGCCTCAACCTTATGCTCGGTGCGCGACGCCGTCGCGTTGATCTTATCGAGCACATCCATGACATACCGAGCGCGCGCCTTATCGAATGACGGCGACAACGGCGCGATCGTCGCGAGCTCCCGGGCCACGATCCCGATGAGGGAATCGAATGCGGGCTCAGCAGCGGCAGGAAGATCAGCCCTCTGAGCCCGCCCCTGCCTCTTCAGGAACTCGGCGAGCCCTTCCGGGCGCCGCACCGCCTCCAGCAGCGCCTCATCCGATTCCAGCGCCTTCGTGAGGACCGCCTCCACGGCGACCGCCACGCCATCGAGCTCAGCACGCCTCTCCCACGGAAGCCGTTCCGCCTCTTCTTCCAGGCGCTTCTCAATCCTTTTGGCGATCCGCCCCTCTGCGCCCTCGTCATGAGCGGCATCGCCGAGCCGGTCAGCGGCCTGCCGACCATCATTGCTCAGCGCGGCCGCGCCGGCCAACGTGGGGTTGAGGCACAGCTCCACGGTGCGCAGGAGCACCGAGACAACACTGGAGGCCACGCCACCCAGAGATAACGCATCCATGGCCGCATCCTAGTTCTCACCAGGCCACGGACTCTTACGGACATACGGGCCAGGGGCGCCCTCCGCACCGCTGCCCAGAGGCCCTCACCGTCTTCCCACGCGCGCCCTCCCCCTCCCGTCACCCGGATTCATGTCGGAGCCCCGGGGTACGGTGCCACCATGACAGCAGATGCGGCACCCGCAGTGCCCTCATCCCCCGGGCGGCCCGCCGCCCCGGCTACCACCCGGCCGCGGGCCACGGGCCCAGGCGCCGGCCGCTCCGCGCGCAGGGGGCCGCGCCGGGCGGCGCTCTCCCCATCGCGCGCCAAGGACTTCCTCCAGTGCCCCCTGCTGTTCCGCCTGCGCGCCGTGGACGGCCTGGCCGAGCCCGGCTCCCTCGCCACCCACAAGGGCACGCTCGTCCACGCGATCCTTGAGCGCCTCTACGACCTGCCCGCGCGCGAGCGCGCCCCGGAGGCCGCCCTCGCCATGCTGCCCGAGCAGTGGGAGGCTCACCGCGCCAAGAGCCCTGAGGTCATGGGGCTCTTCGAGGAGCCCGCGCAGATCGAGGCCTGGCTCGGCCAGGCGCGAGACCTCATCACCTCCTACTTCCGCATGGAGAACCCTCAGCGCCTCGCCCCCGCCGAGCGCGAGCTCTTCGTGGAGACCGAGGTCGCCGACGGCCTGCTCATCCGCGGATTCGTCGACCGCCTCGACATCGCCCCCGACGGCGCCATGCGCGTCGTCGATTACAAGACCGGCAAGTCCCCCTCCCCCAGATTCCAGGAGGAGGCGCTGTTCCAGATGCGCTTCTACGGGCTCGTCCTGTGGCGCCTGCGCGGGCGGGCCCCCGCCCGCCTCCAACTCCTCTACCTTAAGGACGGCCGCACCCTCACCCATGACCCGCGCCTGCCCGAGCTCGAGGCCACCGAGACGCGCCTGGCCCGCATCTGGGACGACATCGAGGACTGCGCCCACGCCGGCGCCTTCACCCCCAAGCGCGGCCCCCTGTGCGGCTGGTGCGCCTTCCAGTCCCGCTGCCCCCTCTTCGGCGGGGAGACTCCCCCACTGCCGGACGACGGCGTCGCCCGCCTTCTCACCGCCCGCGCCAGCGTCGCCTCGGCAGGCGCCCGCTGACGCGCCCGGCCCGCTCGGCGCGAGTCGCCATGCGGACACCGCTTGCCACAGCGGGACTCGCCCCGATAACGTCCGGCCACGTCGCCGCACCTCGCGGCGCCACGACTGAACGGACGATCGCATGAGCACGGACCACGCACGCCGCAACCGCACCGCCCTCGGCGGGGTTGCCATGTGTATGCGCTGCCTGGTCCAGGCGATCTGAGGGCAGCGCTCCGCGACCAGCACCCAGCGAGCCCCCTCACCGGCCACGGCGCGATAACCGCGCCGGCCTCCCCGGACCAGGCGCACCACTCACCCGACACCCCGGGTGACGGCACCGCGCCCCCTCGCGGCCGCCGAACGCGCGACGCGTCACCACCGCCGCTCCCAGCGCCTCCGCGCCACGGCGCCGCACGCCCCGTCACCCGGGCCCTCCCAACAACCGGGCGCCGCACCCGCGCCCCACCCCAGGAAGGACCCCCATGATCATCACCGGACTGATCACCGGAGCCACCCTCGGCTTCATCCTCCAACGCGGCCGCTTCTGCATCACCGGCGCGTTCCGGGACCTCTGGGTCTCACGATCCTCCTTCTGGCTCACCGCCTTCCTCATCGCCATCGCCGTCCAGGCCGTCGGCGTCCTCGCACTCACCCTCACCGGCACCATCGCCCCGGAGGCGCCCCAGCTCTCCGTGGTCGCCACCGCCGTCGGCTCCCTCCTCTTCGGAGTCGGCATCGTGCTGGCGGGAGGCTGCGCCACCGGCACCTACTACCGCGCCGGCGAGGGCCTCGTCGGATCCTGGTTCGCCCTCATCGCCTACGCGCTATCCGCCGCCGCGGCCAAGACCGGCATCCTCGCCGGCCCCACCCGCTGGGTGAAGGGCCTGTGGACCACCGAGCTCACCACCATCCCGGCCGCGCTGCACCTGCCCCAGTGGGTGGGAGTGGCGGCCCTCGCCGTCGGAGTCGCCCTCCTGGCCCGCAGGCAGCTGCGCCTCACCGCTGCGCGCGGCCCCCAGCCCACCCTGCCCGCCCGCCGCACCGGCCTGGCCCACCTGCTCCTGGAGAAGCGCTGGAACCCCCTGGCCACCGGGGCGATCGTCGGGATCGTCGCGGCCGCCGCCTGGCCCCTGTCCTGGGCGGCCGGCCGCGAGGACGGCCTGGGCATCACGACGCCGTCGGCCAACCTCATCGGCGTCATCGTCACCGGGGACACCGGCCGCTTCGACTGGGGCGTCCTGCTCGTGCTGGGCATCCTCCTGGGCTCCTTCATCGCCGCGAAGGCCTCCGGCGAGTTCCGCGTGCGCGTCCCCGACGCCACCATCATCATCCGCTCCATCCTGGGCGGCCTCCTCATGGGCGTGGGCGCCGCCTGGGCCGGCGGCTGCTCCATCGGCAACGCCCTCGTGCAGACCTCCCTGCTGTCCTGGCAGGGCTGGATCGCGCTGGTCTTCCAGGTCCTCGGGGTCGGAGCCGCCGCCTGGGCGCTGCTCATCCGCCCCCGCCAGAAGCGGCGCGCCGCCCGCGCCGCCCGCGCCAAGGCGGCTGGCGCCGCTGAGCCCTCCCCCGCCCGCGAGGCCGCGCCCGCCCACGCCTAACCCGCGGGGGCGACGGCGCGCCCCCATCCCCCTTCACACCGATACCTTCACGCTGAAAGGACGCCATCATGCGCACGATCCTCGAGACCAACGGCCAGGTCTGCCCCTTCCCCGTCATGGAGGCGGAGGAGGCCATGGAGGACCTCGACGCCGGCGACGAGCTCGTCATCGCCTTCGACTGCACCCAGGGAACAGAAACCCTGCCCGCCTGGGCCGCGAAGAACGGCTACACCGTCACCGAGTTCGAGACCGTCGGCCCCGCCTCCTGGACCATGACGGTTCGCAAGTAGCGGGGCCGCCACCCCGCCCCGGTGCGCGCGGCACGAGGATTCGGGGTCGGGGCGGGTACCTTTGGCAGCATGGAGTACAGGAGACTGGGCCGCACCGGCCTGCGCGTGTCCGCCGTCGGCCTCGGCACGATGACCTGGGGCCGGGACACCGACGAGGTCGAGGCCAAGGACCAGCTCGGGATCTTCCTCGACGCCGGCGGCACCCTCCTGGACACCGCCGCCACCTACACCGAGGGCCTGGCCGAGCGCACCATCGGCACCCTCCTGCGCGACTACGTCAACCGCCAGGACCTCATCATCGTGTCCAAGGCGGGGGTCCGCACCTGGCGCACGGGCGATGGCCCGGCCACCGCCGATGCCTCGCGCGGCACGCTCCTGGACAGCCTCGACGCGACCCTGGAGACCCTGGGCACGGACCATCTCGACCTGTGGCTCGTCCAGGTCCCCGACCCCGCCACCCCCCTGGAGGAGACGGCCGACGCCCTGCGTCGCGCCGTCGCCTCCGGTCGGGCCCGCTACGTGGGGGTCTCCAACCATCCCGCGTGGGCGAGCGCGCGCGTCGCCAGCCTGCTCGCCGAGGGCCCTGACGCACCCGGGATGGCCGCCGTCGAGGTGGAGCACTCCCTGCTCAACCGGGGCATCGAGCGGGAGGTCATCCCCGCCGCCGCGGCCATGGGCTTCGGCGTCATCGGCTACGCGCCACTGGGTCGGGGGGTCCTCAGCGGCAAGTACCGGGCCACGATCCCCGCGGACTCGCGGGCCGCCTCCCCGCACCTGCGCTCCTACGCCTCGGCGTACCTGGGCAGCGAGCACCGGGGCATCGTGGAGTCGGTGGCCACGGCCGCCGCGGGCCTGGACCGCAAGCCCGTCGAGGTGGCGCTCGCCTGGGCCCGCGATGCCGAGGGCATCGCCTCCACGATCGTGGGAGCCCGCACCCCGGCGCAACTCCAAGGAGCGCTCTCAGCGCAGGACCTCGATCTGCCCGCGCAGATCCGCCACGCCCTCGGCGAGGTCAGCGCCCCGAGGATCGGCTACCCCGAGAGGTTCTGACCGATCAGGCCGCCCCGACGGGGCCTGGCAGATCAGTCCTCATCGTCGTAGTCGACGTCATCGTCCTCATCATCGTCATAGTCGACGTCGTCATCCTCATCATCGTCGTCATCGATGTCGATGATGTCGTCGTCATCGTCGTAGGTGTCGAAGGGGAGCTCGATGCCGTAGGCGGTGAACAGGACGTCGTCGTAGGTGATGAAGGCGTCCTGGAGGGCGTTCTCAGCGGCGACCACTGCCGGCGAGTTCTCATCACCCGTCGCGGCGGCGTCGAGGTGGGCCTCGAAGGCGGCGATGAGTCGGTTGAGCGCGGACCGCGGGTCGTTCGTCATGGCGCCAGCCTACCGGCATCCCCCGGCGGCGCGCACCACATCAGCGTCCTGGCCCCGCGTGAGGGGGCCAGGACGCCCGCGGCCGCGCCCGGGCGGGGACGAGGTCAACCGGCCAGGCCGAGTTGCTCGCGCAGATTCTCCGTGAACAGGTCCTCGCCCTTGATGCGATTGGTGAACTCGGGGCCCTCAACCACGCTCACCCCGTCCTTGAGCACTTGGGAGGCGCCGCCGACCGGCCCCAGCGGGAGCACGACGAGATCGGACTGGGGCGCGTAGGAGGCCGACGGCTCGCGGCCCGCCATGATGTCCTGGATGTTCTGGGCGACGACGGCAGCGTGGTCACGAGCGTGCTGGGCGCGGTTGGACTCGCGGACGTCGGCGATGTCCCCGATGGCCCACACGCCCGGGTGATCGATGACCCGGAGCTTGTCATCCACGCGGATCGTGCCGTCATAGCGGCGGATCTCGTCATAGTCCTCGCCGAGGAAGCCCGTGGCGGCGGAGGCCCCGTAGGCGCGGAACCAGATGTCGGCCTCGATGGTGCGCCCACCGGTGGTGGTCACGCGGAAGGGGGCGAGGCCGCCGATGTCGATCGGGGGCAGGTAGGCCAGGGTGTCCCCGGTGATGATCTCAACGCCGCGCTCGGCAAGCTGGGCGGCGATCGAGTCGCGCAGCTCGGCCTTGTAGTCACCCTGCGGCAGGATGGTGGGACCGGCCTCGACGATGGTCACGCGCAGGTCCGGGAAGGCGGAGGTGATCTCGCCGGCGAACTCCAGGCCGACGGCGCCCGCGCCCAGGATGAGGGCGCGCTTGGCGGAGCCCAGGGAGGCTCGCACGCGCTCGATGCGGGCCTTGGCGATCGCCGCCGTGGACTCCAGGTGCTTGGCGGGGAACGGGTAGTTGGTGCCCGTGGCGAGCACGAGGTGGTCGGCCTGGATATCGCCCTCGCCGGAGACCTGGACGGTGGTGCCCTTAACCGCCATGGCGGTGCCGCGCACCACGCGGCCGTTGGTCAGGAGCCTGTCGTAGGGCAGGAAGATCTTCTCCGACCACTCCGCATCCACCGCCGCGCGCAGGGAGGCGGCGTGGTGGACGAAGGCGTCCTTCTGCTCGACCAGGGTGACCTCGGCGATGCCGTCGAGCGCCTTGGCCAGGGTGATGCCGCCGTAGCCTCCGCCGACGATGGTGACACGTGCCATGGGGGTCCTCTCACGGGGGCCGGGCGCGGGTCCGTCCTCGGACCGGGCCGACCGATTCTGCTGTGGGCCGGGCCAGGCTATCCCGATCCCGGCGCGCTTCCCAATACCGGCCGCCCCCGCACGGCGAGTCCCGGGCCCTTACCGCTGCCCGCGGGCCCGGTCGGCCCCGCGCGGCTCGCGCAGCACTCGGGCCACATCCGGCGGGAAGTAGCCCGGGCCCTTGAGGACCTTGCCGTCCTCACGGTAGATCGGGCGCCCGTCCTCGCCCAGCTTGGACATGTTGGAGCGCTGCACCTCGGCCAGCACGGCGGCCAGGTCGATGCCGGTCTCCAGGGCCATCCCATAGATGACGTAGACGAGGTCCGCCAGAGCGTCCGCCGTCTCGACGAGGTCCCGGGAGCCGTCGTCGGCCGCGCGCGCCCGGGCACAGGCGGCCTCGATCTCAGCCCTGGCGGCCCGGCCGTAAACGGCGCCGGTCAGCTCGGCGAACTCCTCGGCGATCAGGCTCATCCGCATGTCCAGGCTCTCGCGGTCCAGGCTCGGCCCATCGTCGCGGATGGGCAGCCCGTAGACGCGGTGGAACCGCCGCACGAGCGCCTCAGGGTCGTCGCCCTCGCGCTCGCCGACGCCGTCATGAGCGACGAGCGGGGCCTGAGCGGGCACCGCCGGCCCGTCCCAGGGGGCCACGGGGCGCCGGGGCTCCCCGGCCAGGAGCGTGGCCGTCCACTCGTCGAGGCGGCGCCCATCGCGCACGAGAGCCGCGCGCCGCAGCCCCTCGCGGGTGAAGCCGAGGGACCAGGCGATCCGCCACGACGGCCAGTTGGGCACGCCGTCCTCGATCCAGCAGCTCCAGGACACGGCGGGAAGGGCCAGGGCGCCGGGATCGAGGGCGGCATCGACGACGGCGCCCGCCGCCCGAGTGGCCACCCCCCTGCCGCGGGCCTCGGGCGCCACCCAGAAGCCGAGATCGCCCCTGCCGGAGGAGTCGAGGCGCAGCCCGATCATCCCCACGAGCCTCCCGTCCGCGCCATCCCCACCCGCGCCGCGCCGCTCGCGAATGGCCCAGGTGAGCTCGCTCCCCGTCTCCCAGCCGGGGGCGACAACGTCGGCGAGGTAGCGCCTGGCGTCGTCGAGGGAATAGGGCGAGGGGGCGAGCGTCCAGCGGTGGATCTCGGGGTCCTGGCAGATCTCGTGGACCCGCTCGGCGTCGTCCATCGTAGGCGCGGACAGGAGGAGGCCCGGGCGGCCCGCCTCGGCTGGGACGGTGATCTCGAAGGGCTGCATGCCCCGATCCTAATCAGGCGGCCCGCCGCCCCCTGGCCGGAACGGCAGCCGCGGAGCCCGGCACGGGGGCGACCGCCCTGCGCGGCGCGGATCGAGGTCTACGTCAAGGGCGATACGAATCCGTTACGATGTGCGGCGGTTCTGGCGATGAGCCAACATCATCGCAGGCCGTAAGTCCTTGTCTTTCACCAACAGGAGTCATCTTGTCCGTTTCCCATGGGAGCATCCAGCCTCCTCAGGTTCCCTATGCCCAGCCCGGCGACCCCATGGGCGCCCCCGCTCCTGGGGTGCCCCAGACGCCCATGCTCCCCGCTGAGCTCGCCGCCCTCCCCGGGGCCTCCTTCGGCGAGGCCCTGCGCCGCTTCTTCCGCCGCTACGCCCAGTTCCGGGGAACCGCCTCGGTCTCCGAGCTGGTGTGGCCCTTGCTGTTCCGCCTCCTGGTCTCCGTCGGCCTGCTGACGATCGCCGTCGTCTCGCTCAGGGTCGGCGAGATCCCCGCCAAGACGGTCTATGACAAGCCCGATGTGGCCGATTGGGCGGTCGCCATCGCGACCCCCTGCCTCATCGCCATTGCGATCTTCAACCTGGCTCTCATCATCCCCTCCATCGCGGTCCAGGTCCGCCGCCTCCACGACGTCGGCAAGTCCGGCGGATGGTGGTTCATCAGCTTCGTGCCCCTCGCCGGGCCGATCTGGCTGCTCGTCCTGCTGCTGTCGTCATCGAGGCCGGAGTTGTTCCGGCCCAAGTGGGCCTGAGCCCCGTCCGGGAGCAACCGGAAGCAAAACAACCGGGAGCAGAAAAAATGAGGGCGGGCCCCAGGATCACTCCTGGGGCCCGCCCTCGCCGTGTCCGAGGGGGGACTTGAACCCCCACGCCCGTTTAATAAGGCACTAGCACCTCAAGCTAGCGCGTCTACCAATTCCGCCACTCGGACCTATTCAGTTGCGCCGCCCGCTCGGGCATCCCGCGCCGGCAACGCAGAGAAAGTTACCCAGGAGGAGCGCTCGCGCGCAAATCACCCCGCGGTGCTTCATCTCACAGCGCCGCGGCGCCCGGGCTCACCCCGCTCCTCACAGGCTCTCGACGGCGATCCTGGCCCCCATGGCCATGGTCTCCCCCGGCCCGAGCAGGGCCGCGGAACGGCCCAGCCGGGCGGTCTCGACGCACACCATCGTCGGGAACTCCTCCTCGGCCATATCCGCCAGCGCGGCGGCGCCACTGCTCCACGGGTTCCAGATGACGGTCTGTTCCGACCCCGTGGGCGAGACCCGCGCGCGGCGGCCGAGCGCCGGGTCGAAGACCATCGTCGGCGCGCCGGACTCGTAGATCCTGTCCACGGGGCCGCGCACGCCCAGGGGGCCGGCCTGCACCGAGGCGGCGCCCCCGGCCACCTTGTCCACGTACTCGCGCCCCTCCAGCCCGACGATCCGCACGGCGGTCACGTCGCCGACCCGCAGGTAGGTGTGCAGCGCCGCCTCCACGCTCCGGGGCGCCGGCCCCCGGTTGCTGATCGACAGGGACAGCCCCAGCTCCTCCCCCACGCTGATCTCGTAGAGGAGGCTCAGCCCGTCATGCTTCAGGGCCATGAGGACCCGCACGGCGCCGTCGGGCCGGCTCTCGACGCAGCGCGGCTCCCATTCCATGATCCGGGCCCATCCGTGGGAGGGCCTCCGCGCGCCGTCGGGCCCGGAGGCGAACCAGGGGAGGCACAGGGGCACGCCGCCCCGGATGGCGGTCCGCCCGTCGAAGACGGCCTGGCGGGAGGTGAACAGGACCTCACCGCCGCCCCGGGGGATCCAGGAGGTCAGGTGCGCTCCATGGAGGTAGATCTCGGCGGCCCCCGAGGGCGCGTCGATGAGCAGGCGGGGCTGGCCGCCCCTGCCCGGGGTCAGGGCCGCGACGCGCGGCAGGCGGAATGGCGGTCGGGAACCGGCACGGCGTGAGGGACTCATGGTTCCACGCTAGTAGGCTGGCCGGGAACCGTCAGTGAGAGCGAGACGCGAGGATCATGACGAGTCCCCGAGACCCAGCGCCCCACGGCGCGCCAGACGCCCCCGACGACGCCGCGGACACCCCCGGCGCCACCGCCGTCCCCGGCGCGGCGGGCACCACGGCGCCGATGACCGCACAGCCCCACGATCCCGTCGATCACGGGCGCGCGCCGGCCAGCGGGGCCGCGCGGGAGGAGGGGGCCCAGGGGTCGGTGGGCGCCGAGAGGACCGCCGCCGCGGATCCGGCCACCCCGCCCACCGTCGTCGTGGCCTCCAGGCCCACCGTCCTGGACGCCCTGCCCCATTGGCTCGTGCGCGGTGGGATCGCGGCCTGGCTGGGGCTGGGGCTCCTCATCATCATCAGCCTCGTCTTCTTCGCGACCTTCAAACTCGTCCCGGTGGTCGTCGGGCTATTCATCGCCCTCGTGTTCACCACCCTCCTACAGCCCCTCGTGACCTTCTTCGCCCGCGTCATGCCCCGCTACGCGGCGACCTTCCTCGCGCTCGGGGTGGCCATCGGCGTCGTCGCCGGCCTCATGTTCTACGTCATCACCTCGGTGACGGATCAGTGGGGCAGCCTCGCCGACCAGTTCAACACCGGCATCGACACGATCGTCAACTTCCTCGAGCACGGCCCCCTGCCCCTGCACCTGACCGAGGACCAGATCTTCGCCCAGGTGCACAGCCTCGTCGTCAAGGGCCAGGAGTACCTGCGCACCAACGCGCCGACCCTCGTCTCCGAGGCCCTGGCCAACGCGGGCGCCGTCGTCGACGTTTTCGCCGTGCTCGCCCTGGCCCTGTTCTGCACGATCTTCTTCCTGGCCTCCGGGGGCCGCATGTGGCGCTGGTTCCTCAACGAGTTGCCCGCCCACCTGCGCGAGCCCGTCCACCGCGCGGCCGGCGCCGGCTGGTACACCTTCGCCGGCTACGCCCGGGGCACCGTGCTCGTGGCCGCCACCGACGGCATCATGGCGGGGATCTTCCTGCAGCTCATCGGGATCCCCCTGGCCGCCCCCCTGGGCGTGCTCGTGTTCATCGGTGCTTTCATCCCGCTGCTCGGCGCGCCGGTGGCCATGGTCGTGGCCATGATCGTGGCCCTGGCCTCCAAGGGCTTCCTCACGATGATCATCGTGTGCCTCGGCGTGGCGGGCATCGGCCAGATCGAGGGGCACATCCTCCAGCCCCTCATCATGGGCAAGCAGGTCTCACTGCACCCGGTGGTCGTCATCATCGGCGTGGCGGTGGGCACCTACTCCGCAGGCCTGCTCGGCGCGGTCATCGCCGTCCCCCTCATCAGCGTCGCCTGGTCGGTCTACTCCGAGCTCCACGTCAAGGACGCGCCGGTCATTGGGGAACTGCCCGCCTACTCAGAGATCCGCGCGAAGCCCTGAGGACGCCCGAGCCCCGCCCATCCCGATCGCCCTCGGGCCCTGGATGCAGGCCCGGTTCAGGCCCAGTCGCGGCTCGACGGCGCCACGATCCCGCCCAAGGCCTCCAGTCGCTCGGCGATGAGGGCCACCGCCCCGTCGTCGGCCTCCACCATCCCGCGCGCCACGAGAGCGCCGGCCCGCCGGCCGATCCCCCGGTAGCGGCGCCACATGCCCGCGGAGCACACGACGTTGAGCAAACCGGTCTCATCCTCCAGGTTGAGGAAGACCATCCCCGACGCCGTGTGGGGGCGCTGCCGGTGGGTGACGACCCCCGCCACCCGCGCCCGCTGGCCCGCCCGGCGCGCCACCTCGGCGATCGTGAGGATGCCGTCGGCCGCCAGCGCGGGGCGCGCGAGGGCCATCGGGGAGCGCGAGGAGGACACCCCCGTGAGCCGGATATCGGCGACGGCCTCCTCCGCGGGGGTCATCGGGGTCAGCTCCGGCGCGCTCGCGCCGACGGCGGTGCCCGGCAGCGGCGGCTGGGACCAGGCCCCGCCCGGGGAGGAGGCGCGGCTCCGCCCCATCTCCCCGGAGACCGCCCCCGCCGCCCAGAGGGCCTCGCGCCGATCCGCTCCGAGTGAGCGCAGCGCCCCGGCAGCGGCCAGGGACTCCAGCCTCGCCGTCGTCAGCCGCACGCGTCGGGCCAGGTCCGCCAGGTCCGTGAAGGGCCCGTTCTCGGCGCGCTCGGCGACGATCCGCTCAGCGGCTCCGCCCAGGCCTTTGACGCCGCCCAGCCCGAGGCGCACGGCCAGGTCCGGGTGGACGTCAAGGGGCGCCAGGGCGTGCGGGGAGGGCGTGAGGAGCTCCCAGTCGGGGCCCGGCGTCGCGGGGCGCTGCTCCACCCCGGCCTCGACCGCCGAGGCATTGACGTCGGCGGGCAGGACGCGCACCCCGTGGCGGCGGGCGTCGGCCACGAGCGTGGCGGGCGACCAGAAGCCCATGGGCTGGGCGCCCAGGACGCCAGCGTAGAAGTCCTCGGGCCGGCGGGCCTTGAGCCAGGCGGAGGCGTAGACGAGGTAGGCGAAGGAGAAGGCGTGGGACTCGGGGAAGCCGAAGTCCGCGAAGCCCCTGAGCTGGGCGAAGACCGATTCGGCGTCGGCCCGGCCCACCCCGCGCCGCGTCATGCCGTCCACGAGCCGGGCGCGCAGGGCCTCCATACGCTCGGCCGAGCGCTTGGCGCCCATGGCCTGGCGCAGGGCGTCGGCCTCGGCGGGGGTGAAGCCGGCGGCGTCGATGGCGATCCGCATGAGCTGCTCCTGGAACAGGGGCACGCCCAGGGTCTTGGCCAGGGCAGGCTTGAGGGAGTCGTGAAGGTAGGTGATGGGCTCTCGGCCGAGCCGGCGCCGGAGGTAGGGGCTCACGGCGTTGCCCTGGATGGGGCCGGGGCGGATGAGGGCGACCTCGACGACGATGTCGTAGAAGGTCTCGGGGCGCAGCCTCGGCAGGGTGGCCATCTGAGCGCGCGACTCGACCTGGAAGACGCCCACGGTGTCCGCGGCCCGCAGGAGCCGGTAGACCGCCGGGTCCTCCTCGGGCAGGGTGTGCAGGTCCCAGGGGCGGCCGACCTTCGCCGCGCGCAGCTCTCCCCCGGGCGCGAGCTCGGGCACGGTCTCCCCACGGGCGGCCAGGCTGGTGAAGGCCAGGCGCAGCGCGGTGAGCATCCCCAAGCCAAGCAGGTCGAACTTGACCAGCCCGGCGTCGGCGCAGTCGTCCTTGTCCCACTGCAGGACGGTGCGCCCCTCCATGGCGGCCCAGCGCACGGGGCAGACCTCGGTGATGGGGCGGTCGGCCAGGACCATGCCGCCGGAATGGACGCCCAGGTGGCGGGGCAGGCGCAGGAGGGACTCGGCGACGTCGAGGACCTGGTCGGGAATGCCGTCACCGCCTCCCGGGGCGCCGTCGCCCGCACCTCCCCCACCGCCCGGCGCGCCCTCGGCCAGGTCCGCGCGCACGGTGGACCAGCGGTCCATGAGGCCCGCCCACCGGTCCTGGAGCCCACTGGGGTGGCCCAGGGCCCGGGCAGCGTCGCGCACGGCCGAGCGCGGCCGGTAGGAGATGACGTTGGCGACCTGGGCGGCGCGCTCGCGCCCGTAGCGGGCGTAGACGTGCTGGATGACCTCCTCGCGCCGGCAGGCCTCGATATCCAGGTCGATATCCGGGTACCCCCTGCGCCCCGGGGACAGGAAGCGCTCGAAGAGCATCCGGTGGCGCACGGCGTCCACGGCCGTAATGCCCAGGGCGTAGCAGACAGCCGAGTTGGCGGCGCTGCCGCGCCCCTGGCACAGGATGCCGGCCTCAGCGCAGAAGTCGACGATGGAGCGCACGATGAGGAAGTAGCCGGGGAAGCCGAGGGACTCGATGACGTCGAGCTCGTGGACCAGGGTCCTCCAAGCCTCGGGCTCCTCGCGGGGGGAGCCGTAGCGCTCCAGGGCGCCGCGCCGGGTGAGCTCGCGCAGCCAGGTAGCTGGGGTGTGCCCCTCGGGGACGGGTGGGATGGGCAGGTCGGGGACGACGAGGGCGAGGTCGAAGGCCAGGTCCGCCCCGATATCCGCCGCGGCGTCGACGGCGGCCGGATCACGGCGGTGCAGGCGCGCCATCTGATCGGGGCCGCGCAGGTGGCGGCCGACGGCGGGCAGGTGTCCGCGCGCGGAGTCCAGGTCGGTGCCCAGGCGGGTGGCGATGAGCACATCGGCCAGGTGGGAATCGGCCGGGCGGGCGCAGCGCGCGGCGCCGGTGGCCACGAGCGGCAGGCGGTGGGCGCGGGCCAGGGAGCCCAGGGCCTCGGTCAGCGGCGCGTCGGTGAAGGACCCGTCGAGCGCGAGCTCCACGGCGACGCCGTCAGGCCCGAGGAGATCGACGAGCCGCCCCAGGGCCGCGTCAGCCGCCGCCAGGCTCCACTCGGCGGGGCGGCGCGGGTCCCCCAGGGCCCGGCGCAGGGGGCCGTTGGCGGTGCCGGTCAGGGCCAGGATCCCCCCGCCCTCCAGGGCCGCGGCGAGGTCCTGGAGGCGATGGGCCGGCTCCTCGCGCCGCCCGGCGGCGAGGTTGTGATGGGAGATGGCGGCGGCCAGGCGCCGGTACCCGCGGGGGTCGCGGGCGAGGATCGGCAGGCGGGAGGCGTCATCGAGGGTGAGCTCGGCGCCGTGGATGGTGGGGACTCCGTGGGCCCGCCCGGCCTGGGCGTGCTTGACGATGCCGGGCATGCCGTCGTGATCGGTCAGGGCCAGGGCCTCCAGGCCGAGCTCGGCGGCCGCGGCGTGGAGCTCGGCGGGCTCGTTTGCGCCGTCGAGGAAGGAGTAGGCCGAGTGGGCGTGGAGCTCGGCGTAGCGGTGCGCGGACGGCATGGGCGGCCCCCTCCCGAGCAGCGGATTCGAACACGTGTACAGAATAGCGCGCCCGAGTCGGGACGGCGCTCGGGCGCCCCTGAGGCAGCCACGTGAGACAATCCCCGTCGTTCACCCGCGGGGTAGTTACTGTGCCCGCATTCCTCATGTCGGCGACTCATCCCTGAGCGCCGCGCCACCTCGATCCAGGATCCAGCATGACCGATTCCCAGCCCGCGGGCGCCGCAGCCCCTGACGGAGAGCGGGGCGAGCCCCAGGAGCTGCGCCGCAGCCTGCTCAGCCGCCACCTCACCATGATCTCGATCGGTGGTGCGATCGGCACCGGCCTGTTCGTCGCCTCCGGCGCCACCATCTCCCAGGCGGGCCCCGGCGGCGCGCTCGTGGCCTACGCCGCCGTCGGCATCATGGTGTGGCTCATCATGCAGTCCCTGGGCGAGATGGCCGCCTACCTACCGGTGGCCGGCTCCTTCGGCGAGTACGGGACGCGCTTCGTCTCCCGCTCCTTCGGCTTCGCGATCGGCTGGAACTACTGGTTCAACTGGGCGATCACCGTGGCCGCCGAGCTCGTGGCGGCGGCGCTGGTGATGAAGTACTGGCTGCCCGACGTCCCCTCCCTGGTCTGGTCAGCCCTCTTCCTCGCCATCCTGTTCACTATTAACGCCCTAAGCGCCCGCGCCTACGGGGAGTCCGAGTTCCTCTTCGCCTCGATCAAGGTGGTCGCCGTCGTCGCCTTCCTCATCCTCGGCACGGCGATGATCGCCGGGATCCTGGGCGGCCCCAGCCCGGGCACGGCGAACTGGACCACGGGCGAGGCGCCCTTCGTGGGCGGCGGCAAGGGGATCCTCCTCGTCCTCCTCGTGGCCGGCTACTCCTTCCAGGGCACCGAGCTCATCGGGACGGCCGCGGGCGAGGCGGAGAACCCCGAGCGCACCATCCCCCGCGCCATCCGCACGATCTTCTGGCGCATCCTGCTGTTCTACATCGGGGCGATCGCCGTCATCGGCTTCCTCATCCCCTACACCGACCCCAATCTGCTCGACTCCTCGGAGTCCAATATCTCGGTGTCCCCCTTCACGCTCGTCTTCGAGCGGGCGGGCATCCTGGGGGCCGCCTCGGTCATCAACGCGATCATCCTCACCTCCGTGCTCTCAGCGGGCACCTCCGGCCTGTACTCCTCCACCCGGATGCTCTTCGCGCTGGCCGAGCGCGGGCACGCCCCGCGCTTCCTCACGCGCCTGTCCTCCCACCAGGTGCCGATGAACGCACTCGTGGCCACGACCCTCGTGGGCCTGGCGGGCTTCATCACCTCCCTCGTCGGCGACGGCGCCGCCTACGAGTTCCTGCTCACCCTGTCCGCCCTGGCGGGCTTCATCACCTGGGCGGGCATCTCCTGGTGCCACTGGCGCTTCCGCATGGCCCTCAAGGCGCAGGGCCGCCCGCTGACCGACCTGCCCTACCGGGCCCGGTTCTTCCCCGCGGGCGCCATCGTGGCCCTGCTGGCCTGCATCGCCATCATCATCGGGCAGGCCTACGGGCCGATCACCAGTGGGGACTCCCTGGGAAAGATCCTCATGCCCTACATCGGCATCCCGGTATTCCTGGCCCTGTGGTGGGGCCACAAGATCGTCACCCACGCCCCCACCGTGGACCCCGCGCAGGCGGACCTGGGCCGGGAGTAACGGGGCAGCGGCGCCCCGCGCGACGCCGAGCAGCCCGCCGGGACGGCGAGCGCCCCGTGGGCTCCCACGGCGCCCGCGCAGCGCGCCCCTAGGATGACCTCGTGCGATTCTCATCACCGGTGCTCCCCGGGCCAACGTCGCGGTCCCTGCCGTCCAGTCGGGCCCTCGCCTGGACGATGGCGGTGGCGCTCGCCGTCTTCACCGTCATGGCGGTCGCCACGCTCGCTGTCGACGCAGGCGGGCGCGCCGGCACGGGCGCCCCCGGCCGGAGCCTGGCCATCGACCTGTGGGCGGCCAGGCGGACGGCCTCGCTGCGCGCCCCCGCGCTCACGCCCCTCGCCTGGTCCCTCACCCACGTGGGAGGGACGATCGGCCTGACACTCCTCACCGCGGCGATCGCTTCCGGGCTGGCCCTGCGGGGGCTTCGGGCGCAGGCGGTCACCCTGGTGGCCTCCATGAGCGGCGCGTCCATCCTCACCCTCGCGCTCAAGGGAGTCTTCAACCGCCCGCGCCTGGGCGCCGAGTTCCGCCTGGGCCCGCCCCCGCGCACCACGGCCTTCCCCTCGGGGCACTCCCTCAACACCGCGGCTCTCATGGCTCTTCTGGCGGGGTTCGTCCTCATCTCAACGGCTTCGCGGACAGCGCGGGCGGGCGCCGTAGCGGCGGCCCTGGTGGTCACGGCCGCCGTGGGCGCCTCCCGCGCCTACCTCGGCTACCACCGCCTCACGGAGATCCTGGCGGGCTGGGCCCTGGGACTGGCATGGGCGTGCGCCACGGCGCTCGTGGTCATCGCGCTCAGCCGTCGGCGGTCGCGCCGCGCCAGCGCCCGCTCGTAGGCCCGCCCCGGCCGGTCACGGCCCCTCACAGTCAGTCGTAGACGGCGTCGAGCCACCACCTCCCGGAGCGCTCCAGGAGCAGGGGAGGGCCGCAGCGGCGGGTCACCTGAAGGTAGGCGCGCCGGTGGGCGCCGGCCCCCCACCAGCCCTCGTCGATGGCCCAGGGCCCGGCCCAGGCCAGGACCTCATCGCTCCCGTCCCACTCCGAGGCCGGGCCCCCCGGCTCCCCGATGCGGATGGTGGCGGGAGCGCCGTCGAGGATCCCCTGGGCGTCGACGCCGATCTCCTCCCCCGTGGCATCGGCGAGGATCGCGGGCACTCGGTGGCAGGGGACGGTGGCGGGGCTCGGCTCCGGGAGCATCCCGGCCCAGGGCGGCGCCCCCTCGCGCGCGGCGCCGCCCGCGCGCCCCAGCGAGGAGGGCCCGGCGGACGGCTCATCCCAGCCGATGAGGCGGGCGCGGGAGCGCGGATCCCGCCCGGGGACGAGGCGGGGGGTCAGCACCCCACCGGCCCCGAGGAGGGACTCGACGCGCTCGGCGGCCCTGCGGGCGAGGCGCCGCCCCCGCTCGCCCGGGGCTCCCCACAGCCCCTCCGGGTAGGCGCCGGCGACGACGGGCTCAAGAGCGGTCAGGCGCAGGAGGGTCAGGGGCGCGGCCGGCGGGCGGCCGGAGCGGCCAGCCAGCCAGCCCTCGATCTGCCAGCGGACTCGGTCCGTGGTCCAGGAGGGGTCGGGGAAGGAGTCGAGCATCCAGGAGCGGGCGAGCTCGGAGCCGTCCTCGCAGGCGGCCTCGATGAGGAGCCGCCCCGCGCCGAGGCCCGCGCCCGCCAGGCGGGCGGCCAGGCGCTCGGCAAGGGCGCGGGCCGCGAAGGCGGCGGCATCGGCCCGCTCGATGGGCGGATCGGGGCGCTCCTCGACGCCGAGGCCCGCCCGGGGGCGCGGGGCCCGGGGGGCGTCGCGCGCCTCGGCGCTGGCCAGGAGGTGGAGGCGCTCCCCGGTGAGCCCGAATCGCGCGGCTATATCCCGGCGCGGGAGCCGGGCCAGATCCCCCAGGCGGTGGACGCCCAGGCGCGAGAGCGTCTCGATGACGGCCCTGGCCTCCTGCCCCGCCGCGCGGGAGGCCAGGGCAGTCAGGGCGGAGGACATCGGCCAGGGGGACAGGAATTCGGCGGTGGCGCCGGGGGAGACGATGATGCCGCGCCTGGCGGCGAGGACGGCCCCGAGGAGGGAGTCGGCGATGCCGACCTGGCACTCGACGCCGGCCCCCTGGGCGACTGCCTCGACGACGGCCTCGGCGAGGGGCTCCTCTCCCCCGGCCCAGGCGGCGGGGCCGCGAGCGCCGGACAGGGCCAGGCCGGGCCGCATGACCGAGGGGTCGGCGAGGACGGCGGTCAGGGCCTCCATGACGTCCTCGAAGGCGCGGGCCTCCTGCTCGGGGCGCGGGGGAATGACGGCCAGGCCGGGGCACAGGGATCGGGCCAGGCGCAGACGCATCCCGACGCCCACGCCGGCGGCCCTGGCCGCTGGGGAGGCGGCGATGACGCCCCGAGCGCCGATGACGGCGACGGGCCCGGTGGCCGGATCGGGCGGGGTCCGCCCGGATCCCCGGCGGGCCCGGGCCTGATCGCGACCCTGGAGGGTGAGGGCGACGACGGGCCAGTCGGGGACCCATACGGCGAGGAGTCGCGGGACGGCGGGAGTCGGGGGCGGCGGAGGGCTCATGCGCTCCCCCTGCGGGCAGTAGGGGCGCCGGGCGTGGCGGGGGCGGCGGAGCCCTCGCACTCCATGCCGCGGCCTCCTAGGCGCAGCTCGAGGCGGGATCCTCGGGCCTCGTCGCGCAGGCGCCAGGACAGGGCGTCGAGGTATCCGGAGGGCATCTCCTGCGCGCCCTGAGCGCTGGCGCGCAGGGGAACGAGGGTGCCGCGGGGCTCGGCGCGCAGGACGCGAGCGCCCTCCCAGGGGATGGGGCTGAGGATGAGGGCGCCGCGGTCCCGGGCGCGGGCGGTCAGGGTGGCGCGGTCCCGGGCGCGGAGGCGCGAGGCGGGGCGAGCGGTGATGAGGAGGGCGTCGACGCCGTCGAGCAGGGCGGCGGTGACGGCGAGGATGTTGGCGGGGGCGAGCTCCCCCCGCGCCGCGCGGGCCCCTGCGCCGCCCCCCGCGCCGATGGGGACGGCGAGCACGCGGTCGAGGGCGAGGCCGAGGTGGGCGGCGGCGCACCAGCCGAGGTCATCCCCGCCGACCACCGCGCACCACCCCTGGGCCCCCTGGCGGTGGGCGAGGAGGGCGAGGAGGGCACTGGTCGAGCCGGTGAGGACCACGGCCCCACTGGTGGCGGCGCCCACGCCGAGCCAGGGGCCGGGAGGGGGATCGCCGATGCGGCCTTCCCGGGCCCGGGGGGCGAGGGGCTGGCGCGCTGAGCGCAGGCCGGCGCGCTCCTCGGCGCTGGCCAGGGCGCTCCTGGCCGCCCGGAGGCGCGAGAGCCTCTCATCCCCGCCCATGGCGGCTCCTCCCCGCAGTGCATTCGAACATGTGTTCGAGTTCGGCATGAGCGTAGCGCGCGGGGGCGACAGGAATGAAGCCCGCTCGTCAGGCGCCTTCAGGACGGCGGGGCCGACGTCTAGAGTGGGCCCCATAGGCTCGACCGAGAACGGAGGCATCCATGACCGACCTGCGACGCCCGCGCCCCCCTTTCCCTTATGACCTGCTTCCCGCCGTCCCCACGTTCACCCTGGAGTCGACGGACATCGCCGCTGGCGCGCGCATCTCGGACCGTTTCACCGCCGCCGCGGGTGAGAGCATCTCGCCCGCCCTGTCGTGGTCGGGATTCCCTGAGGGCACCGCCTCCTTCACGGTGTCCTGCTTCGATCCCGATGCCCCGACGCCATCGGGCTGGTGGCACTGGACCATCGTGGATCTCGACGCCTCCACGACCTCCTTGCCGCAGGGGGCGGGGGCCTCGGACCTGACCCTCGACGGCGCCGCCTTCCACCTGCGGGGCGACTCGGGCGATCACGCCTACTTCGGCCCCTACCCCCCGGCGGGCGACGGCGACCACCGCTACGTCTTCACCGTGCACGCCTTGGACGTGGAGACCCTGGGCCTCGACGATGAGGCGACGCCGGCCATGGCGGCCTTCCAAATGGCGCAGCACGCCCTGGCCCGCGCGACGCTGACCGCCGTCTACTCGCTCCCCGGCGAGGCCGGCGCCGCGCCCTTCCTCCAGGGGCCGGCATGAGCCGACGGGCGGCGGGGCCGCCCATCACCGCGCCTCCGACCAGCCCGTCCTCCCCCACGGGCGCGGCCAGCCCTTCGCAGGGGGCGGGCACGCGCCGCAGCCGCCGGGACGCGGCGCGCGGCGAACTCGTGGAAGCGGTCACCGGCGCGTTCCCGGCGGCGCCGATCGGGCGCCACCAGCGTCGGCCGATCGCCGTGGTCACGGGGGCGACGTCGGGGATCGGACTGGCGATCGCCCGGGACCTGTCCCGGGATCATGACCTCATCCTCATGGCCCGCACGGGGTCGGACCTCGACGACCTGGCCGTCGCCCTGCGCCAGCACTCGGGCACCCGGGTGCGCGCCGTGGCGGTGGATCTGACCGATGACGACGCGCTGGCCCGCGCGGTGGCGGGCCTGGGGCTGCCCCGACTCGATGTGCTCGTCCACTCGGCGGGGGTGGAGGCCCCGGGCCGCGTGGAGGACCTGGAGCCATCCCAGTGGCGCTCGGCGCTCGACCTGGACCTGGTGGCGGTCGCACATCTGACCAAGTTACTGCTGCCGGCCCTGCGGGTGCGCAAGGGCCTGGTGGTCATGATCAACTCCGGCGCGGGGCACCGCTCCTTCGTGGGCCAGGCCCTGTACTGCGCGGCCAAGCACGGGTTGCGTGCCCTGGCCGACTGCCTGCGGGAGGAGGAGCGCGGGGACCTGCGGGTGACCACCATCTACCCGGGCCGCGTGGACACCCCGCTGCTGAAGCGCCTTCAGGACGGAGCCGGCGAGGAGTACCGGCCGGCGGAGTACATGACGCCGGACTCGGTGGCCTCCGCCGTGCGCGTGGCCGTGGACATGCCTCAGGGCGCGGCCGTGGAGGACCTCATGGTGCGTCCCTCCCAGCTCACCTGAGCCGCGCGGCGCCCCGCCCGCTCAGCGCCCGCCGGGGAAGCCGAGGACCCGCCACGCCTCGTAGAGCCCGATGGCCGCGGAGTTGGCGAGGTTGAGGGAGCGGTTGCCCTCGACCATGGGGATGCGAACGCGGTCGGTCACGCGGGGGTGGGCCATGACCTCCTCGGGCAGGCCGGTCGGCTCGGGCCCGAAGAGGAGGGCGTCGTCGGCCCGCCAGTCCACCTGGGCGTGCAGGCGCTCGGCCTGGGCGGTGAAGGCGTAGATCCTCCCGGGGACGTGGACGAGGCAGGACTCCAGGTCCTCGTGGACGCGCGTGCGGGCCAGGTCGTGGTAGTCCAGGCCGGCGCGGCGCAGTTTGGCGTCATCCATGTCGAACAGGGGGTCGATGAGGTGGAGCATGGCGCCGGTGTTGGCGCTCAGCCGGATGGCGGCCCCGGTGTTCCCGGGGATCCGCGGCTCGAAGAAGATGACGTGCAGCACGCGGACCATCCTGCCACCCGCGGCGCCCGTGGGCCCCAACGACGGCGATGCCGCCGCGCCGCGCGGGCGCCCCGGGCGGGATCAGGGCCTGTCAGCCGCGGGCGAGCGAGCGCAGGACGTACTGGAGGATGCCGCCGTTGCGGAAGTAGTCGGCTTCGCCGGGGGTGTCGATGCGCACGAGAGCCTCGAAGGTCGTCGCTCTCCCGTCGGCCCGCTCGGCGCGCACCTCCACGGTCCGCGGCGTCACGCCGTCGTTGAGGGCGGTCAGGCCCGTGATCGAGAAGGACTCCGCGCCATCCAGCCCCAACGAGGCGGCCGACTGCCCCGCGGGGAACTGAAGGGGCACCACGCCCATGCCGATGAGGTTGGAGCGGTGGATGCGCTCGAAGGACTCGGCGATGACGGCCTTGACGCCCAGCAGCGCCGTGCCCTTGGCCGCCCAGTCGCGCGAGGAGCCCGAGCCGTACTCCTTGCCACCCAGCACCACCAGCGGCACACCGGCCGCCTGGTAGGCCTGGGAGGCGTCGAAGATCGACTCGGTCTGACCGGTGAGGAAGTTGCGGGTGTACCCGCCCTCGACGCCGTCAAGGAGCTGGTTGCGCAGGCGGATGTTGGCGAAGGTGCCGCGGATCATCACCTCGTGGTTGCCGCGGCGCGAGCCGTAGGAGTTGAAGTCAGCCCTGGCCACACCATGCTCGGACAGGTAACGGCCCGCCGGGGAGTCGGCCTTGATGGCCCCGGCCGGGGAGATGTGGTCGGTCGTCACCGAGTCCCCCAGGAGCGCGAGCACCCGGGCTCCCTCGATATCCGCCACCGGGGTCAGCTCCATGGTCAGCCCCTCGAAGAAGGGGGCCTTGCGCACATAGGTGGAGCCTGGGTCCCAGGCAAAGGTCTGGCCCCCAGGGGTGTCCAGGCCCCGCCAGCGCTCGTCGCCCGCGAAGACGTCGGCGTAGTCGCGCTCGTACATCTCGCGGTCGATGGTGGCATCGATGGTGGCCTGCACCTCAGCCGGGTCCGGCCAGATGTCGGCGAGGAAGACGTCCTCGCCCTGGGGATCCTGACCCAGCGGCTCGGTGGCGAAGTCGAAGTCCATCGTCCCGGCCAGGGCGTAGGCGATGACCAGCGGCGGGGAGGCCAGGTAGTTCATCTTCACGTCGGGGTTGATGCGGCCCTCGAAGTTGCGGTTGCCCGACAGCACCGAGACGACCGCCAGGTCGGCCTCGTTCACCGCGGCCGAGACCTCCTCGGGCAGGGGGCCGGAGTTGCCGATGCAGGTGGCGCAGCCGTAGCCCACCACGTTGAAGCCCAGCGCGTCCAGCGCCGACCACAGCCCGGCCTTGGCGTAGTAGTCCGTGACGACCTGGCTCCCCGGCGCGGTGGAGGTCTTCACCCAGGGCTTGGAGCGCAGCCCGCGCGCCACCGCGTTGCGTGCCAGCAGGCCTGCGGCCACCATGACCGAGGGGTTGGAGGTGTTGGTGCACGAGGTGATGGAGGCGATGACGACGCGCCCGTGGTCGAGCTCGGCGGTGGTGCCGTCGGCCAGGGCCGCCTCGGTGGGCTTGTGGCCCTCGGGCGCGTAGGCGGGCAGGGCCTCGCGGAAGGCCTCCTTGGCGCGGGAGAGCTCGATGCGGTCCTGGGGGCGCTTGGGACCGGCGATCGAGGGGACGACGGTGGCCAGGTCGAGCTCCAGGTACTCGGAGTACACGGGCTCGCGGGAGGGGTCGTGCCACATGCCCTGGGCCTTGGCGTAGGCCTCCACCAGGGCGATGGACTCCTCGGGGCGGCCGGTCAGGCGCAGGTAGTCCAGGGTGACGCCGTCGATGGGGAACATGGCGGCGGTGGAGCCGAACTCCGGGCTCATGTTGCCGATGGTGGCGCGGTTGGCCAGCGGCACCGCGCCCACGCCCTCGCCGTAGAACTCCACGATCTTGCCGACCACGCCGTGCGCGCGCAGCATCTGGGTGATGGTGAGGACCACGTCCGTGGCGGTGGCCGCGGCGGGGATCTGACCGGTCAGCCTAAAGCCGACGACGCGCGGGATGAGCATGGACACGGGCTGGCCGAGCATGGCGGCCTCGGCCTCGATGCCCCCCACGCCCCAGCCGAGCACGCCCAGGCCGTTGACCATGGTGGTGTGGGAGTCCGTGCCCACGCAGGTGTCCGGGTAGGCCACGGTCACCCGGGCGCCGTCGCGCTCCTCGGCGCGGGTGAAGACGGTGCGTGCGAGGAACTCGATATTGACCTGGTGGACGATGCCCGTGCCCGGGGGCACGACGCGGAAGTTGTCGAGGGCCCCCTGGCCCCAGCGCAGGAACTGGTAGCGCTCGGCGTTGCGCTCGTACTCGCGCTCCTTGTTGCGCTCCAGCGAGCTCGGCAGGCCGAAGGAGTCGATCTGGACGGAATGGTCGATGACCATCTCCGCGGGGGCGAGCGGGTTGATGACGGCCGGGTCCCCCCCGAGCTCGGCGACGGCCTCGCGCATGGTGGCCAGGTCCACGATGCAGGGAACACCAGTGAAGTCCTGCATGACGACGCGCGCCGGGGTGAACTGGATCTCCGTGTCCGGCTCGGCGGTGGGATCCCATGAGGCCAGGGCCCGCACGTGCTCGGCGGTGACGTTGGCGCCGTCCTCGGTGCGCAGCAGGTTCTCCGCCAGCACCTTGAGGGAGTAGGGCAGGCGCTCCAGGCCTGGGACGGCGCTGAGGCGGTAGTACTCGTAGGCGGCGCCGTCGACGTCGAGGGTGGCGCGGGATCCGAAGGTGTCGATGCTGGTCAACGTCGCTCCTGTTGGTCGAGGATCACCGGGGGCGGCGCGGCCCGGGTCGTCCGGCGCGGGCCCGCCCGATGTGGCGCCCACGCTATCCGACGGCGTGTCATCGCCCGTCAACATGCCGATCCAGCGCCGTGCTCCCGCCCTCGGAGCAAGGGGGGTGAGCGCCGAATATCGCGAGCCGCTCCGCACCTAACCGGCACCAGGCCGGCCCGCGAGGGCCGGCGCCGGGCTCAGGGGCGCTGGAGCACCGCGATCGTCTCGAAGTGGTGGGTGTGGGGGAACATGTCGAGGGCCCGCAGGCCCTCCAGGCGGTAGCCGCCGCGCAGGAGCGAGCCCACGTCCCTGGCCAGGGCCGCGGGGTCGCAGGCCACCAGCACGACCCGAGCGGGGCCCACCCCCACGATCGCCTCGATAACGTCCCTGCCCGCGCCCTGGCGAGGAGGGTCGAGGACGACGACGTCGGCGCGCCCATCCCCGCCGGGGCTGAAGGATCGCCCAAGCTCGGTGACCGAGGCTCCCGTCACCCGGCCCGCCATCAGGCGGGCCCGGGGAGCCGGGCGCAGATTGCGGTCGGCGTCGCGCACCGCGCGCTCAGAGCCCTCCAGGGAGATGACCTCGCCGCCCAGCAGGGCCAGCGGGAGGGTGAGCAGGCCCGAGCCGGAGTAGAGCTCCAGGACGCGGGGCCCTCCCGGCCGACCGGCGCCGGAAGCGCCCGCCCCTCCCGCCTCATCGCCCAGGGCGGCGCGGGTCACGGCCTCCACGAGGGCCCGGGGGGCGTCCCGGTGGACCTGCCAGAAGGCGTCGGCGCGCACCGTGTAGCGCAGCTCCCCCAGGCCGAGGCCCGAGGCGTCGACGGACTCGTCCACCCGCTGCCTGCTCAGGGGGCGCCCGCTGGCCGACAGGACGGTGCCGTCGACGATGACGACGGGAGCGCCCGCGCTGGGGGCGACGGCCTGGACGCGCCGCGCCCTAGCCAGGCGCCGGCGCCAGGACCCGCGTGTGGTCAGGCCCAGATCCCGGATGGCGGGGACCGCCAGTGGGAGGTCGCGCACGGGCAGGATCGTCGCCGAGCGGAAGGCGTGCATGCCGGGGGCGCCGTCGTCGCCGATGGCGAGCTCGACGCGGGTGCGGGTGCCGGTCCCCGCCAGGGCGCGGACCCGGGGGTCCTCGGCGGTCTCGGCGGCCGTCTCACAGGGCATGGGCTCGACGGGCACGCCGCCGGGGGGCGTCGAGAAGGGCAGGGCCAGGACGGCCTCGGCGACCTCCGGCCCACCGATGCGGCGCAGGCAGTCGGCCAGGACCCATCGTTTCCAGGTGCGCTGGGCCGGCAGGGCCACATGGGACAGCTCTCCCCCGCCGACCCCGCCGGGGCCGGCCTCGGGCCACACCGGCTCCACCCGGTCCGGCGAGGCGGTGAGCGCCTCGACGGCGTCAGCGCGCCACATCTTGGAGGTCCTGGCGGTGATGCGCGCCCGCACGGTCTCCCCGGGCAGCGCGTGGCGCACGAAGACCACGCGGCCTTCCGGCTCCCCCTGGGGCCGGGCCACGCAATGCCCGCCGTGGGCGGGGGGCCCGACGACGAGGATCATCTCCTCCGGCTCATGGGCGCCGCCCCAGGCCTTCTCCTGGCGGGCCGGGCCGCGCCCCCGCCCGCTCATGGCCTCCTCCCAGTGCCGGGGGCGGAGGCGCCGACGGGCGACCCGGCGCCACGACGGCGGGCCCGCGAGCCTCGGCGCACCGCCTCATCGGCGTCGACTATGCCGGCCGCTGAGGCCAGGCGCCGCTCCTGGCGGGCCTGCCGCATCCCCGGGGCCCCCAGCTGCCACGGCACCGAGGCCACCACCACCCCGGGGGTGAACAGGAGCGCCGTCTTGATGCGCAGCGCCATCTGGTTGTGCAGCACCTGCTCCCACCAGTGCCGCACCAGGTACTCGGGGATGAAGACGACGACGAGGTCGCGCGGGGACTCCCGGCGCACCGAGCGCACGTAGGCGATGACCGAGCGGGTGATGTCGCGGTAGGGCGAGTCGAGGACGGTCAGGGGGACCTGGAGATCCGCCTCGTCCCAGTCGTCCAGGAGCCGGTCGGCCCGGTGGTCGCCGATGTCCACGGTGAGCGCCTCGATCGAGGTCGGGTTCGTGGACAGCGCGTAAGTCAGCGCCCGCAGGGTGGGCTTGTGCAGGCTGGAGGCCAGCACGATGGCGTGGATGTGGGCGGGGAGGACCCGGGAGTCATGCAGGTCGGTGATGGCCAGCTCCTCGTGGACCCTGTCGTAGTGGCGGTGGATCCGGTTCATGACCAGGAAGATGATCGCCATGATCGTCAGCGTGATCCACGCGCCGCGGGTGAGTTTGGTGATGAGGACGACGATGAGCACGAGCCCGGTCGCCGCCAGGCCGATGCTGTTGACGATCCGGGAGCGCCTCATCCGGGAGCGCTGCCGGGGCCCGGTGGCGGTGGCCAGCTCGCGGGTCCAATGGCGCACCATGCCGATCTGAGACAGGGTGAAGGAGATGAACACGCCCACGATGTAGAGCTGGATGAGGCGGTTGGTGTCGGCCTCGAAGCCGACGATGAAGGCGATAGCCCCGAGCCACAGGGCGAGGATCCCATTGGAGTAGGCCAGGCGGTCGCCGCGCTGGGTGAGCTGGCGCGGCAGGAAGCCATCGGCGGCCAAGACGCTCGCGAGCACCGGGAAGCCGTTGAAGGCGGTGTTGGCGGCAAGCACCAGGATGAGGCCCGTCACCGCCGTCACCAGGTAGAACATGGGGCTGAAGCCGGCGAACACGGTGGCGGCGAGCTGGCCGATGACCGGGTCCTGGTGGTAGCCCTCCCCCACGGGCAGTCCGTGGGAGGTGAGCTGGGTGGCGGGGTTCTCCACCATATGGACGCCGGTGGCCCCGGCCAGGTGGATGATGGACATGAGCATCGCCGCGGCGATGCCGCCGAGCATGAGCAGCGTCGTCGCCGCGTTCTTCGACTTGGGCCGCTGGAAGATGGGCACGCCGTTGGAGATCGCCTCCACACCGGTGAGGACCGCGCAGCCGGAGGAGAAGGCCCTCAGGACGAGAAAGGCGCCCGCCAGGCCCGTCAGCCCGGCGTCCCATCCGGGCCCGGCGGCGACGTCGAAGGCCGAGGACTCCGCCCTGCCCAGCGTCCCCATGGCCTCCTGGACGAAGCCGGTGACGGCCAGGGCGCCGATGGCGATCATGTAGATGTAGGTGGGGATGGCGAGGGCGCCGCCCGCCTCGCGCGTGCCGCGCAGGTTGAGCAGCGCCAGGATGGTGGACACGCCGACGGCGATCTCCACCTTGTAGGGGGCGGCCGCGGGTACGGCGGTCACCAGGTAGGACGATCCCGAGGAGATCGACACGGCGACCGTCAGGACGTAGTCGACCAGCAGCGCGGAGGCCACGGCGAGGCCGGCGTGGGAGCCCAGGTTAGTGGAGACGACCTCGTAGTCGCCGCCGCCGGAGGGGTAGGCGTGGACGGTCTGGCGGTAGGAGGCCACCACGATGAGCAGCACGCCGACGACGGCCACCGCCACCCAGGGCGACAGGGCGGTGGCGGCCACGCCCGCCACGGCGAGGGTCACGATCACCTCGTCCGGGGCGTATCCGACGGATGACAGGGCGTCCGAGGCGAAGACCGGCAGGGCGATCCGCTTGGGCAGGAGGGTCTCGCCGAGCGCCCCACTGGGAACGGGGCGGCCGACGAGGAGCCGCTTGACGCGGTCGGCGAAGTCACGCACGACCCCGAATGCTATGCCCCCGCTCGGCCTCGGCCAAGATTGAGGGTACGGTTCAGTCGTGCACTTCGTCATCATGGGCTGCGGCCGGGTTGGCGCCACCATGGCTGCCCAGCTGGACCGCATGGGCCATTCAGTGGCCGTCATCGACAGGAACTCCGAGGCCTTCCGGCGCCTCCCCAAGGATTTCAACGGCCGCAAGGT
Organism: Actinomyces sp. zg296; assembly: GCF_009829695.1. Taxonomy (NCBI): domain Bacteria; kingdom Bacillati; phylum Actinomycetota; class Actinomycetes; order Actinomycetales; family Actinomycetaceae; genus Actinomyces; species Actinomyces sp. zg296. The sequence continues at coordinate 274,453 of NZ_VWPG01000004.1, forward strand.
CAAGGGCGTGGGTTTCGACCGGGACGCCCTTGAGCAGGCGGGGATCGACGAGGCCTACGCTTTCGCCGCCGTGTCCAACGGGGACAACTCCAATATCGTCTCGGCTCGCGTGGCCCGCGAGACCTTCGGCGTGGAGCACGTGGTCGCCAGGATCTATGACGCCAACCGCGCCGATGTCTACGAGCGGCTGGGCATTCCCACGGTCGCCACCGTGCGCCGCACGGCGGACCAGATGATGCGCTGGATCCTGCCCGGGGGCTCAGCCCGGGAGGCTGAGGACCCCTCCGGCGCGGTCAGCCTCGTCCAGCCCGATGCGTCCTCGGGCTGGGTGGGCGTGCCCGTGGCGACGATCGAGGACCGCGTGGGCGGGCGCGTCGCCTGGATCTCGCGCGGCTCGGGGGCGCTCGTGCCCGAGCCCACCACCCTGCTGCAAGAGCATGACCGCCTCCACCTGGCGGTCGCCACCGAGCGCATCACCGCCGCGCAGCGCGTCCTGTCCCGCCCGCCCGTCCTGGAGGCCTGAGCCATGAAGATCCTCATCGCCGGAGCCGGCAGCGTGGGGCGCTCCATCGCCCGCGAGCTCATCAGCCACGGCCACGAGGTCACGCTCGTGGACCGCTCGGCGGAGGCCATGCGACTGTCAACCGTCCCCGACGCCGACTGGCAGCTCGCCGACGCCTGCGACGTCGAGGCCCTGGACGACGCGGGGGCCGGGGAGTGCGACGTCGTCGTGGCCTGCACGGGCGATGACAAGGCGAACCTGGTCATCTCCCTGCTGTGCAAGACCGAGTACGGGGTCCCCCGCACGGTGGCGCGCGTCAACAACCCGAAGAACGAGTGGCTCTTCGACGAGACCTGGGGCGTGGACGTGGCCGTCTCAACGCCGCGGATCATGACGGCGCTGGTGGAGGAGGCCGTGAGCGTGGGCTCCCTGGTCGCCCTGTTCACCTTCCACCAGTCCGGGGCCTTGATGCACGAGCTGACCCTGCCGGACGACTCCCCCATGATCGGCGAGCTCGTGTCCTCCGTGGTCCTGCCCCCTCACACGGTGCTCACCGCGATCCTGCGCGAGTACCGGCCGATCACCCCCGACGAGGATGAGCGCTTCGAGCGCGGGGACGAGCTCATCTTCCTGACCGCCAAGGAGGGCGAGGCCGCGCTGGGGGAGATCCCGGAGATCTTCAACGCCTGACCCCTCATCGCGCGCCCCAGTTCGGCGCGACCCGGCTAGTCCCGGGGCCGCACCAGGAGCCAGACGAGCCACAGGGTCAGCGCGTACAGCGGCAGCCCCAGGATGATCCTGGCCGCCCCGAGCGGCCCGACGGCGCCCGCCAGGTACAGGGGCAACTCGATGACCAGTCGCAGGGCGAACATTCCCGCCAGCACGGCGGTGCCCCAGGTGTAGCGGCGTCGATCGGCCCGCAGCGCGGGGTCCTTGCGCCAGGCGGCCCAGCCCGCGCCGTCCTGGCCGTCGGTGGTGGCGCGCCACAGGCCCATCAGGACTCCCACGAGGGGCCAGCGCAGCGCCAGGGAGCCCGCGGTGACCGCGAGCCACCCGGCGTTGATGAGCAGGCCCGTGATGTAGAAGTCCTCGGCCTTGCCCGTGCGCCAGGCCCAGGCGGCCGAGATGGCGGCCAGGGCCGCCCCGCCGATGACCTGGGTGAGGCCCTGGCGGGCGGCCAGGCGCGCCACGAGGCCGACGGCGCTGATGGCCAGGGAGGCCACGAGCGCTGGGATGAGGGCGGAGGGGCGCAGCGCGACGATGGTGACGAAGACGAGCGTGGGGGCGACGGATTCGATGATGCCGCGCCAGCCGCCCACGGCGGTCGAGACGTCGAAGGCCTGGGCGCCGATGGCGCCCAGCCCGCCCGCGGGCCTCGCCTGGCCCTCCTCCCGGGGGCCGGCCCCCTGCTCCGATGTGCGCTCGTGGCTCATCGTCGGGCGCTCAGCAGTTCGTAGGCGGGGTTGAAGATCGTGGGCCTCGCGCGGCCGGCGACGACCATGCCCTCCACGGACAGGCGCGCGCCGGGCTCGATGCCCACGATGCGGCGCCGCCCCATCCACACCAGGTCCACGCTGCCGGTCCCGTCGAACAGCTGGCCGACGAGCACGGGGCGGGCCTCGGAGGGGCGGTAGGTGACGGCGCGCAGCGCGCCGGTGACGCGCACGCGGTGGCGGGGGACGATGCTGGCGATCTCCACGGCGCCGAGCTCGGCCAGGCGCTCCCCCGCGGCGCGGGCCTCGTCGTCGGCGTCGAGGTCCTCCCGGCTGCGGCCCAGGGAGCGCAGGCGGGCGAGCAGGCCCGAGGCCGGCCTCATCGGACCTCGGCGATGGTGGGGCCCGGGGCGAGCGGGTCCAGGCCGGGCAGGTCCTCGACCTGGGGAGCCGCCGCGGCGCCCGGGACGTGGAGGGGGAGGATCTCGCGCGGGGGCCGGGCCGCGCCGTCGCGCACGACGACGACGCCGCGGAAGACGTCGCGCAGTTCGCGGGCGGCGGCGTCGTCGACGGCGGCCGGGCCCTGGAGCACACCTCGCAGGAACCAGCGGGGGCCGTCGACGCCGAGGAAGCGGACCGGCACGGTGCCGGTGGCGCCCTCGGCGTTGCGCACGGGGACCTCGGCGATGATCTCGACGCCGTTCTCGCCGTCGACCTCCTCGGTGCGGGCCTGGGCGCGGCCGAGCTCGTCGAGGATGTCGGCGCGCAACTCGTCCCAGATCCCAGAGGTGCGGGGGGCGGCGAAGGCGCGCAGTTCCAGCGTAGAGCCGCCCAGGGCGAGAGAGACGGCCTGGATGCCGCCGCCGGGGCCGGGGGACTCCATGCGCAACTGCATGCCGTCGATGGCGGGGACCCTCAGGGACCCGAGGTCGATGCGGGTGTCATCGTCGTCCTCGGCGACCTCCCCGGAGTCCCAGGGGCCGTCGGCCGGGCGGGCGGCGGCCTCCGAGGACTCGTCGTCGAAGGCCTCCTCGCCTTCCTCGGGGGAGCCGGCCGAGCCCCCGGCAAGGGCGTCATCATTGCCGCGCTCGCTCTTGCGGCGGGAGAACAGTGCCATAGGGGGCTCCTTAGGTGATTGGGGGGATCCTCGGCCGTGGTCAGCCGGCGGTGGGGCGGCGGTCAGCCGGCGCAGTCGGTGCACACCGGCAAGCCGGTGGCGTCGTCGATGTGGGCGAGCTGGCTTCGGTGGTGGACGAGGAAGCACTCCGAGCAGGTGAACTCGTCCTCGAGCTGGGGCACCACGTGGACGCTCAGCTCCTCGCGGGACAGATCGGCGCCTGGGAGCTCGAAGCCCTCGGCGACCTCGTTCTCATCCTCCTCGATCGCCTCGGAGGACTGATCCTTCTGCCGGGCGGCGGTCAGTTCCTCGATAGAATCGGCTTCGGGCTCGTCATCGTGCTTACGCGGGGCGTCGTAGTCAGTCGCCATGGGCCACGTCACTCTCTCTCGTCGACGGCTCGTCACGCGGGGTCCGGCAGCAGGGGCACTACCGGGCAGGCTCGCCTCCACGCAGAGGCGGTCCCGTTCAGAGCAGGGCACGCGCACCATAGCACCGCTGAGGATCAGCGCAAGCCCCCGTGAGACGGGGCGTCCTGCCCGGTCCGGGAGCGGCTCACCGGCGGGTCTCCCCGGCTTGGCCGCCCTGTGATGGCAGGCTGTGCCCTGGAACGAGAGATCCTTGAGGAGGCGCATTGCCATGATCGAGCTCGAGCTCCTGGGCGCGAACGGCGACACGGTCGTTCTAACGGATGCCGACGGCGAGCGCTACAGCGTTGTGATCGACGATGCCCTGCGCGCCGCGGTGCGCCGTGACCGAATCGCCGCCCTGGCGCAACCCGCGGACGCCGCGCCGACGGACTCCCCCGTGCGCCCCAAGGACCTCCAGTCCCTCATGCGGGCCGGGGCCTCGGCGGAGGAGGTGTCCGCCGCCACCGGCATGAGCCTGGAGCACGTGCGCAAGTACGAGGGCCCGGTCATCGCCGAGCGCCGGTGGGCCGTCCAGCAGGCTCAGGCCTGCCGCATCGGCTGGGGGAAGGACTCCCCCGTCCTGGGCGACCTCGTCGTCGACCGCCTGGCCACCCGTGCCGTCACGCCCGCCAGCCTGGAGTGGGATGCGATGCGCGAAGGGCGCGACCCCTGGCGCATCTGCCTCACCTTCGTCCAGGGCGCCCAGGAGAAGCAAGCGCGCTGGCTCCTCGACCTCTCCGCTCGCACCGTGACCGCCCTCGATGACGAGGCCCGCTGGCTCACCGAGGCGGCCTCGCCCTCAGCGCGGCGCCCCGACGTCTTCGACCAGGATGACGCCCCGGCGCCGGGCGCGCTCCTCTCCACATCGCGCACCAGTCGCACGGTCCCCACGGGGCTGCCTGTCATGGACAGGCCCCTGGAGGGCGCTCGGGACGGGGCCGCCCCCGCGCTGGACCCCACCGACGCGCTCCTGGCGGACCTGGCCTCCAGCCGCGGGCGGCGCGTGGAGGTCGGCGTCCCCGACGACGACCCGGCCGGCGCCGACGCCGCCTGGGACCCCACCGCCCAGGACCCGTCCCAGGGCGAGGCCCAGGTGCTGTCCATGGAGGGTCGCCGCCGCCGCGCCAAGGGCTCCTCCAACCACCCCGCCGGCAAGCGCAGGGGCGGCGCGGGAGAGAGCCAGGAGCGCGGCTCCGACACCGCTAAGGGCTCGAAGGGGCCCGGTGAGAAGGGCTCCCGCTCCCGGCGCGGCAAGGCCGTCGAGCCCGCGGACGTCTCCGACCCCACCACGGAGGTCGCCGCGGTGGCCCGCATCAGCGGCATCCATCAGGAGGCGCTGCCCGAGATGCCGCAGGCCTCCACCAAGCCCAAGCGGCGGGCGCGCCGCTCCGTGCCCTCCTGGGACGAGATCGTCTTCGGCGCCAAACCCGAGTAGGCGGGCGCGCGGGCGGCGGCTCCCAGCGTCAGGCGCTCGTGATGAGCAGGGGGATGCGCGTCTCGGCGCCGGTGAAGGAGCCGTGGACGCCGGGCATCCCCAGGACGGCGTCGGCGTGGACGCGCGGGTCGAGCACCACCCAGGCGCCGGCGGCCGCCACGAGCACGTCACCGGTGACGCCGCGCGCCCTCTCGCTGAGCGGGCCGAGATGCTCTCCGGCCTCGTCGCGGGTGCCGACCCACAGCGCCCTCTCCCCCAGCTCCTCCCGCCAGCGCTCGGCGACCGCCGCTGCTCGCTCGGAGCGCTCGGCGTCGTCGCGGCCGCCGACGTAGAGGTGGGTGAATCGCGGCTCCCCCGCCACGCAGGCAACGTCCCGCATGAGGCGGGGCGAGTCGGTGACGAGGAGGCGGTGCTCGTCGTCGGTGTCGACCATGCCGTGGTCGGCGGTGAGCATGATCCGCGTGCCGCCCGGGACGCGGCGGACGAGCTCGGCCATGAGGGCGTCCAGTCGCTCCAACTGGGCCAGCCACTTCTGCGAGCGCCAGCCGTGGGCGTGCCCGGCGTGGTCGAGCTCGCCCACGTACAGGTAGACGAGAGGGACGCCCCGCCTCAACGCCTCGGCGGCGTGGCCGGCGCGCGATTCCATGGCGTCGGCCCCGATATGCGGGGCGCCGCGCAGTCCCGCCTCGGTCAGGCCCGAGCCGGCGAAGCGGGCAGGGCCGATCGTCACGGCCAGGGGCCGGTCCGCGGCGGGGCGATCGGCAGGACGAAGGCGCTCGAAGATCGTGGGCACGTCCTGCCAGGCGCGCGGGTCCGGGCAGTGCCCCTCCCAGGAGATGAGGCTGAGCAGATCGGAGCCGGCGGGGGCGCCCTCGGCGGAGGCCGGTGGCAGCAGGGGGTTGCGCACCGAGTAGCCGACCATGCCGGTCGTGCCGGGCAGGGCGCCCGTGCCGAGCGCGGTGAGGGCGGCCGCCGTCGTCGAGGGCCGGCAAGTGACGGCGTCGGGGCCCGGCCCCTGGCCCGCGCGGGCGGCGGCCTCGGAGTCGGCCAGCAGGCCCCGCAGGACCGGGGCGTGGCCCCGCCGCTCGCGCAACTGGTCCAAGCCGAGCCCGTCCACGAGCACGACGACGGTCGGTGGGGCCGATGCGGCCCCGCCCACCGGCATCAGCCCCCAGCGCACGGCGGCGTCCTCAGCCTGGGCGCGCGTGAGAGCGCCGTCGGGGCCATCGGCCAGGGAGAGCCCAGAGGCGAGGGCGGCGGCGCCCAGGACCTCGCGCAGGTGCGGGACAGGGGCGGCCGTGGGCCGATCCCCCGGGTTGTTCGGCGTCGTCATGCGGTCATTGTGCCACCGGGCACGGGTGTCGCTGCCCGGGCGGGGGCCGCCCGAACAGGACAATGCCCCCATGCCGAAGTCCGCCACCCGCACGCCCCCTCCGACCGACGGCGCGATCGTCGAGCAGGATCTCTCTAGCGAGATGCGCTCAAGCTTCCTGGAGTACGCCTACTCCGTCATCTACTCCCGGGCCCTGCCCGACGCCCGTGACGGCCTCAAGCCCGTCCAGCGCCGCATCCTGTTCCAGATGGACCGCATGGGACTGCGGCCGGACCGCCCGCATGTGAAGTCCTCGCGCGTCGTCGGCGATGTCATGGGCAAGCTGCACCCCCACGGGGACGTGGCGATCTACGAGGCGCTCGTGCGCCTGGCCCAGCCCTTTACCATGCGCCTGCCGCTCATCGACGGGCACGGCAACTTCGGCTCCCTCGACGACGGCCCCGCCGCCCCCCGCTACACCGAGGCCCGACTGGCCGCCCCCACCCTGGCGCTGACGGCGGACATCGACGAGGACACCGTCGACTTCGCCCCGAATTACGACTACACGCTCACCGAGCCGGGGGTACTGCCCGCGGCCTTCCCGAACCTGCTGGTCAACGGCGCCTCGGGCATCGCCGTGGGCATGGCGACAAATATGCCGCCACACAACCTGGGCGAGGTCGTCAGCGCCGCCCGCCACCTCATCGAGCACCCGGATGCCACGCTGGAGGACCTCATGGCCTTCGTGCCGGGCCCGGATCTTCCCGCGGGCGGCATGATCGTCGGCCTGGACGGCATCCGGGAGGCCTACCGCACGGGCCGCGGCAAGTTCCTCACCCGCGCCACCGCCCGCGTCGAGAACGTGACGGCCCGCAAGAAGGGCATCGTCGTCACCGAGCTCCCCTACTTGGTGGGTCCGGAGAAGATCATCGCGGCCATCAAGGACAGGGTCGCCTCCAAGAAGCTCCAGGGCATCACCGACGTCGCCGATCTGACCGACAGGAAGAACGGGACCCGCCTGGTCATCGGGGTCAAGAACGGCTACAACCCCGAGGCGGTCCTGGCCCAGCTCTACCGGCACACGCCGCTGGAGGACTCCTTCGGCATCAATAACGTGTGCCTCGTGGACGGCCAGCCCCGCACCCTGGGCCTGCGCGAGCTCCTCGAGGTCTTCGTGGGCCACCGCCTCAGGGTGGTGGAGCGGCGCACCCGCTTCCGCCTGGGCAAGCGGCGCGAGCGCGCGCACCTGGTGGACGGCCTGCTCATCGCCATCCTCGACATCGATGAGGTCATCGCGCTCATCCGCTCCTCGGAGGACGCGGCCACGGCGCGGGAGCGCTTGCAGCAAGTCTTTGACCTGTCCGAGGCGCAGGCCTCCTACATCCTGGAGTTGCAGCTGCGGCGCCTGACCAAGTTCTCCGTCATCGAGCTGGAGAAGGAGCGTGACGAGCTGGCCCGGGAGATCGAGGCCCTGGAGGCGATCCTCGCCGATGACGTCCTCCTGCGCCGAGTGGTCTCCCGCGAGCTCGCCGCTGTCTGCGAGGACTTCGCCACGCCGCGCCGCACCGTGCTGCTGGAGGCCCCCGGCGCCGCCGGCCCGCGCTCCGCCAACGGCGCGGGCGGCTCGGATGGGGCGGCGGGGCCGGCCACGGTGGGCCTCATGGCGGGCGTCAAGGACGTGCCCTTGACAATCCCGGACGACCCGTGCCGGATCCTGCTGTCCGCCACGGGCCTCGTGGCGCGCGCGGCGGGGGCCGAGCCGGTGCCCCGCTCGGGCGCGAGACAGCCCCATGACGCCCTGGTCTCCCAGGTGGCGACGACGGCGCGCGGCCGCGTGGGCGCGGTAACCGACACCGGCCGCCTCGTGCGCCTTGACGTGGTCTCCGCCCCCGAGGTCCCGCGCCTGGAGGGGGCGCCCTCCCTGGCGGGGGGCACCCCGGCGCGGCTCCTGGTGGAGATCGAGCCCGAGGAGCGCGTGGTGGGGCTCGTGCCGGTGGGCGACGCGGGCGCGAACCCGATCGTCCTGGCCACGGCCGCCGGCGTCATCAAGCGCGTCAAGGTGGGCGATGAGCCCGCCAGGGGCGATTCCTGGGACGTTATCTCCCTGGCCGAGGGCGATTCCGTGGTCTTCGCGGGCACCGCCGCCGACACCGATGTGCTCACCCTCGTGGCCTCGGACGCCCAGCTGCTGCGCTTCGAGGCCTCGAAGGTGCGCCCGCAGGGCCGCGCGGCCGGGGGCATGGCGGGGATCAGCCTGCACGACGGCGCCCGCGTGGTCGCGGCGTCGGCGGTGAGCGCCGATCTGCTGGCCGAGGCAGTGGTGGTGACCGTGGCCGCCAGCGCGGGCGCCCTGCCCGGAACGGGCGGCAGCGTCAAGGTGACGCCCCTGGACCGTTACCCGGCCAAGGGCCGGGCCACCGGGGGCGTGCGCGCTCAGAGGTTCCTGCGCGGCGAGCACGAGCTGGTCCTGGCATGGGTGGGCGTGGGCCCGGCGCGCGCCGTCGGCTCGGGGGGCCAGAGCATCACCCTGCCGGGCCCCGACGAGCGCCGCGACGCCTCCGGAATCCCGACCATCTCGCCCATCACCGCCATCGGCTGATCGCCGCCCGGGGCGCGTACAGTCCTGCCATGAGCGGTCTTCTCATCCGTGGCGCGCGCCCTGTCCGCTTCCGCGGTCGCAGAGAGCTGGGGCGCCTGCGCGCCGCCGCGCGCGCTGGGCTGAACGAGCCCCCGGCCCCGGGCGGCCCCACGGATCTGAGGATCGAGGCGGGCGCCGTCGTCGAGATGGGGCCGGCCCTAGCGCGCCACGACGGCGAGGAGGTCCTTGACGCGGGGGGCGCTTGGCTCATCCCCGGGCTGTGGGACGCCCATGCCCACCTGGACCTGGAGGCCGCCCGCGTGGCGCGCCTCGACTTGGGGCGCGCCACGCGGGCCGAGGAGGCCCTGGCGATCGTCGCGGCGCGGGCCCGGGCTCTGCGCTCGGGCGCGGCGGATGGTCCCGCGCTCATCCAGGGATTCGGGCACCGCCTGTCCAACTGGCCGCGCGTGCCCAGCGTGGCCGAGCTCGACGCCGTCACCGGCCCGATCCCCACCGTCCTCGTCTCGGGCGACGCCCATTCCGGGTGGGTGAACTCGGCGGCGCTCGCGCTGCTCGGCCTGTCTCCCGCGACCAGCGCCGACCCCGGCGCGCCGTTGATGGAGGGCGAGTGGTTCGCCGCCTTGAACCGCCTCGACGACATCCCCGGCTCGCGCGAGCTCGTCGAGTCGGGCTACCGCGGGGTCTTGGAGGACATGGCCGCCCGCGGCATCACCGGCGTCACCGACATGACCTGGGGGCAGGACGCCCCCGCCTGGGCCGCGCGCCTGGATCGCATGAGCGCGACCGGCCCCCTGCCGGGCCTACCGCGCATCCGGGTGTCGACCTACCGCGAGGGCCTGGAGGAGCGGATCGACGCCCATCTGCGCACCGGCGACCCCCTGCCGGGCTCCCCCGTGGGCGGCGACGGCGCGGCGCTGCTGACGCAGGGGCCTCTCAAGATCATCTCGGATGGCTCCATGGGCACGGGCACGGCCCGCCTGCGCAGCCCCTACCCTGCCGATCTGGGCTTGGCCCACCCCCATGGGGTGATGAGCGTGGGGCTCGACGAACTCACCGGCCTGCTGGGCCGGGCCCACGAGCATGGGATGACGGCGGCCGTCCACGCCATCGGGGACGCCGCGCTCATCGACGTCGCCCGGGCCTTCGCCCGCACGGGCGCGCGGGGACGCGTGGAGCACGCGCAACTGCTGCCGGCCGATGCCGCCGGGCCGGAGGGCGCGCTGACGGTGCTCGTGCGGCTCGGCGTCGAGCTGAGCGTCCAACCGGCGCACCTCATCGACGACTGGGCCGCCGTGGGGCGGGTGTGGCCGGGGCTGGAGTCGCGCTCATACGCCTTCGCGGACATGGCCGCGGCCGGAGCCATGCTCGCCCTCGGCTCGGATGCCCCGGTGGCGCCGCTCGATCCGTGGCTGGCGATGAGCGCCGCCGTCGGCCGACGCGCTCCGGACGGCTCGGTGTGGTCCCCCGAGCAACGCCTGAGCGCCGAGGAGGCCCTGGCGGCCAGTGTCGACGGCGCCGGGCCCGTTGACGTGGGGTCGCGGGGCGACCTCGTCCTGCTGCCGGATAATCCCCTCAGGCTCGGCCCGGAGGAACTGCGGGCGGTGCGCCCACTGGCCACGCTGGTCGCCGGCGCCCTGACCGCCCACCGCTGAGCATCACTGCCGGGATCACACATCCAGGCCGTAGAGGATCGTGCCGCGCGTGGGCTGGTAGCCGAGCCGCTCGTAGAGGCTGCCGGCGCCCGTCGGGCTCGCGGAGTCGACGCCGGCGGCGGCGTACTCCATGCCATCGGCCGCGTAGGCGCGCATGGCCGCGGCCAGCAGGGCCGCGCCGAGGCCGCGGTCGGCGTACTCGGCGAGCGAGCCGAGCATGTCGGTGTAGCCCTCCTTCCAGCCCAGCGCCTCCCAGTCCTGCTCGTACCGGCTGGACAGGAGGTACCCGGCGATCCGGGCGCGGTCGCTGGAGCGGTCCAGGGCCACGAAGGACCACTCGGGGGCGAAGAAGGCCCGGCCCGCGGCCCACCGCTCGGGGCTCATCGGCTCCGCGCCGGCGTCGTCTGCCGCCCGGTTGTGGGCCCGCAGGATCGCCTCGTCCAGGTCCTTGGACCACGGCTCGATGCTGAGGAAGCGGTCCACGGGGGCCGTGGGGATCGGCTCGCTCAGCGAGCGGCGCACCTCCCGGTACCAGCGCTGGGGCGAGTATCCGAGGTTCTCCAGATGCGTCTTCATCCGCTCATCGTCCTCGAGCACCGTGGTGATGATGTGGGCGGGGATGAGGGAGCCATCGCCCTGCCTCCCCGCGCGCTCGGCGCCGATGAGGTGGCGGGCGCGCTCGGACTGCCAGTGCAGGATCGCCCCGCCGATGCCCCGGCCCCGCCAGCGCGGGTCGACGACGCCGAGGATGGAGGCGAAGATCTCCGCGGCCGGGCGCACCCGGGCGAGCCCGAAGGCGCGCATGACGCCATCGGAGTCCCTCCCGGCGACGCCGGAGTACGTGGGGTCGAGGAAGTACTCGGCGGTCTCCTGCTCGGTGGTGCGGTAGGGGGGATCATCGACGTCCTCGGCCCGGGCAACGAGCGCGGCCAACTCGGCGTTGTCGGCGGGACCCAGGGGCCTCCAGGACAGGGAGCGGGGCAGGGCGGAGCGCGCGCCCGGGCGCATCATCGACCACGCCGCGGCCGCGGTGGCCTTGGGCCGTCCGTAATATGCCATTACCGCCTCCCTGCTGCCTGATCCGATGCCCCGGAGATGAGCCGCCGACGAAGCACCGATGAGTTGCCGCCGCCGGCTCCACGGCCGGCCCGCTGCCGGCCTCATCCGGGGGCGCTCGTGTCCTCAGCGACACCCGCCCCGGCACCGGGACCCGTTCCCGGCAAGGTTACCGGAGAGGCGGGGCCGGCCCCTCCTCCTGCAGGTGGAACCGGGAGCGGCCCGGGGCGGGCGGTGGCCGGCCGCTCGCCGTCGCTCAGGCGTCGATGCGCTCGCGGTCCACGGCGTCGGCCCCGGCAATGATGAAGTCGCGGCGCGGCTCCACGCTGGAGCCCATGAGGAGCTCGAAGACGTCCTCGGCGTGGGTCAGGGCGGCCTCGTCGGCCAGGGTAATGCGGCGCAAGGTGCGGTGCTCGGGCTCCATGGTGGTCTCGGCGAGCTGATGGGCGTCCATCTCCCCCAGGCCCTTGTAGCGCTGGGGCTCCTTGAAGGAGCGCCCCTGCTTCTCAAGCCGGCGCAGGGTGTGCACGAGCTCGTTGTCGGAGTAGGTGTAGATGATCTCCTTCTTGCGGCGCCCGGAGCCGGAGGCCTCGACGCGGTGCAGGGGCGGAACGGCCGCGTACACCCTGCCGGCCTCGATCATGGGGCGCATGTAGCGGAAGAAGAGGGTGAGCAGGAGGGTGCGGATGTGGGCGCCGTCGACATCGGCGTCGGTCATGAGGATGACCTTGCCGTAGCGGGCCGCGTCAAGGTCGAAGGTGCGCCCCGAGCCTGCGCCCACCACCTGGATGATCGCCGAGCACTCGGCGTTGCGCAGCATGTCCGCCTGGGAGGCCTTCTGGACGTTGAGGATCTTGCCGCGGATGGGCAGCAGCGCCTGGTACTCGGAGTTGCGGGCGTTCTTGGCGGTGCCGAGCGCAGAGTCGCCCTCCACGATGAACAGCTCGGAGTGGGCGACATCGTTGGAGCGGCAGTCGGCGAGCTTGGCCGGCAGGGTGGAGGTCTCCAGGGCGGTCTTGCGACGGGTGATCTCCTTGTGCATGCGCGCGCTCACACGGGCGCGCATCTCCCCGACGACCTTCTCCAGCAGCGATCGGGACTGGGTCTTCAAGTCCCTCTTGGTGGAGGTGAGCAGGGCGGTGAGCTCCTTCTCCACGACGCGCGCGACGATCTGGCGCACGGGGGCGGTGCCCAGGACCTCCTTGGTCTGCCCCTCGAACTGCGGCTCGGGCACCCGCACGGTGACCACGGCGGTCAGGCCCGCCATGATGTCGTCCTTCTCGATGCGGGGGTCCTTGGCCGTCATCCTCAGGGCGCGGGAGTTGGCGTCGATCTGCTTGCGCAGCACCTTGACGAGGGCCTGCTCGAACCCGGTGAGATGGGTGCCCCCCATGGGGGTAGCGATGATGTTGACGAAGGAGCGCTCCAGGGTGTCGTAGCCGATGCCCCAGCGCAGGGCGACGTCGACGGAGCAGGTGCGCTCCACCTCCACGGGTCGCAGGTGGCCGGTGGACTTGTCGAGCTGCTGGACGGTCTCGGTGTAAGCGCCCTCGCCGCTGAGCCGGAAGGTGTCAGTCACTGAGGCGTCAGTGGCGAGGAAGTCGACGAAGTCGGCGGTGCCGCCGCGAGCCTGGAAGACCTCGACGCCGTCCTCCCCACCGGTGTCGAAGAGGTCCCCCGAGCCCTCGACTGGGTTCTTGGCGGCCGCCCGCAGCGAGGCCTCGGCCACGGCGTCGTCGGTGGCCCCGGCGTCGGCGGCGGGCGTGCTGGAGGCGGCGACGGCCTCGGCCTCGGGGCGCTGATCGTCAAGGGACAGGGTCAGGCCAGGCACGAGGAAACTGGTCTGGCGCAGGCGGGCACGCAGGGCCCCGGCGTCGTACTCGGTGGGCTTGGGGAAGATCTGGGGGTCGGCCCAGTAGCGCACGCGGGTGCCGGTGACGCCGCGCTTGACCTTGCCGATGACGCGCAGCTCGGAGGCGTCGGTGAACTCGGTGAAGGGTGAGTCGGGGCCGCGGCCGGCGGAGTCGTCGAAGGAGCCCGGGACGCCGCGGTGGAAGCTCATGGCGTAGGTCTTGCCACCGCGGTCCACCTCGACGTCCATGCGGGAGGCCAGGGCGTTGACGACGGAGGCGCCCACGCCGTGCAGGCCCCCGGCGGCGCCGTAGGAGCCACCGCCGAACTTCCCGCCGGCGTGGAGCTTGGTGTAGACGAGCTCGACACCGGTCAGCCCACTGGAGGGCTCGATGTCGACGGGAACGCCGCGCCCGTTGTCGCGCACCTCGATGGAGCCGTCGTCGTGGACGATCACCGAGATGGCGTCCCCATGCCCCTCGAGGGCCTCGTCGACGGCGTTGTCCACGATCTCCCACACGCAGTGCATGAGGCCGCGCTGGTCGGTGGAGCCGATGTACATGCCGGGGCGCTTGCGCACCGCCTCGAGCCCCTCCAGGACGGAGAGGTGGCGCGCGGAGTAGTCGCCTCGGCTGGTCTTGTTCTCGGATGCGGGCACGCCCGGAATCTAGCCGACGCCGAGGCCGCGCCGCTTCTGCCGCGCCGCTGGCGCGACCCGCCGGCCCCGTTCCGGGACGAGGCTCACAGGGGACGCGCTGACATGCGCGGAGTCACGGAAACATCACGATATGACGCCCAGTCTATGAAACCCCTGGAATTAAACGAGTTTCCCTGTGGGTTGTACGCCTCGACAGCGCCGGAGCCAGAACCGCCGCCCCGTCCGCGACTCCACATCCACCACGGCGGTCGATCACCGCCCCAACAATGAGGTTCCTTCACACCCATGCATGACTCCACCACGCCCGAGCAGGCCCCCGAGGCCACCGCGCGCACGGGCTCCGACATCGTCACCTCCCCTACGGCCCGCCGCGCCCTGGCCTCCGGGCGCATCATCGTCGGCGCCTACCTGCTGTGGGCCTTCTTCGACAAGGTCTTCGGCCTGGGCTACGTGGTCCCCCCGGAGGGGGCCTGGATCCGCGGCGGGACGCCCGCGCAGGGGTTCATCAACCACATCAAGGGCCCCTTCGCCGGCGTCTTCTCGGTCTTCGCCAACCCGGTGGGGGACGTCCTGTTCATGGCCGCGCTCCTGGGCATCGGGGCCGCCCTGGTACTGGGGATCGGACTGCGCATCGCGGCGGCGAGCGGCACGCTGCTCATGCTCATGCTCTACCTGGCCGAGTTCCCCCTCATCAACGGTGGCACGAACCCGATCATCGACGACCACTGGCTCTTCGCCGCCATCATGATCACCTCGGCCCTCACCCTCGCCGGTGACACCTGGGGCCTGGGGCGCCGCTGGGCGATGAAGGTGGGCGACGGATGGCTGCGCTGAGCGACGGCGGGCCCCGGCCCCCCGCCCCCGGCCCCGTGCTCGTCTACGACCCGGACTGCTCGGTGTGCACCGCCTTCGTACGCCAGTTGGGCAAGCGCGTCCACCCCTCGACCGCGCTGCAGTTGACCCCCTCCTCGCATTGGGACGGGCCCGGGGCCGAGTGGACCGACCGCTCCGCGGTCTTCTACGACTCGAAGGAGGATGCCTTCCACGTCGAGGAGCAGGCCATCGGGCGGGCGCTCATGATCGCGGGCCCGCTGCCCAGGGTCGCCGGCAACCTCATCATCCGCCAGCCTCTCAAACCGCTGGCCAGGACCGTGTACCGGGCGATCGCCCGCAACCGGCACAGGGTCGGCTGCCAGGGCTCGTGCTCCCTGCCCCGGTAGCGGGCGAACGCCCCGGGTCGGCTGACGGCGAACGCGCTGCGCCCGGGGCGGAAACCGGCGGACACGGGCTGGGAAGTCCGCCCTCCTGTGGTGCAATCGAGCCATGACAACCGCGAGCACTTCCGTCGTCGAGCGCCCGGGCCGCGCGCCCGAGGCCGTCTCCAGCGCCGAGGGCGCCGACGTCGAGACCCGTCCCCTGACCACGGCGGACCGCTGCGACGCCTGCGGCGCCCAGGCCTGGGTGCGCGTAGTCCTCGTCTCGGGAGAGCTTCTGTTCTGTGCCCACCACGGGCGCGCGCACGCGCCGGCGCTCGCTGAGCGGGCGCTGTTCATCCAGGACGAGAGCTCCCGCCTCACCGAGGGAGCCTGATCCCGAGCCCGTTCCCCCGGTGTAGCCGGCATTACGCGAGCGCGCCCGATCCGCGAAGGATCGGGCGCGCTCGCCGCCGTTACTCCGCCGTCACGCCGCCGTCACTGGACGCGCGGCCCGGCCAGCGCCGGCGGAGGTGGCGGACGGGACCGCGACCACGCGTGACTGGCCGCCATGGCATCGCGGCCAGGGGGCGCGCGGCTCCTGGCCGCGATGGGACGCGAGCCCGCGCTCGGGCGTCAGCCGGCGTCCGTGGCCTGGACTCCCTGGCCGTGGAAGTTGGACTGGACGACGGTGCGGTCGCCCAGGGGCGCGGCGAGGGTGACCCTCACGGTCGCCATCTCGAGGATCGCCGGGCAGTGCACGGGGGCGCCCGGCAGGCCCCCGACGGAGAGGTTGATGTCCACGGCGCCGGGCGATTCCCCGACATCTGTGTGGACGCCCAGACAGGTCGCCGAGCCGGTAGAGAAGGCGAGCTCGATCGTAGTGTCGTCAATGGCGCGCCAGGTGTCCCACACCTGGGGCTCGGGGGTGATGAGGTCGTCGCGCGAGACCCACTCACCCCCCGTGCTGGCCTGGGTGGCGGTGGGCGCCCCGGTGGTGGCGGGCTGCCCGGTGGTGGGCGCCCCGGTGGCGGCGGGCTCCTGCGATGCTGAGGAGCCGGAGTCCTTGGAGCCCTTCGACTGGGAGCAGGCGGCGACCAGCAGGGGAAGGCCGACGGCGCCCAGGCCGAGCACCAGCCGCCGGGCGGGCGGGCCAGGGCGGGAGGGGAATGTGTTTCTCATGCGCCCATCCTCCCCTGGACCAGCGTCCAGCGTCCAGGAGCCCGCAGGTCAGTGGCGGCGGGGCCACTGACCACGCGCGGAGCGGGTCCCGGGATCAGTCGAGGTAGTCGCGCAGGACCTGGCTGCGCGAGGGGTGGCGCAGCTTCGACATGGTCTTGGACTCGATCTGCCGGATACGCTCGCGCGTGACCCCGTAGACCTTGCCGATCTCGTCGAGGGTCTTGGGCTGGCCATCGGTCAGGCCGAAGCGCATGGAGACCACGCCAGCCTCCCTCTCGGACAGGGTATCGAGCACCGCGTGCAACTGCTCCTGCAGGAGGGTGAAACTCACGGCATCGGCGGGGACCACGGCCTCGGAGTCCTCGATGAGGTCACCGAACTCGCTGTCCCCGTCCTCGCCGAGCGGCGTGTGCAGGCTGATGGGCTCGCGGCCGTACTTCTGGACCTCGACGACCTTCTCCGGCGTCATGTCCAACTCGACGGCGAGCTCCTCCGGGGTGGGCTCGCGGCCCAGGTCCTGGAGCATCTGGCGCTGCACGCGGGCGAGCTTGTTAATGACCTCCACCATGTGGACCGGAATGCGGATCGTGCGGGCCTGGTCCGCCATGGCGCGGGTGATGGCCTGGCGGATCCACCACGTGGCGTAGGTGGAGAACTTGTAACCCTTGGTGTAGTCGAACTTCTCCACGGCGCGGATGAGGCCGAGGTTGCCCTCCTGGATGAGGTCCAGGAAGAGCATGCCGCGGCCGGTGTAGCGCTTGGCCAGGGAGACCACGAGGCGCAGGTTGGCCTCGAGCAGGTGGTTCTTGGCGCGCTGGCCGTCTTGGGCCACCCAGTGCAGCTCACGGCGGTACTTCGCGGGCAGGTCGTTGCCCTCGGTGGCCAGCAGGTGCTCGGCGTACAGGCCGGCCTCGATGCGCTTGGCGAGCTCCACCTCCTGCAGGGCGTTGAGGAGCGCGACCTTGCCGATCTGCTTGAGGTAGTCCTTGACCGGGTCCGCCGTGGCGCCGGCGGTGACGACCTTCTGCGCGGGCTCGTCGGCGTCGTCGGAGTCCGAGACGGTGAAGGAGCCGTCCTTGTCGCGGTCCTTGGCGCGCTTGCCGGCCTTCTTGGCGGCGGCGCGCTCGGCCTCCTCGCGGCGCATCCTCTCCAGCTCCCCGGTCAGGGCGGCGATCGAGGGCTCCATCTTGATGCCCTTGATGACCCAGCCGCGGAAGATGTAGCCGTTCTCGGCCAGGAACTCGCGGGCCACCAGGGGCGCGGAGTCGCCGATGGTGAAGCGCGGGACGGGGCCATGGCCGTACGGGGCCAGGGTAATCGGCTCCTCAAGGGTGCCGTTGCCGTCGATCTCCAGGCCCTCCACGATCGTGTGGGAGCGCACGTAGAGGGTGGCCCCGGGGGCGAGCTTGACGCCCTTGAGGGCGGCCGGCGTGTTGAAGGGGCGCTTCTTCGTGCCGTCGCCGTTCTCCCCCAGGTTCACGTCGAGGTAGTAGTCGCGCAGCTCCGGGGCCGGGCCGTCGTCGTCCTCGGCATCCTCGTCGTCCTCCTCGTCCTCGGGATCATCCTCGTCGGAGTCCTCGTCCAAGTCGTCGTCGAGGTCCTCCTCCTGCTCCTCGGAGTCATCGGAGTCCGCATCGAGGTCGAAGTCGTCCTCGGGGATCTCATCGGCGTCGTCGATGTTCCGAGCACGCTTGCGCAGGGCAGTGGAGGAAGCCACGGGGCACCTTTCACGTGGGGATTCTGCTCGGCGGCCGACCAGCCCCTCGGCTCCCCTCATCTCCATTCCGGGAACCGGGCGCAGTCCACCACCATCGCAGCGGGCAACCCAGCAATTGTAGCGTTTATTCCCGCTGCGCCCGGCATCGGCCCAGCGCAGTGGTGCTCGGCGGCCCCAGGCGGGCGCCCCCGGGATCAGCCGACCGCCTGGGGCCCGCGTCGCCTCTCCCGCGACTGCCGCCGTCTTTGCCACTAACCTGGCGCCATGACGCAGATCGACCGCACGATGAGCCTCGTGCGCCAGGCAGTGGACGAGCGCCTCTCGCAGGCGATCGCCGAGCGGAGGGACGAGTGGTCCGATGCCGGGCCCGCCGCGGCCGAGCTCCTCGACGCCGCCGCCGATCTGCTGCGGGGCGGCAAGCGGATGCGGGCCGTGCTGGCCGCCATCGCCCTGTCCGCGACCACTGATGGCGCGCGCCGAGAGGATGTCCTGTCCGGGCGAGCCTGCGCCGGCCTGGGCGCCGCCCTGGAGCTCTACCAGGCCAGCGCCCTCATCCACGATGACGTCATCGACGCGGCGCTGACCCGCCGGGGCCTGCCCGCGGCCCACCGCCGCTTCGCCACCGCCCACCGGGGCTCCCACTGGCTCGGCGACGCGGAGGCGCACGGCCGCAGCGCGGCGATCCTCCTGGGGGACCTGCTCCTGTCCGCCGCGGGCGCCGAACTCGGGGCGGCCCTCGCCCAGTGCCCGCGGGGGACCCGGGCGGCGGCGCGGGCCGCCTTCGACGCCATGACGGAGGAGGTGGCGCTCGGCCAGTACCTGGACGTGCGGGCGGAGTCCCTGCCCCTGCCCGATGAGGGCGCGGATCACGCCGCCGCCGGGCGGGCGATGGAGGAGGCCGCCCTGGCCGTGGTCCTGCGCAAGTCGGCCCGCTACTCCGTCATGCGCCCCCTGCTCATCGGCGCGCTCCTGGGGGGGCTGCCGCCCGGGGGTGAGGGGGCCCGCCGCCTCGCGGAACTGGGCGAGGCCGCCGGGGTCGCCTTCCAGCTGCGCGACGACGAGCTCGGGGTCTTCGGCGACCCCGCCTATACGGGCAAGCCCGCCGGGGACGACCTGCGCGAGGGCAAGCGGACGGTGCTACTGGCGCTGGCCTGGCAGCGCTGCGACGCCGGGGGCAGGGCGGTCCTGCGCCGCGTCCTGGCCAACGCCCGGGCGGATGCTGGGGAGATCGCCGCGGCCGCAGCGATCATCGAGAAGTGCGGGGCCCGGGCCGCGCACGAGGAGAGGATCGAGGCGCACGCCGAGCGGGCGCGCCGGGCGCTCGAGGCGCTCATCACCGCGGAAGCGGGGCTCTCCAGGAGCGCCGCCGCCGACCTGGCCTCCGTCATCTCCCTGCTGACCGACCGCAGCGCCTGACCCACGCGGGCTGCCCCGGCGCTGCGGTCCGGCGCGGGCTCCCGGGCCCCATACAATGCCGTCGTGTCCCACGACCCCCTGACTGGCCGGATCGTCGACTCTCGCTACGAGGTCGGCCAGCGAGTGGCGCGCGGCGGCATGGCCACGGTCTACAAGGCTCATGACCGCCGTCTTGAGCGTGATGTCGCCCTCAAGCTCATGCACGCCCACCTGGCGGACTCCCCCGACTTCGTCGCCCGCTTCCGCAGGGAGGCCAGGGCCGCGGCGCGGCTATCCAATCCCGGCGTCGTCGCGGTCTACGACCAGGGCGCGATCGACGGCATCGCCTACATCATCATGGAGTACGTGCCCGGGCCCACCCTGCGGGACCGCATCGCCTCGGGCCCCCTGACGGTCGCCGAGGCCCTGGAGATGACCAGCCACGTGCTCCGGCCGCTGGGCGCCGCGCACCGCGCCGGCCTCATGCACCGGGACATCAAGCCGGAGAACGTCCTGCTGCCGGCGGACGGCTCCGTGCCGAAGGTCGCCGACTTCGGTCTGGCCCGGGCGGTCACGGAGGCCACCCAGACCTCCACGGGCAACATCCTGGGGACGGTGGCCTACCTCGCCCCCGAGCTCATCACCTCCGGGGCCTCCACGCCGCGCGCCGACGTCTACTCGGTGGGGGTCATGCTCTTCGAGCTGCTCACCGGCGAGCAGCCGTTCAGCGCCGACACCCCGATCCAGATCGCCTTCCGCAACGTTCACGAGGACATCCCCGCGCCCTCGACGCGCGCCGATGGGATACCGGCCGCCGTTGACGGGCTCGTGGCCTCGATGACCGCACGGGACCCGCAGGAGCGGCTCGCCAACGCCGACGACGCGCTGCGCGCGGTGAGGGAGGCGGCCGCTGAGGCCGTGGATGAGGCCGGGGCCGACGGCGCGCCGGCCACCGGCGCCGCCGCGGCGATCGGCGCCATGCTGAGCGCCGCCATGGGCGCGGCCGGTGAGGAGGGCGTCAGCCGGGCCGCCTCCCCGCCCGGGGCGAGCAGCGGAGCGGAGACGACCAGCGCGGATGTGGCGGGCAGTGCCGGCAGCGCTGACGGTGCCGCCGGTGCCGCCGGTGCCGCCGGTGCCGCCGACTCGGCGGGCGCGCCCGGCGCGGCGAGCCCGGCCGACGCTCCCAGCCCCGCCAGCGCGGGAGTCTCCGCCAGCGCGGCCACGCCCGCCGAGGCCTCGCTGACGGCCCGCCTGCCCCGGAGCCCCCTCGATCCGGGCGCCATCACTCCCAGCGCCGGTATGCGCACGGTTTCCCTGCCGATCGGCTCGATCTCCAGCACGAGCGGCGATGATGCCGACGGCGAGAAGGATCCCGACGCGCGCGCGGCCGGGCTCCTCGGTCGCCGCCTCCTCATCGCGGGTGGCGCGCTCGCCGTCCTCGGCGCGGTGGGCGGCGCGGGCGCCTGGTACTTCGCCGCCGGCCCGGGGCGCCGGGTCAGCGTCCCCAGGATCGAGGGCATGACCACGGAGGAGGCCAGTGCCGCCGTCTCCGGGGCGGGACTGGTGTGGGCTGAGCCGACCAAGGTCTACTCCGACTCCGTCCCGGCCGGCACGATCATCTCGGCCACGCCGGCGGGCGGCACCTCGGTGACCGTCGGGGCGCGCATCCAGACCGTCGTCTCGCTCGGCGTTGAGCGGAAGACCGTGCCGGACGTCGTGGGCAGGACCGAGCACGACGCCCAGACCGCCATCATCGACGCGGGCCTGACAGTGGGCCAGACCTCGAAGGAGCACTCCTCCTCCGTGGCCCCCGGCATGGTGATCTCCACCGATCCGGGGGCGGGCCAGTCCCTGGACAAGGGCTCGACCGTCAACATCACGGTCTCCAAGGGGCGCCCCTCGGCCACGGTGCCCGACGTCGTCGGCAAGACCGAGGAGGAGGCACGCAAGGCCATCAAGGCCGCTGGCCTGGAGATGGGCATCCCGACCAGGGCCAATGACAAATCGGTCAAGGAGGGCCGCGTCATCTCGCAGTCGCCGAGGAAGGGCGCCAGCGGCGTCCACAAGGGCGACACCGTCGCGCTCGTGATCTCGCAGGGCCCGAAGATGGTCACCGTCCCCGATGTGACGGGGAAGTCCGAGAGCGAGGCGAGGAAGGCCCTCAAGGACGCCGGCTTCGAGACGCAGGTGGACAAGGCCTGGACGGGCCACGTCTTCGGCGAGGTCGACTACACCAAGCCCGCCAAGGGCGAGCAGGCCGCCGAGGGCTCTACGGTGATCGTGCGCATCAAGTGACGCCGCCCCGGTGATCGACCGACGCGGCCAGACGCGTCGGCGAGTCCCGCGACCGGGCGGGCGCCGGGAGGCCCAGACGGCTCACTCAGCGGCTGCGCGCGCCCGGCGCGCCAGGAGGGCGATGATCCCCGTGCCGTTGCCGCGCAGTTCGCGCAGTCGGTCGCGCCAGGGCTCCGGCCAGCCGAGGGCCTGCCCCTGGGCGGTGACGATGGCCAGGGCGAGAGCGGCGCCGGCGGCGTCCTGACGGCGCAGGAGGGCATCGGCGGTGCTGATGGGGATGCCGGACTCGGGCAGGAGGCGCAGTCGGCGGGCGCGCTTCAGCGCCGCGGCGGCGGCTTTGACGAGCTCCCCGGCGAGGCTCGCGTCGCCGGTGGCCCCGGCCAGGCGCTCCAGGGAGGCCAGGCACGCGGCCTCGTCCTCCCAGTCGGTGGCGGCCAGGCGACTGGCCCAGGGAGCGCCGAGCGGGCGGGAGTCGCGCTCGATGTCCTCAAGCAGGGCGCTCATGGCCTCCAAATGCTCGCGGTGCCAGCGGAGGGAGGCGCCATCGTCAGGGATCATGGCGGCGGCGAGGCTCTCCATGCGGCGCGGGTGAGGCGGATCCGCCTCGGGCTGGGCGTTGGGCGCGGCGCCGCGCGCGAGCCGGCGCAGGACCGCCAGGTGCTCGCTCCAGTCGGCCGACAGCGCGCTGTGCCCGGCGATCGCGATGATCGCGGCGGCGGACTCGGCGGGGGCGCCGTCGCGAACGATGCTCTCCAGGAACCTGGGCAGGTCTGGCAGGACGTCGCCCCACTCCCCCAGGGCCGCGATGAGCTCGGGTTCGCGGGCGGCGGCGAGGAGGAGGCGGGCGTAGCGCGGGCGATGGCGGTCGGCGACATGCCGGGGCGATGTTGCCGACAGGGCGAGAGCGGCGTCGCGGCCCTCGGTGGCCACGTGGGCCAGGATCGTCCAGGCCTCGGGGGCGTCGAGCCAGGCGATCATGGCGCGGGCGGCGGCCAGGCGCACATCGGGGCGGGTGTCGCGCGCCATGGCGGCACCGGTGAGGGTGGGCAGGTCCGCGGGGCGGTGGAGGCGGGCGAGGACGCGCAGGGCCTCCTTGCGAGCGCTCATGCGGATGGGGCCGGACAGCGCGCTGGTGAGGATCTTGGAGGCCATGGCCGGGTCGAGGCGCGCCGCGCAGGCCATGGCGCCGTCGAAGGCGGTGCGGGCCCAGTCCTCCCCGGCGTGGTGGACGATCTCGCGCAGGGCGGCCTCGGGGTCGGACAGGTGGGCGAGGGCCCCCAGGGCGGAGGCGCGGGTCTCGGGGGCGCCGTCGTCGAGCCAGGGCCTCAGGTCCTCAACGGTGGTAGCCGGGATGCGCGCCAGGGCGGTCAGGGCGCAGTGGCGCTCAGGGCGGGTAGTGGTGCGCGCGTCGATGCGACGGCGCAGGGCGGAGGCGTAGGAGGCGAGGTGCTCGGGGTCCCAGCCGCGGGCGCCCTTGGGAAGGAGCGCCAGGTAGGTGTGCTCGCGGTGCCAGAAGCGGCCCCGCAGCGGGCGGTCGAGGAAGAGGATCTCGACGAGGTCCTGCCGCATGGTGGCGATGGCATCGGTGACGGGGCGCAGGGCGGCGAAGGACTCATCGCGGCGCACGAGCTCGGCCACGCGCTCACCGCGGGTGGCGGGGTCGGCCAGCCAGGCGACGGCGGCCCCCAGGCGGTCCGCGGCGACGGGTGAGTCGAGCGCCTGCACGAGGAGGGAGTCGAGCAGACGATCGCCGTTCGCCCGGCGTCCGAGGGCGGAGTGGAGGTCGAGGAGGAGGCCACACTCCCCCGCGAGGGACTCCTCGCGAAGCCGCTTGGCGAGGGCCTCGACGGCGGCGGCGGCCAGGGCGCGCCCGGGGGTGATCGGCGGGTGCCACAGGCGCGGCTCGTCGCCGACGGCGGCCTCGAGGAGTCGCGCGGGGGCGGTGGGAGAGCCCCCGGTGGCGATCGCGTGGTCGATCAGCGCCCAGGCGAGGCCCTGCAGGGTCCACTGAGTGGCGGTGGAGGCGTCCTGGGCGCGCACGGCCGCGCGGGTGAAGCCCTCCAGGGGTGTCAGGGGGCAGTTGGCCAGGACGGACAGCGGGATGGAAGCCAGGGCCCTGGCGACGACGAGGCGAACGGGGTCCTGCTCGTGGTCGAGGGCGCCGAGTCGCAGGAGCACGTCGGTGAGCGCGTCGGCGTCGCGGCCGCGCCCGGCGGAGGCGATGAGGGCGGCCCAGGCCTGGGCGCGCTCCTCCACGCCCAGGGCGTGGATGCGGGGCGCCGCCTGGAGCATGGCCTGGTCGGGTGGCAGGAATCCGGCGAGCGAGAGCTGGGCGAGGGCGCTGGCGGCCTCGGGCAGGGCCGCCATGCGCTGGGCCTCGCGCTGGCGCCGGGCTCGGGGTAGAACCTCCAAGAGGGCGTCGGAGTAGTGGCGGTGGGTGGTGTCGATGCCGTCGAGGGCGCCGTCGAGGACCTCCTCGCGATCCCGGGGAGGCAGGGCCGCGAGGATGGCGGCGAGGCGGCCGTCGTCGTCACGGCCGGCGCGGGCCAGGGCGATGCGCTCGGGGACGGTGAGCAGGTGGAGGGCGCGGTGGAGGCTCTTGACCAGGCGGGCGCTGGCGGTGGTGAGGTGGCGCTGGCCGACGTCGTGGGGGGCGCGGGCCAGCAGGGCGCCGACGGCGGAGGGATTGTGACGCAGGAGGCGCCCGAGGTGGGGGTCGAGGCCGTCGGGGATGACGCGGGTGGGGCCGGCGGTCAGGAGCAGAGCGATGACCCCGCCGGGCAGGCTGGCGGCGAGCGGGGCGTAGGCCGTGCGGGCCCAGGCCCAGGCGCGGTCGCGCTGGACGGGGGCGGCGTCCTCCAGACGGCGGGCGAGCTCATCGAGGACGACCCCGGGGTGCCGCCGGGCCAGGGCGGCGAGGCTGGGCAGGAGGTCGCCGAGGTCGGCGATGAGGGAGCGGGCGGTGGGCTCGTCGGCGGAGGCGAGGAGGCGGGCGCGGTCGGCGTCGGCCAGGGGAAGGCCGAGGAGGATCGCGGCCATGTCGGTGCGCCGCGTGGCGCGGATGCGGTGCTCCAGGGCTCGGCGCTGGTTCAGGGGCAGGGAGAGGTAGCGGGTGGCGAGATCATCGGTGCCGGGGACGGCGCCGCGGCTGAGGGCGCGCACGCGCTTGACGTCGCCGATCGCCCTGGCGGCGGCTAGGACGAGGCCGGCGTGGTAGTCGGAGCGGGCGGCGAGGCCGTCGAGGAGGGGGCCGAGGGCGGGATCGGCGGCATGGTCGCGGGCGAAGCGCACGAGGGCGCGCACGCGATCGGCATGCGGGAAAGAAGGCAACTGCCGAGCCAGGGATTCGGCGTCGGGAAGGGTCATGGGCCGAGACTACCGGGCGGCCTGCCGCTTCTTAGCGCCGGCGGCGAAGCCTTGTCCCCTTCGAGACCTTCCTGGATGCCGGGGCCCGGCTCAGCCGTGGTGGGCTTGGAGCATCTCGGCGACCTCGAAGGCCATCTCGAGGGACTGCTGATGGTTGAGCCGGGGATCGACGAGGGTCTCATAGCGCTCGGCCAGGCCGGCCTCGTCGATGCGCTCGCCGCCGCCGAGGACCTCGGTGACATCCCCGCCGGTGAGTTCGACGTGGATGCCGCCGGGCACGGTTCCCAGGGCCCTGTGGACCTCGAAGAAGCCGCGGACCTCGTCCATGATCGCCTCGAAGCGGCGGGTCTTGTACCCGTTGTCGGAGGTGATGGTGTTGCCGTGCATGGGGTCGGTGATCCAGGTGACGGGGCGCCCGTCGGCGCGGACCGCCTCGACCAGGGGCGGCAGCGCGTCGCGGACGCGTCCCGATCCCATGCGGGTGATGACGCTCAGACGGCCGGGCTCACCATCGGGGTTGAGTCGGTCGACGAGGGCCAACAGCTCTCCCGGCTCGGCGGTGGGGCCGACCTTGACACCGACGGGGTTGCGCACGCCCGCCAGGAGGGCGACGTGGGCGTCGTCGGCGCCGCGGGTGCGCTCACCGACCCACAGCAGGTGGGCGCTGGTGCCGTAGAGGTCACCGGTGCGCGAGTCGCGCCGGGTCATGGCGTCCTCGTACTCCAGCAGGAGGGCCTCGTGGGCGGCGTAGAACTCAACCTGCTTGAGGGCGTCGAAATCGACCCCGGCGGCCTCCATGAAGCGCATGGCCCGGTCGATCTCCTCGGCGAAGGCCTCGAAGCGCTTGTAGGCGGGGTTATGGGTGAAGCCGCGGTTCCAGGAGTGGACCTCGCGCAGATCGGCGTAGCCGCCCATCGTGAAGGCGCGGATGAGGTTGAGGGTGGTGCCGCTGCGCAGGTAGGCGTCGAGCATGCGGGCCGGGTCCGGTGTGCGGGCCTCAGGGGTGAAGTCGTGACCGTTGACCGAGTCGCCGCGGTAGGACGGCAGGGTCAGGCCATCACGGGTCTCGGTGTCGGCGCTGCGGGGCTTGGCGTACTGGCCCGCCATGCGCCCGATCTTGACGATCGGCGTGGAGGCGCCGTAGGTGAGCACCGCCGCCATCTGCAGGATGGTCTGGACCTTGAGACGGATGTCCGTGGCGGTGTTGCCGTCGAAGGACTCCGCGCAATCCCCGCCCATGAGGACGAAGGCCCGACCCAGCGCGGCCTGGGCCATGCGGGAGCACAGGGAGTCGACCTCGCCGGCGAACACGAGCGGCGGGCGCGAGCGCAGGTCCTCCCCAACGGCCGCCAGAGCCCCGGGATCCGGATAGGCGGGCTGCTGCGCGGCGGGACGATCCCGCCAGGTGCCAGGGCTGGCGGTGGCCTCGAGCTTGTTCATCACGCCGATCAGCATAGGTCAGGGCGGGACGGGCCCCCCTCCCCCACCGCATGCCGGGATCAGGGCCAGCCCGGGCTGGACAACCGCCGCCGCCCCTCCGTTCGAGCACCACGGCAACGTCAGCCGATCGCCGACGGCCCGCTAAGACCCAGAGTTGCACGCTCGGAGGACGCCTCAGGATTCAGAACGTTGGAATCACGCGAAGCGATCTCGGGCCGCGGGGTCTCCCGTGTGCATTCGAAGCCCGAATGCACACGGGAGACTCCGGGCGCGTTCAGCGCCCACGCCATTCCAACGAAAAGTCGGAGCGCTCCCGTTGCGAGCGTGCGATTCCCACTCCCCTCGCCTGAGATGGCGCGCCCATGGGCTCTAAGGACGCGCCTGGGGGCGGGCGGCGCCACGCGCGTGGCGCCGCCCGCCCCCAGTGGCGGTTCTGGCCGGGTCGACCGGGTCTGCCTGGTCGGCCGGCCGGGATATCCCCGCCTCAGTGCTCCGAGGCCGTGCCGGCCGGGACGACGGCCTGGCCGAGCTCGCTCATGAGCTCGGTGAACCAGGGCTGGGTGATGTCGAAGGGCTTTCCGCCGGCGATGCGCGGGAACGGGATGGCGCCCAGGGCGTCACCGTTCTCCTCGTCCTGGCCGATGACGCCCGACTCCCCGCGCAAGGCGCAGTCGACCGCGAGGTCGCACATCTGCTTGATGAGGGCGAGGTCCTCTGCGTTGGCGGCGGCGGCGCGCGAGTAGTAGCCGGACTTCTGGACCATGACCTTCTCAGCGCCGATCCGCTCGGCGAACCGCTTGGCGAACCACTGGCCGGGGTTGATGGTGTCGAGCTTGACGTGGCCGAAGGGGTCGCGCTGGACCTCCTCGCCCTTGGCCTCCATCTCCGCGATGATCTCGGGCACGCCGGCGCCCTCGGACAGGAAGACGTTGACGTTGCCCTGCTTGTCCATGATCGCCTTGAGGCGCTCGGCCTCAGCGGCGATGTCGAGCTTGACCTCGGGCAGGAAGACGGCGTGCACGTCCCAGCGCTCCTTGGTCAGGCCCAGCGAGGGGGCCCACTGCTTGGTGTCGAGCAGCTCGTGGTAGCGGCGGGCGGTCTCCGCGGTGAGGTAGCCGCAGTTGCGGCCCATGCACTCGTGGATGATGAGCATGCGCGGGTTGGAGCGGTGCTCGCCGATGACGTTGAAGGCGAATCCGGCGCCCTCCTCAGCGGCGGTCCAGGCGCCGAGGGACTGGCGGACCGGCACGACATCGTTGTCGATGGTCTTGGGCAGGCCGACGACGGTGAGTTCGTAGCCGTTGTCGTGGAGGTAGGCGGCCAGGTCCGCGGCGGTGGTGTTGGTGTCGTCACCGCCGATGGTGTGCAGGACGTCGACGCCGTCCTTGCGCAGCTGCTCGGCCGCGAACTCCAGGGGGTTCACACCCTCGGCCACCAGGCCGCGCTCGACGAGGTTCTTGGCGTTGGTGAGCTTGACGCGGGAGTTGCCGATCGGGGAGCCGCCGAACTCGCGCAGGAGGCCGGCGTTCTTGCGGCCCTCGGCGTCGACGACGATGTAGTTGCCGGTGAGCAGGCCGTGGTAGCCGTACTGGTAGGCGATGATCTCGACGTCGGGAGCGACCTCGGTGTAGCGCTCGATGAGGTCGCCGACGGCGGCGGACAGGCAGGGGGCGAAGCCGCCCGCGGTGAGCAGGGCGACGCGACGGATCGTCATCGTGGGCCTTTCGGTGAAGGTTGAGAAGTGACAGCCTCAATCCTAGCCGTGCGTGCCCGGAGGGCGCTGGCGCCGCTGGCCGCCGCCTCCCCGGTCTCAGTCTCCCCCAGAGCGAAACCGTCGGCTCTAGCCGCAGCAAACCGAATAGAGTTCGGTTATGGCATCCTCCACTGCCATAGTCGCCATTTATGAAAGTAGGTCCCATGCGCGTCCGTCGCCCTCAGATCGCGATCTTCCCCCCTGCCCCGCCCTCGCTGAGCCGACGCACGGCGCTGACGGGGGTGGCGGCCCTTCCAGTGGCCGCGCTCCTCGCCGCCTGCTCGTCCGGTCAAGCGCCGTCATCGGCCCGCGGCGCGGCGGCCACCGGCGCCAGCGAGCCCGCCGCAGTCGATGAGACCAGGGCCCTCGCCGTCCTGGCGGCCTGGGGGGCGTCCCTGGTGCCGGCCGCCTGAGACTGATCGGCCTTCGCCGTGAGCGGTCTCAGGACTCCGGGGTGGACTCCTCATCCGCCTCATCGCCATCATCGGCCTCATCGGCGGGAGGCTCGGGGACGCTCACCTCAGGGGCGGGGCGGCCGCCGGGGGCCGCCACGGGGGCGGCGGCGGGGCGGGAGCCGGCCTGCTGCGCCAACAGGCGGTCTGTGGCCTCCAGGGCCGTGATCCTCTCGGCGTCCATCAGCTTCTTTACGTCCGCCGCGTAGACGTCCACGTACTCCTGCCCTGACAGGGACATGAGCGCGTACATGACCTCGTCGGTGATGGAGCGCAGCACGAAGCGGTCGTTCTCCAAGCCCCGGTAGCGGGAGAAGTCCAGCGGCTCACCCACCACGATGCCCACGCGGTGGCGCGTCGATGGGATGACCTGGCCGATCGGTTGGGCGATGTTCGAGCCGATCATCGCCACCGGGATGATCGGCGCGCCCGTGGCCAGGGCGATGCGCGCCACGCCCGTCTTGCCCCGGTACATGCGGCCATCGGGGCTGCGCGTGCCCTCCGGGTAGATGCCGAACAGCTCACCCGCCCGCAACCGGTCGATCCCCGCCTGGAGGGCCGCCTGCGAGGCCTTGCCGCCCGAGCGGTCCACCGGGATCGTGCCCACGGCGGTCATGAAGCGCTTGACCGCCCAGCCCTTGACGCCCTTGCCGGTGAAGTAGTCGGACTTGCCGATGAACGCCACCTCGCGGTCAATGAGCAGCGGCAGGAAGAACGAGTCGATAACCGCCAGGTGGTTCGAAGCGAGGATCGCCGCGCCCTCGGTGGGAATGCGCTCCTCGCCCCGGATCCAGGGCTGGTAGAGCATCTCCAGGGCGGGGCCGGCGGCGGCCTTCATGCCTCGGTATCCCACGGGGGGCCTCCTGCGCTATTGACTCCTACTGGTGGCGCTCGCATCCGCCCCACGGGCCCGGCGGGGCGCCCTTGGAGCGATCGCATCACGAAGTCTAGCCTCGCACCGTGCCCCCACCCACACGTTCGACCGACGGCGCCCACGATCCTCGCCCCGCCGCCGCGGCCTGCCGCCCATGGGGAGCCACCGGGACTCAGGGCTCCTTCGAGGACATGGGCACGCCCCTGCGCGAGGCGACCTTCGTCGTCGTCGACCTGGAGACCACCGGCGCGGGCCCAGGGGCCCACGCCATCACCGAGATCGGGGCCGTCCGCGTGCGCGGCGGCATCGTCGACGACGAGTTCTCCACCCTGGCGAACCCCGGCGCGCCCATCCCCGCCCAGATCACGCTGCTCACCGGGATCACCAACGCCATGGTCGCCACCGCGCCGCCCCTTGTGGAGGCGCTCGCCGCCTTCCTGACCTGGTCCCGCAGATCCTCCCCGGCCGACGGCGCGGCCGCCGGCCCGATCCTCGTGGCACACAACGCCCGATTCGACGTCGGCCACCTGCGGGGGGCCGCCCGCGCTCTGGGCCTGCCCTGGGACGAGCCCCGCGTCGTCGACACCCTCGCCCTGGCGCGCCGGGCCTGGTCGCGGGCCGACGTCCCCAACCACAGGCTCGGCACCCTCGCCTCCTTCGTCGGCTCCCCCACCCGTCCCACGCACCGCGCCCTCGACGACGCCCGCGCCACCGTTGACGTCCTCCACGCCACCCTCGAGGCCCTCGCGCCGCTGGGCATCACCCACGTGGAGGACCTGTCCACCGCCGCGGACCCCGTTCCCGCCAAGCGCCGCGCCAAGGCCCACCTGGCCGACCCGCTCCCCCACGCGCCCGGCGTCTACCAGTTCCGCTCCCCCGCCGGGCAGGCGCTCTACATTGGCAGCGCCTCCGACCTGCGCCGGCGCGTGCGCTCCTACTTCACCGCCGCGGAGAAGCGCGGTCGCATCGCGCGCATGCTCGACACCGCCGTGAGCGTGCGCCACATCGAGACCCCCACCGAGATCGAGGCCCGCGTTCGCGAGCTGCGCCTCATCGCCGAGCTCGACCCGCCCCTCAACCGCCGCTCCCGCGCGCCCCAGCGCCAGCCCTGGCTGCGCGTGGCCCGGGGGCGCGGCGGCCTCGGCCCACGCCTGGCGCTGACCACGGCGCTCCCCACCGACGATGCCCCCGAGGCCGTGGGCCCCTTCCCGTCCCGCGCCAGCGGATTGGAGGCGCAGCGGGCCGCCGAGTCGGTCCTGCGGTTGAGCGCCTGGGACGGCACAGACCTGCACCAGGCCTCGGTCCATGACTTCCCCGCCGACGCCAGAACCGCGCGCCAGGCCCTGGCCGGACGCATCGACCTCGTGGCCGCGCCCATCCTTGAGCGCGTGGCCGCCCTGGCCGAGCGCGAGCGCTACGAGGAGGCGGGCACGTGGACCTCCCGCCTGCGCTCACTCCTGCTGGGCGCGCGCCGCGCGGAGACCGCCAGGCCCCTGCTCGCCTGCC
Organism: Actinomyces sp. zg296; assembly: GCF_009829695.1. Lineage (NCBI taxonomy): Bacteria > Bacillati > Actinomycetota > Actinomycetes > Actinomycetales > Actinomycetaceae > Actinomyces > Actinomyces sp. zg296. The sequence goes on from NZ_VWPG01000004.1 coordinate 305,651, forward strand.
CGCACCTCATCGCGGCCAGGCGCCGCGAGGCGGGGGGCTGGGAACTCGTGGCCGTGCGCTGGGGGAAGTTGGCAGGCTCGCTCGTCAGCCCGCCCGGCGCAGACCCGCGCCCCTACGTCGACGCCCTGCGCGCCACGGCCCAGGTCGTCGACCGCCCCGAGCGTGTGGGACAGGCGGCCAGCGTGGAGGAGACGCTGCTGCTGGCCTCCTGGGTCCTCGACGGCGGCGCCCGCCTCGTCGAGGTCGACGGCGATCCCTCGGTCCTGGCCTGGCCCATCGGCGCCGCGGCCCGCCATCAACGGGTCATCGACGCGGGTTGAGCCGAGAGGTATCGCCAGGGGCGGGTTCAGCCCCGCAGCGCCCTCATCAGGCCCGACGGGAGCGCCCCAGGGCGCCTCAGCGCCCGGTGGCGCGGAGGATCGACCGGGCCTGAGCCCGTCCCGGTGCAGCCCGCCCTCAGTCCTGCGGTCAGCCCGCGGCGACGACGCTGCCCCGGCGGGCGCGGAGCGCCGCGACGATGCCCTCCTGGAGGGCCAGGGGCTCCAGGGGCCGGGGAACGACGGCCTCGACCTTGGACCAGGCGGCCAGCCAGTCATCCTGGGGGCGGGCGGTCAGGAGCAGCACCGGGGGGCGGCGGTCCATCTCGGTGAAGAGCTCGTGGGCCAGGCCCATGCCGCCGTACTTCTTGACCTCGGCATCGAGCACGAGCGCGTCGAAGGGCTTCTGGCCGGCCTCGGCGCGGTCCTTCATCGCCAGGCGCACGCCCTCGGCGGTGGCCGCCTCGAACCAGGTCACAAACGGCATTCCCTTCGCGGGACGCCGTCCGATGCCCTCGATGACCTCGCGGCGGACATTGGCATCGTCGGAGAAGATGAGGAGTTCGAGGCGATCGGCGGCGCCAGGGGAGTCATTGGTGGTCATGAGGTCCTCCAAAGGACGGTCTGGGCGGCAAGGCGTTCAGCGGTCAGTGTAATCACAGGCGGGCAGGGCGCGCTCGGCTACCCGCTCCTGACTCGGCGACCTACGATGGGAGCACTTCCAGGACCTCAGTCCCAGCGCCTCGTCGCCGGACTGGATTCGCCCACCGACTTGAAAGGCACGCCGCATGGCCGTCTACACCCTTCCCGAACTCCCCTACGACTACGCCGCCCTCGAGCCCCACATCTCCGGGCGCATCATGGAGCTCCACCACGACAAGCACCACGCCGCCTATGTCGCGGGCGCGAACGCCGCGCTCGACGCCCTGGCCGCCGCCCGGGAGGCGAACGACTTCGCCGCCATCAACCTGTGGGAGAAGAACCTCGCCTTCAACCTGGCCGGCCACACCAACCACACGATCTTCTGGAAGAACCTCGCCCCGAACGCCGGCGGCGAGCCCGAGGGTGAGCTGGCCGAGGCCATCAAGGACTCTTTCGGCTCCTTCAAGCAGTTCCAGGCCCAGTTCACGGCCGCCGCCCTGGGCATCCAGGGATCGGGCTGGGCGATGCTCGCCTTCGACGTGCTGTCCGGCAAGCTGGTCATCTTCCAGCTCTTCGACCACCAGTCGAACCTCCCCGCGGGCACCCTCCCCCTCTTCCTCGTGGACATGTGGGAGCACGCCTTCTACCTCGACTACCTCAACGTCAAGGCGGACTACGTCAAGGCGATCTGGAACATCGCCAACTGGCAGAACGTCTCCGAGAGCCTGGCCCTGGCCACCTCCAAGCGCTCTGAGATCATCAACGCCTCCTGACTCCTGAGCCCCGAGCGGGTCTCGCCTCCGGCCCCGGCCGCAGGATGAGAGGGCCCCGCGACCGATCATTCGGTCGCGGGGCCCTCTCATCGTCACCTGAGGAGCGCGCGGGATGAGCGGCGGGATGCCGCTGCCTCCCCTCGCGCCCCTGAGGGGCGGTCACACGGGTCAGAGGGCCTTACCCAGGTCCATCACGTAGGCGAGCGACGGTGCCGAGCCTCCCCGGGCGGGCGGGGTCAGCACGATGACGCGCGACCCGGCGGGCACCCCCTCCAGGCCCTTGATCTGGGCCGTGTTCACGGTCTGGAGGCCGCCGTCCTTCCAGGTGGAGCCGGTCCGGGAGCCGTCCCATGTGGAGTAGGCGACGTTCGCCGCGACGGTGGAGTTGGCGGTCAGGGGCTGACCCGTGCCGCGGGCCAGCACGATGACCTCGGGCTCGGTGGGCTCCGTGGCTCCGGAGGCCACGCTGATCGTCGACTCGGTGCCGGGTGCCCCGGTCACCGTGATCCCGCGAGCGGCCGCCTTGTCCTCGCCCTCCGGGGTGGCCGTCGAGACGGCGGAGTCGACGTCCTGGGGGGAGGTCTTCGAGACGATTTCGACGACGAACACCAGCGGACCCTCGGGCTTCCCGGAGCCAGGCTTGGCGATGCCCTGGCCGTAGCCGAGCTCCGGCGGGATCGACATGAGCACGCGCTCGCCGACCCTGTGGCCGGCCAACCCGCAGGTCCACCCCGGGACCACCTGCTGGAGGCTGAAGGGCGTCGGGGCCCCGCGCTTATAGGAGGAGTCGAACGCGGTGTTGCCGCCCCACTCCCAACCGACATAGGAGGCGGTCACGACGTCGGTGCTCGCGACCGCGTCTCCCGTCCCCTCGTTGAGGGTCTTGACGGTCAGGTTCGCCGGCGCGGCCTGGCCGCTCCAGGTGAGGGTCGGCTGGGCGCCAGGATCACCGCTGACGGCCGGCAGCGCGGGGGAATCGGAGTCGATGGTCAGCGTGGAGCAGTCGACGCCGGTCAACGGCTTCACGGGCGAGGCGGTCGCTGCCGGGGTGGTGGGAGTCGCGTCGGAGGCGCGCTCTGAGACGTCACCGCAGGCGCCCAACGCCAGGGCCGCGCTCAGGACGAGCGCGCCGAGGGCCGGGCCGCGGCGCTTAGCGCGGCCGACGGTGGGAAGGGGGAGGAAGGAAGGCACTACTTGCCTCTCGTGTCGGTGAGCGGTCCTCCAGCCGCTCATGGCGGCGGAGGGACCCGCTCAGTGGGAATCAGTGGAAGGACTCGCCGCAGGCGCAGGTGCCGGCCGCGTTCGGGTTCTCGATGGTGAAGCCCTGCTTCTCGATCGTGTCCGCGAAGTCGATGGTCGCGCCGGACAGGTAGGGCACGCTCATGCGGTCCACGACCACCTCGACGCTCTCCATGGCGCCACCACCGGTCGGGAAGGCGCGCACGGCGTCGCCGTCGAGAACGCGCTCGTCGAAGTAGAGCTGGTAGACGAGGCCGGAGCAGCCGCCGGGCTGCACGGCCACGCGCAGGCGCAGGTCATCCCGGCCCTCCTGCTCCAGGAGGGAGGCGACCTTGGCGGCGGCGGCCTCGGTGAGGAGGACCTCGTGCTCGGGCGCCTCGGCGGTCCCGTTGCTCACGGTCTCAAGAGTCTGGGTCATGACTGTCTCCGTACTTTTCGTGAATCGTCCACGTCGATCGACGTGGTCATTCACGACTACCCTACGTCCGCGCCCCTCGGATCACCGAGTGACGGCACTCACCGTCGCCCACCGGGTCTCAGGCCGGCCGCGCCCAGGGGGCGGCCAGAGGGGACCGGGCCCCAGTCGGGCTCAGGCCGGGCCCCGATCACGCCATGGCCACGAGCTCGAGGTAGTCGTCCCCCCACAGGTCCTCGTCGCCGTCGGGCAGCAGCAGCACCCGGTCGGGATTGAGGGCGGTCACCGCGCCCTCGTCGTGGGTGACGAGCACGACGGCGCCGGTGAAGGTGGACAGCGCCCGCAGGATCTCCTCGCGGCTGGCCGGGTCGAGGTTGTTCGTGGGCTCATCGAGCAGCAGGACGTTGGCGCTGGAGACCACGAGGATCGCCAGGGCTAGGCGCGTCTTCTCCCCGCCGGACAGGACCCGGGCGGGCTTGTCGGCGTCCGCCCCCGAGAACAGGAAGGAGCCGAGCACGCCGCGCACCTGGGTGTCGTCCATCTCCGGGGCGGCTGAGCGCAGGTTCTCCACCACGGTGCGATCGTTGTCGATGGTCTCGTGCTCCTGGGCGTAGTAGCCGATCTTGAGGCCGTGCCCGGGCAGGACCTCGCCGGAGTCCGGGGTCTCGACGCCGGCCAGGAGGCGCAGGAGCGTCGTCTTGCCGGCGCCGTTGAGGCCGAGGACCACCACGCGAGAGCCCCGGTCGATCGCCAGGTCCACCCCGGCGAAGACCTCCAGGGAGCCGTAGGCCTTGGACAGCCCGGCGGCCTTGAGCGGCGTCTTGCCGCAGGGGGCTGGGTCCGGGAAGCGCAGGTGGGCGACCTTGTCCGCCTGCTGCTCGGCCTCCAGGCCGGCCATGAGCCTCTCGGCGCGCTTGAGCATCTGCTGGGCGGCGACGGCCTTGGTGGCCTTGGCGCGCATCTTCTCGCCCTGGGCGCGCAGGGTGGCGGCCTTCTTCTCCGCGTTGGCCCGCTCGCGGCGGCGCCGGTGCTCGTCGTCGGCCCGTTGCTTGAGGTAGGCGTCCCAACCGAGGTGGTAGACGTCGAGGGCCCCGCGGTTGGCGTCCAGGTGCATGACCTGGTTGACGGTGTCGCGCAGGAGCTCGACGTCGTGGCTGATGACGATGAAGCCGCCGGAGTAGGCGCGCAGGTGGTCGCGCAGCCAGACGATGGAGTCGTGGTCCAGGTGGTTCGTGGGCTCGTCGAGGAGCAGCGTGTCGGGGTGGGCGAACAGGACGCGGGCGAGCTCGACACGGCGCCGCTGGCCACCGGAGAGCGTGCCGATGGGCTGGTCGAGGACGCGGTCGGGCAGGGAAAGCGCCGCGGCGATACGGGCGGCCTCGGAGGCCGCGGCGTAGCCTCCGGCCATGGTGAACTCGTGGTCGAGGCGGGTGTAGCGGTCCAGGGCCTTGGCCATGGCGTCGCCCTCGGTGGTGGAGATGCGCTCCTCCGCCTTGCGGATGCGGGCCAGGAGGGAGTCGATGCCGCGGGCCGACAGGATACGGTCGCGGGCGATCTCGCCCAGGTCCCCGACCTTCGTGTCCTGAGGCAGGTAGCCGACTGTCCCGTTGCAGGAGATCGTCCCCTCGTGCTCGACGGCGTCCAGCCCGTGGCGCTCGTCGCCGTCGGCCACGGCCTGGCTGGTGCCCTGGGCCACCGAGGCGGCGGCCAGAAGCTTGGTCATCGTGGTCTTCCCGGCGCCGTTGCGGCCGACAAGACCGATGCGCATGCCCTTGTCGACGCGGAAACCGGCGCCGGCCACGAGCCGACGGGCGCCGATACGCAGGGTGAGGTCCTGGACGTTGATCACGGCGGACATGCTACGGGGCGCGCCGGAGCGCTCCCGCCGGAGCCGCGCGGGCGGGGGCCGGGCCGCCGCTCCGGCACGGCGCGGAACGTCCCCGGTCCGGCGCCGAGCCCCCGCAGGATTGAGGCAGTCCTCACAGGGCTGTAACATCTCAGCAAAGCGGCATCCCCGCGCCCATCCGCCCGCGCGGCCGATCCCAGGGCCCGGAGAATCGCTATGCCGACGGTACTGCCCGCCGTCGGGCCACACGTCAGAAAGGCATTCCCACGCCATGACCACCACCACGAGCACGCCCGAGGCGATCCTCGACGCGGTCGGTGGGGCGGACAACATCGTCCACCTCACGCACTGCGCCACCCGCCTCCGGTTCGAACTCCACGACGCCTCGGTCATTGACAAGGCCACCGTCGAGGCCATCCCCGGAGTCCTCGGCGCGGTTCCCCAGTCCGGTGACCGCTACCAGATCGTCATCGGCGGCGCCGTCCAGGGCGTGTACACCGAAATCATGAACCTGCCCGCGATGAAGAGCGCCGGGGCCATGTCCGACGCCGACGTCAAGGCGGCCGCCCGCTCCAAGGCACGCGGGAAGAACGCGATCATCGACGCCTTCTTCGAGTACCTCTCCGACTCCTTCCGCCCGCTGCTGCCCGTGCTGCTCGGCGCCTCGCTCATCATCGCCTTCGAGGCGATGCTCGACGCGCTGGGCATCGTCGACTTCCGGGACGACGCGGCCAAGGGCGCCACCTGGGTCTTCGTGGACTCCATGTGGCGCTCGGTGTTCTACTTCCTGCCGATCATGGTGGCCTACAACGCCGCCAAGAAGCTCAACATCGACCCCTGGGTCGGCACGGCCGTCATGGCCGCGCTGATGACCCCGAACTTCATGAGCCTGAGCTCCAAGGCGTACACCGAGACCGCCTCGGGATCGGGCATGTTCACCCAGGCCCTGAAGTTCTCCGACCAGGTCACCTGCACGACGAACCACACGCTGGGCACCGAGTCCTGCGTCGCGCACATCTTCGGCCTGCCCATGCAGCTCAATGACTACGGCGGCCAGGTGTTCGTCCCGCTCATCATGGTCGCGGTCCTCGCGCCGCTGTACAAGGGCCTGCAGAAGATCATCCCGGTCAACCTCCAGATGGTCTTCGTCCCCTTCCTCTCCTTCGTCGTCATGATGCCGGTCACCGCCTTCCTCCTGGGCCCCATCGGCGTGTGGGCCGGTAGCGCCATCGGCGCCGGCCTGGCGTGGCTCAACAACAGCGCGCCGATCGTCTTTGCGATCGTCATCCCGCTGCTCTACCCCTTCCTGGTGCCGCTGGGCCTGCACTGGCCGCTCAACGCGCTCATGCTGATCAACATCGACACCCTGGGCTACGACTTCATCCAGGGCCCCATGGGCACCTGGAACTTCGCCTGCTTCGGCGCCACCGCCGGCGTGCTCGTCCTGGCCATCCGCGACAAGGACCGCGTCATGCGCCAGACCGCCTCGGGCGCCCTCGCCGCGGGCCTCCTCGGTGGTATCTCCGAGCCCTCCCTCTACGGCATCCACCTGCGCTTCAAGCGGGTCTACCCGCGCATGCTCATCGGCTGCGCCGTGGGCGGCCTCATCGTCGGCATCGGCGGTGGCCTGAAGGCCTCGACCTTCGTGTTCACCTCGCTGCTGACCATCCCGGTCTTCTCCCCGATGTTCCTCTACGTCGTGGGCATCACGGCGGCCTTCCTGACCGCCATGGTGCTCATCATCATCACCGACTACCGCACGAAGGAGGAGCGCGCCGCCGCCATGGCCGCTGCCGCCGGCGGCGCCGTCGAGGCCCCCGCTGAGGACACCGCCGCGGATCTGGCGCTTGAGGCCGGAGCCGCTGGCGTCGCCGAGGCGCTCAAGCCCGGCGCGGTCACCGAGATCGCCTCTCCGCTCGTCGGTGATGTCGTGGCCCTGGCCGATGTGCCGGACCCCGTGTTCTCCACCGGGGCAGTCGGTGACGGCGCGGGCGTGACGCCCTCGGGCGAGATCGTCGTGACGGCCCCCGCGGCTGGGACGGTCGTCGTCGCCCCCGCCTCAGGCCACGCTTACGGCATCAACCTGGACAACGGCGTCGAGCTGCTCATCCACGTGGGCATCGACACCGTCAACCTGGAGGGCAAGGGCTTCGACGTCAAGGTCAAGCAGGGCGACCGGGTCACGGCCGGCCAGGAGCTCGTGCGCGTCGACCGCGCCGTCGTCGAGGAGGCCGGCTACTCGCTGACCACCCCGGTGCTCGTCACCAACACCGCGAAGTTCGCCTCCGTCGAGTTGGTGGCCTCCGGCGGCATCGAGCGGGGCGCCGCGCTCCTGCGCATCACCGCCCAGGATTGATCCTGGACTGATCCTCGCCCGATCCTCGGGCGGGGATCGGCCGGGTGGTTCGGCTCTGAGGGCCGGCGCTCCCCCGTGGGGCGCCGGCCCTCAGCCGTGCCGCCGCGTTGGGAGGAGCGGGCGGGAGCCCGGGGAGCGGGGGCCGGACCCTCAGCCCTCCCCCGGGACTCGCAGCGCCCAGAAGGCGACGGCGGCCGCGGCGGCCACGTTGAGGGAATCCACTCCTGCGGCCATGGGGATGCGCACGACGGCGTCGCAGGCGCTCACGGTGCGCCGCCGCAGCCCATCGCCCTCGGTGCCCAGGACGAGGGCGACTCGGGATCCCGGGGAGGCGCAGGCGGGCGAGGCGGCGAAGGCATCGAGGCTCATCGAGTCCTCGGACAGGGCCATGGCCGCCACGGTGAAGCCCGCCGCGTGGAGGTCGGCGAGGGCCGGCCAGGGATCGATGCGCGTCCACGGCACCTGGAAGACGGTGCCCATGGAGACGCGCACGGCGCGCCGGTAGAGCGGGTCGGCGCAGCGCGGCGTGACGAGCACGGCGTCCATCCCCAGGGCGGCCGCGGAGCGGAAGGCCGCGCCCACGTTCGTGTGGTCGACGAGGTCCTCGAGGACCGCCACCCGGCGGGCGCCCGCTCCCCCGCGGGCCGCTGCGAGCAACCGGGGGACCGGGGTGAGAGCAGGGCGGTTCATGGCGGCCAGCGCCCCCCGGTGGAGGTGGAATCCGGTGATGGACTCCAGCACGGCCTCCTCGGCGACGTAGACGGGCACGGGCCCGCCCTCGGGATCGCCCTGGCAGCCGGCGGCCGCTGCGATGAGCGGCGCCATCTCGTCCAGGTGGCGGGGCGCCGTGAGGAAGGAGCGGGGGGCGTGCCCGGCCTCCACGGCCCTGGCGATCACCTTGGTGGATTCGGCCATGTACAGCCCGCGCTCGGTCTCAAGGCGGCGGCGCAAGGCGACGTCGGTCAGGCGCGTGTAGTCGGCGAGGCGGTCGTCATCGCCGTGCTCGACGGGGACGATCATCGTAGGTCCCCCTGGCGGAGGGGGCGGCAGAGGGCGAGATCGAGGGGAGGGCGTGAGAGGGCAGGCAGCACAACGGGGAGACTAGGACGGCCGGTCGGCCGATTCCATGTCCCCCCGTTGCGCCGTTGGGTTTTGGGACGCGCCTCACCCCTGCGCCGGGGGCTCGGGCTCCTGGCGGTGCGCGCCGCCCCGCGACGCCGGGAAGGAGGGGCCCGCCGGGTCGGCCCCACCGGTGGACTGCGGCGCCTCGGCCGCCTCCTGCGAGGCGGAGGCCGCCTCGCCGCGGGCCTGCGCCAGGGCCTCCTCGGGGGTCTGCAGGTTCGTGGCGGCCAGGTCGGAGGCGATGTCGAGGCCGGTCTCCATGCCCGCCAGATCCACCCGGACCTCACCAGAGTCACCGGCGTCGGCGAAGGCGGCCGATGGGCCGTCGGCCCCCTTTCCGCCCAGCGCGCCGGCGATGCCGTTGAGAGCCGCGGTGAACTCCGTGGGCACCACCCACATCTTGGAGGACTGGCCGTTGGCGATCTTGGGCAGGGTCTGCAGGTACTGGTAGGCCAGCAGCTTGGGGTCGGCGTTGCCGCGGTGGATGGCGTCGAAGACCTGGAGGATGGCCCGGGACTCGCCCTGGGCCTTGAGGATCGCGGACTGGGCCTGGCCTTCGGCGCGCAGGATGGCGGACTGCTTATCGCCCTCGGCCGTGAGGATCTGGGACTGCTTGACGCCCTCGGCCGTGAGGATGGCGGCGCGGCGGTCGCGCTCGGCGCGCATCTGCTGCTCCATGGCGCCCTGGATGGAGGCGGGCGGGTCGATGGACTTGAGCTCCACGTTGCTCACGCGGATACCCCAGCGGCCGGTGGCCTGGTCGAGGACGCCGCGCAGTTGGCCGTTGATCTGGTCGCGGCTGGTCAGCGTCTGCTCCAGGTCCATGGCGCCGATGACGTTGCGCAGCGTGGTGACGGTGAGCTGCTCGATGGCCTGGAGGTAGTTGGAGATCTCGTAGGTGGCGCGCTTGGGGTCGGTCACCTGGTAGTAGATGACGGAGTCGATGGACACCACGAGGTTGTCGGAGGTGATAACCGGCTGCGGCGGGAAGGACACCACCTGCTCACGCAGGTCCACGATGGTGCGCACGCGGTCCACGAAGGGCACCAGGAGGTGCATCCCCGCGCCGAACTCGGCCTGGAACTTGCCCAGGCGCTCGACGATGATCGCGTACGACTGGGGCACGATCCTCACGGCGCGCACGATCGCCACGAGGACGAGTAGGAGGAAAAGGCCGAGGATGATGAGGATGACGTTCTCCATATCAGTTCCTTAGATAGGGGGCCGCCGCGGGGGTAGGGCCCGGGGCGGATGACTGGTCAGTCAGCGGGGGCGACGACGGCGGTGGCGCCGTCGATCGAGATGACGGTGATAGCCGCGCCGGGCTCGAGCCTGGCACCGGGCCCGTGGCCCTCGGCCAGGCGGGCGCTCCACTCCGCCCCGCCCAGGCGGACCAGGCCTCCCAGGGCGTCCACGGCGGTCAGGGCTCGGCCGGATGAGCCGACGATGGCGTCGGCGTTGGTGCGCATCCTCGGCGCGGAGGCGGACATGCGGCGCTTGAGGGCCGGGCGGACGGCGAGGAGGAGCAGGCTGGCGACCCCGGCGGCCCCGATCACCTGCAGCCACAGGGGCGCCCCCAGGAGGGAGGCGACCATGCCGCCGAGCGCGCCCCCAGCGAGCATGAGGAGGGTGAGATCGGCCGAGAGGGTCTCGACGATGGCCAGGATGAGGGCGGCGCCGAGCCACCAGATCCATTCCATGGCGGTCTCGCTTTCTGCCCAATGGGACTGGGCCGTGGTTGATGAGTGGGATGGGGATGGGGCTCGCTGATCGCCCCGATCGGATCCAGGCCCGGCTCAGGCCTGGTGATCACCGGGGCGAGCGGCAGGGCCGCTGGCCCCGCGGGCGGTGAAGCGCCCGCGGTCCGTCGTGATCTCCAGGGGCAGGCCGAAGGTGGCCGACATGGTCGAGCTGGTGAGGACCTCGCCCAGGGCGCCCGAGGCCACGGCCCGCCCGCCGCGCAGGGCCAGGGCGTGGGTGAAGCCCACCGGGATCTCCTCCAGGTGGTGGGTGACCATGACCATCGTCGGGGAGGAGGGGGTGGACACGATCTGGCTGAGCGCCCCCAGCAACTGCTCGCGCCCGGCGACGTCGAGCCCCGAGGCGGGCTCGTCGAGGATGAGGAGCTCGGGGTCGGGCATGAGGGCGCGGGCGATCTCCACGCGCTTGCGCTCGCCGGAGGACAGGCTCGCCCAGGGGCGCTCGATGAGCTCGCCCGAGCCGAGCGCCGTGAGCAGCGCGGTGGCCCGCTCGGTGTCCTTGTCCTCGTACTCCTCGCGCCAGACGCCGATGCGGCCGTAGGAGGCCGACAGGACGATGTCGAGCACGCGGTCCCCCGCCTGGAAGCTGGAGGCCATCGCCGACGAGCTCAGCCCGATGCGGGGGTGGAGCTCGGAGATGTCCACCCTGCCCAGGCGCCGCCCCAGGACCTCCACGGCCCCCGAGGAGGGGAAGAGACGGGCGGAGGCCATGCGAGCGGCCGTGGTCTTGCCGGCGCCGTTGGGCCCGAGGACCACCCAGTGCTGGCCCTCGTCGACCCTCCAGGAGAGGTGGTCGAGGATCTGCGTGCTTCCACGGTGCAGGGATACGTCGTCGAGGAGAAGAACACGGGTCATGGGATAACCCTATCCCGCCCGCGTGACCTGAGTCGCACGCACTCGCGCACAACCCTCCCCTCCTCGATCGAGACCGGTCGAAAACAGCGCCGAGACCGGTCGAAATTACGATCGAGACCGGTCCGGCGCGCCGGCAGGGAGCCCCTCAGTGGAGGGCGTACTCATCCCGGCTGATGGTGAAGCCGCGCCCGGCGCCGTCCAGGCAGGTCACGCCCGACTCCACGCTGGAGCAGGTGTAGCCGTGCGCGCTCACGGACCGGCCGTAGCCCAGTGATCCGAAGGCGTCGAAGTCGGTGATGGCGCCGCCTCCGTTCCTCCAGGCGGTGATCCCGTTGATATCGGTCTTGCACGCGCCGTAGGAGGGGCCGGCCTCACCGGTGCGGATGATGCCCTTAGTCAGCGGCCCGGTGGGGCAGCCGTTGGCGTCCTGGTCCTCGGCGTGGAGCTCGGGGCTGTCCGCCAGCTCGCAGGAGGCCTGCGGGGCGACGGCCCGCGCGGAATCGGATCCGAGCGCGTCGGGGAAGGAGGCGGGGCCGATTACGCAGGCGATGTTCCGGCTGGGGGTGAGGAAGGCGACGCCGTCGAAGCCGGGGTAGGAGTAGTCAGCGGGGTCGACGGAGGAGGTCGATGCCGAGGGCAGGGGGCTGAGGGTGGTGGCGGCCCCGGAGGGCAGCGCAGAGGGGGCCTCCGACGCCGGTACCGCGCCGGCTGGGGCCGGGCCCTGCTCCGCGGCGACGCCAGGGGCCGACGGCGCGGCGCTCGGCGCGCCCGGCCCGGACCCCGACCCGCAGGCGGCCAATGGGAGGAGCGCGGGCAGGAGCAGGGCCGCGAGGAGCGGCGTCCGGCGATCGCAGCGCGCGCAGCGTGAGGGGACAGGGGCGGTGGGCATCAGTGCCTCCAGGAGACGCTGCCCCGGTGGGAGGCCGGTGGGCACGCCGGTCCAGCGGGGACGGAGTGCCTTCATTTTACGTCCCCGCGGCGCGGTGCGGCCTCGCAATCGCAGCGCTCCCAACGGTTTAAGGTGCGCAGCGTGACTGACCTCGACCTCCGCCCCTCGATCCTGCTCGCCCTGTGGCTGCCCGTTCCCTCCTCGCGCGGCGCCGCCGTCGTCGAGGGCGCCGACGGCGCCCACGCGGTCGCCGATCCGGAGCTCGGCGGTCAGGTGCCCCTGCTGGAGTGGATGACCCTGGCGGGACGGCCTGAGCGAGTGGCGGCGGTGCTCCCCAGCCCCTCCGACCCCCTGCCAGGGCTGGGCGCGGCGCTCGACGCCGGTGAGGCGGTGCTGCTGCGGACCGCGGCGGGGCGAGGCGGCCCGCATGGGGCCCGCACGCGCCTGCTCATCCCCGAGCCGTCAGGAACGAGCGCGGTGTGGCGCCTCGTCGAACTGGGTACTGGGCCCGCGGGTCCCGGTGAGGCGGTGCCCCCTTTCGATGCCGCGCACGCGCGCGCCCAGGTTCATGCGGCGACGGAGGAGGCCATCGCGGCGCTCACCGAGCTGGACCTGGCCCGGGAGCGCCCCGAACTGGCCGACGATCTGACGGATCTCATCACCGCCGTCGCGGACCCGCGCCTCCTGCCACCGGGGATGGACCAGCGGCGCCGCGAGCTCCTGGAGCGCTCACTGCGCCTGCTAGGCATCTGCGAGATCGCGCTGGCCGACGACGGCGCCGCGGCGACGGCGCTCCAGGCCGAGCGGAGGGCGCGGGTGCTGCGCCCCCTGCGGGACACCGCGCGCCACGGCGTGGCCGCGGCGACGGACTGGTGGGCCGGGGCGCGCTGAGGGCGACCCGGCCCCGGCCGGCCCGCGACCCGCGCGAGACCGGGGCGGGAGCGCTATCGAGGGATCAGCCGCGGTCGAGCACCCAGCGGTAGACCTCCATCGTGCGCTGGGCGATCGCCTCCCAGGAGAAGTGCTGCTCCACGCGGGCGCGGGCCGCCCGGCCCATGCGCCGGGCCAGGGCCTCATCCATGACGAGCGAGGTGAGGCGCTCGGCGAGGTCGTGGACGAAGGCCTCGGGCTCCACCGGGGTCCCGGTGCCGTCGGTGACCTGCTCGATGGGTACCAGGAGGCCGGTCTCGCCGTCGACGATGACATCCGGGATGCCACCCGTGGCCGAGCCGACGACGGGCAGCCCGCAGGCCATGGCCTCGAGGTTGACGATACCCAAGGGCTCGTAGACGCTCGGGCACACGAAGACGTCGGAGGCGGACAGGACGGCGATGAGCTCGGGCCGCGGCAGCATCTCCTCGATCCACACCACGCCGGTGCGCTTCTCGCGCAGCCCCGCCACGAGGCCCTCGACCTCTGCCTTGATCTCCGCGGTGTCCGGGGCTCCGGCGCACAGGATCACCTGGACCTCGGCGGGCAGGAGCTCGCAGGCGCGCAGCAGGTAGGGCAGGCCCTTCTGGCGGGTGATGCGTCCGACGAACACGATGGTGGGCCGCGAGGCGTCAATGCCCAGTCGCTCCAGGGCGGCGTTGGACGCGGCATCGGCCCCGGGGCCGGCGGGGCGCTGCCAGGCGTCGAGGTCGATGCCGTTGTGGACGACCTTGACCCGCTCGGGATCAATGGCCGGGTAGGAGCGCAGGATGTCGGCGCGCATGCCGTTGGAGACGGCGATGATGCCGGCGGCGGCCTCGTAGGCGGTGCGCTCCGCCCAGGAGGACAGGGCGTAGCCCCCGCCGAGCTGCTCGGCCTTCCAGGGGCGCAGGGGCTCCAGGGAGTGGGCGGAGATGACGTGCGGGGCGCCGTGGAGGAGGGAGGCGAGATGGCCGGCGAGGTTGGCGTACCAGGTGTGGGAGTGGACGATGTCGGCGCCCTCGCAGCCGGCGGCGATCTCCAGGTCGACGCCGAAGGTGCGCAGCGCCGCGTTCGCCCCATCCAGCTCCGCGATCTCCGGGTAGCCCGTGACGCCGTCGTCGGCCCCCTCGCTGCCCGGCTCGCGGGCCCCCCCGAAGGCGTGGACGCGCACATCGGCCAGGGGCCGCAGCACGCGCGCGAGCTCGTTGACGTGGACGCCAGCGCCTCCGTAGATGAACGGCGGGTACTCCTTGGTGAGCAGATCGACTCTCAGTGACGCCATGTGCCTGTGCCTCCTCGGCTGCGCGTTCGGGCCGCCCTGCTGGCCAGGGCGCCGTCGGCCGTGATGCGGGCCTCAGCGCAACGGTAGCGGGATCGGGCGGCGCGCCGCCGGGGTTTCAGCCCCTCCCCGGCGCCGATCGGTGCGCTCAGATGCCGACCCGCACCCCCAAACCGGTCGCATGAGTGGCCTCGATCACCGTAAGGTGGCCCCATGGCTTCCCCACGTGTCCTCGCAGTCATCCTCGCCGGCGGTGAAGGCAAGCGCCTGATGCCCCTGACCGTCGATCGTGCCAAGCCCGCCGTGCCCTTCGGCGGGATCTACCGGCTCATCGACTTCTCCCTGTCCAACATGATCAACAGCGGCTTCCTCAAGGTCGTCGTGCTGACCCAGTACAAGTCGCACTCGCTGGACCGTCACATCGCCAAGACCTGGCGCCTGTCCAACATGCTGGGCAACTACATCGCGCCCGTGCCCGCGCAGCAGCGCGTGGGCAAGCACTGGTTCCTCGGCTCGGCGGACGCGATCTACCAGTCCCTCAACCTGCTCGACGACGAGCGGCCGGACTACGTGGTGATCACCGGCGCGGACAACATCTACCGCATGGACTTCTCCCAGATGCTGGACCACCACATCGCCTCCGGGCTGCCCTGCACCGTCGCGGGCATCCGCCAGCCCCGGTCCCTGGCGGACCAGTTCGGCGTCATCGAGTCCGACCCGGTCAACCGGGGGGTCATCAAGGCCTTCGTGGAGAAGCCGAAGGACACCCCCGGGCTGCCCGACTCTCCCGACGAGGTCCTCGCCTCGATGGGGAACTACATCATGAACGCCGACGCCCTCCTGGAGGCCGTGACTGCTGACGCCGCCGACGAGTCCTCCAAGCACGACATGGGCGGCAACATCGTGCCGTGGTTCGTCTCCCGGGGCGAGGCCGGCGTCTACGACTTCAAGGACAACGACGTCCCCGGCGCGAGCGAGCGCGACCGCAACTACTGGCGCGACGTCGGGACGGTGGACGCCTTCTACGAGGCCCACCAGGACCTCATCAGCGTCAGCCCCGTGTTCAACCTGTACAACGACCGCTGGCCCCTATTCGCCGGCTACGACGCCTCGATGCCTCCGGCGAAGTTCGTCTACGGGCACCACGAGCGCCTGGGGCACGCCGTTGACTCGATCGTCTCACCCGGCGTCATCATCTCCGGTGGTGAGGTGATCTCCTCGGTGCTCTCGCCGTCGGTGCGGGTGAACTCGTGGTCCTCGGTGCGCTCGTCGGTGATCATGGATGGCGCGCAGATCGGGCGGAACACAGTGGTCAACCGCGCGATCCTCGACAAGCACGTGGTAATCGAGGAGGGCGCGATGGTCGGCATCGATCGCGAGCACGATCTCGAGCGCGGCTTCACCGTCACCGAGTCCGGCATCACCGTGGTCCCCAAGGGCAAGGTTGTCGCGCGCTGACGCGCCGGCCACCTGAGTAGATACCCCGGTGCGCGGGGTGCGCGGCGCAGCCGACAGGACGCGCCGCGCACCCAGGCGCGCGCTCGGTACGATCGCGTCCATGATTCCCACGAGCGCCGCCGCATCCCCCGCCTCACCCACTTCTCGGGTCTCGGGGGCCCGTGGGGCTCTGGCCCCGCAGGGCCCTGGGCTGCTGGTCATGGACGTGGACTCCACGCTCATCGAGCAGGAGGTCATCGAGCTCATCGCCGAGCGGGCGGGGACTCGCGAGGAGGTCGCCGCCGTCACTGAGCGGGCGATGCGCGGCGAGTTGGACTTCGCGGCCTCGCTGCGCGAGCGGGTGGCGACGCTGGCGGGCGTGCCGGAAACCGTATTCGCCGAGGTCCTGGCCGAGGTGCGCCTGACGCGCGGGGCGGAGGATCTCATCGCGGCGCTGCATGAGCGGGGCTGCGCCGTGGGCGTGGTCTCGGGGGGCTTCGAGGAGGTCGTCCTACCCCTGGCCGAGCGCCTGGGGATCGACCATGTCGCCGCAAACCGGCTGGAGGTCGCCAATGGGCGCCTCACCGGGCGGGTCCTGGGAAAGATCGTGGACCGACGGGCGAAGGAAGCCTGCCTGCGCCAGTGGGCGGCTGAGCGCTCGGTGCCGATGGAGCGCACGGTGGCGGTGGGCGACGGCGCGAACGATCTCGACATGATACGTGCCGCGGGATTAGGCGTGGCCTTCTGCGCCAAGCCGTTGCTTCGCGAGCAGGCGCCAGCGCGAATCGACGAGCGCGACCTGCGCCTCGTGCTCGACCTCCTCTAGCCGCACCGCCCCCTTTGGCGAGACCGGTCGAAAACACGGGCGAGACCGGTCGTTGTTAGGGGCGAGACCGGTCGGTTGTCCACAGGTGGTGCTGGTGGGGCGGGGTTAGTGGGGGTTTTCCACAGATCGGCGCTGGGGTCTAGCGCCGAGGACGGCCGGGGCCCTCGGGTTGGGGCCCGACGGCGATGCCGCCGGCCCGAGCGAGGCCACCGCCCCGGTGCCGACCGCCGACGTGCTCGACGGTGGTACCGGAGGGGGCGCAGGCGGCAGGCGACACGGTGAGGCTCCCATCGACGCGTGAGCCGCGGGACAGCAATTCGTCGAGGCCGGACGACGCCTGCCCTCAGACATCAGGAGTGCATTAGCGCGGACCGTGAAGGCCCATAAAGTGGTCGTGAGCGCGGTAACCCGCGTCCTAGTTGTGCTCGCTGTTTCCGGCAGGACCGATCAACGGGCCTGCAGGCCCTGGGCGTCATACATATCGCGATAATGCGCACAGTCTTCCATTAGGTCTGCGTGCCCGCCAACGCCAACGACCGCGCCATCATCGATGACGATGATCCTGTCCGCATGAGCCACTGTGGCGAATCTATGCGAGACGAGCACGACCGTCGTCTCGCCCCCAAGCGCGGCCATGGCCTCGAAAAGTATCTTCTCCGAGACCGCGTCCACAGACGCGGTCGGCTCGTCAAGGACCAGCAGGCGAGGCTTCTTCACCAAGGCTCTCGCAGCCGCGATCCGCTGCCATTGCCCAATAGACGGTTGATGGCCTCCCTCAAAATGCCGCCCCAGCATCGTGTTCAACCGCTCAGGCAGGGACATCGCCCAATCCCTCAGCCCGACCGCCTCAAGAGAATCCCAGAGCCGTTCATCATCAGCGGTGCCGCGATCTCGCGGATAGCCGTACTCAATATTGTCTCGCAACGATCTCTCATATTTAACGAAATCTTGGAAAAGAGCGGAGGACCATGAGTACAAATATTCTCGCGACAACTCTCCGATGGGGCGGCCATCAACAAAAATTTCCCCTTCATCCGGCTCATAGAACCTCAACAGTAATTTACATATCGTTGATTTGCCGCAACCGTTGATTCCAACAAAAGCGGTGATACTGCCACTGTCGATCGAAAAGGAAACATCATTCAATGCGAGAACATCAGTCCCGGGATATCGGAAGCTCACATTACGGAACTCCACTGAGCCGCCGCGCCCATCGGAAGGCCCTCGGAACGCACCTTCAGCGATACGGGCGGGTTGCGTATCAACCAATGCCACCCAATTTGACACATAAAGAAGATGCTGATAAATGCCTGTGAAGCCGATGAACGCCGCGAGCACTAATGGGCCGACTTGAGTAGTGGCCGAAATAAATCCCGCAAGCTCGCCTACCCTATTATGCACCCCGGCAATAATTGCCGCGTAAACCACTGCACCGAAGCTGGCAAGCACAGAGGCCGCCCCAAGGCCTCCGGCCTGGAGGAGAGCGAAGCGCGCCAGGCCAATGTCTTGGCGCAAGAAATTTTTCTTGATCGACGAATATGAGTTCGTGAAGAGTTCGTCCAGGCGGAACAGACGAGTCTCCTTCTTGGCGCTATCCGACATGAGCAAGCCGCGGAGGTATCCCGCCAGCCTTGCCTTCGTGGCGCGCTTGTACTCTATATCATAAGCCCTCGTTTGAACGCGAAAAGTGGCGACGCATCCAGGGATAGGGGCGACAAGGAGCATCGATGCAATAACGGGGCTCCATTGCCAGAGCACTGCGCATATGCTCAGCAGCGACAGCAGCGCCTGGATCGCGGATCTCAGCATATCAAACAAGCCGTAGACGTGCTCGCCCGTAGATTCGTCCACGCGTTGAATGATGTCATACGTCTTTGAGGACTCAAAATTTTGCACCTCCATGTCCCCCAGTCGCTGAACCGCGTCGATCTCTATGTCATACGATAGCCTTAAGGTTAAGACATCCCCAAGGAATTTGATTATGTTCTCAAGAACATATTTTACGAAGACAACCACTCCGAACACGATGGCCCAAACGAGGTACCCCCTATAGTCAGCGCTGTCCACGACTGACGATACGAGAGCTCCGACCGCATACACTTGCGCCCCAGGGAGGACGCCGGACACTATCGACAATATTCCGATCACGGCGAAGCGGCGACGCGCGCTCCCGTCAATCCGACTCCAAGCGATGCTCATCGTCCGGGACAGGGGAGCCGCCCCGCGCATCAATAGCCGTGACTCAAACTCAGTCTCCACATTAATCATCCTCTAATGGGCGGGGGTGAGAAGATCGGTGACCTCGGCGGAACCGCCGGTGAGGACGGCCCAGGGCGAGCCCACCCGCAGCACGGCGGCGTTGGCGGTCGACATGCCGTAGGAGACCCGCCGCCCGAGGTCGCTCACTCCCCCATCGAGATAGGCGGCGAGCTCGGAGGTCGTCGGCTCGTGCCCCACCACGATCACCGTGCGCGCGCCCGGCCCCGCCTGACGCACCAGTTCGAGGACGGCCCGGCCTCCCCCGAAGTACACGTCCTCCTCCACGAGAGTCCGCCCCGGGGACAGCCTCTCGGCGATCGGCTGGGAGGTCTGCCGCGCGCGCCTGGCGGGCGAGACGATGAGCAGGTCGGCGCTGCCCACCCGGGTGGCGAGAGCCGCCGCCAGGGCCCGGGCTTGCGCCACGCCGGCGTCGGACAGCGGGCGCTCGATATCCGTGGGCGCCGCGGCGGCACGGGCGTGGCGGATGAGGACGAGCGTGCGGGCCTCAGCCGCCTGGGCGGCATCGGCGGCGCCAACAGCGGCGCCGGGAGCGGTCTCAGTCATGGGTCCTCCTCGCGGATTGAGAGCGTGCGGATCGGTGGCCGGCGCGCCGCCGGACGACACCGGCGATCACAGGGTCGCCCCGCCGTCGGCGTGGATGACGGCCCCGGTGGTCGCGGGCATCCAGTCGGACAGGAGGGCGACGGCGGTGCGCGCCACCGGCGACGCGTCATTGGGGTCCCAGCCGAGCGGGGCGACCGCTCCCCAGTCGCCCACGAGATCATCGAAACCGGGGATCGCGGAGGCCGCCGTCGTGCGCAGCGGCCCGGCGGACAGGGCGTTGACCCGCACGCCCCGGGGCCCGAGCTCGACGGCGAGGGCTCGCGCCGAGGCCTCGAGGGCGGCCTTGAGCGGTCCCATCCAGCCATAGCCGGGGTAAACGCGGGAGGTGTCGAAGGTGAGGGCGAGCACAGAGCTCCCCCGCCCCAGCAGCGGCGCCGTCGCCTCGACGAGCGCGGCCAGGGACGCGGCGGAGACGATGAAGGCGTCGCGGAGCGCCGCCATGCGCGCCTCCCCCGCCTCCTCCAGGCGCGCCCGCTCGCCGTCGTCTGCCTCCTGCAAACCGGCGGGCAGCACCGTCCCGAGGAGGTCGCGGCTGGCGCGGGCGATCGAGTGGACGACGCCGTCGAGCCGCACCACGCCAAGGCGCTCCAACTCGCCCGGCAGCGCGGCCAGGGACGCGGGATCGGCCACATCGAGCCCCACCACGGGCTCGGCCAGTCCCAGCAGCGCGGCGACGGACTCCGTGAGGGCCCGGGCGCGCGGGTGCGTGGTGAGGATGACGCGGGCGCCCTGCTCGGCGGCGGCGCGGGCCACGGAGGCGGCGATCGAGGAGGGGCGCATCACCCCGGTGATGAGGACCGTGCGCCCCCGCAGCAGCCCGGGGGGTGCGCCCGGGCTCGGATCCCTCGGATTCATGGCCCCACCCGGGCCCGTCGCAGCCGTCACAGGCACAGCCTACGGGGTGGCGCCGTCCTCGGGGCGGTGACTCCGTGCCAGCATGGGCGCGTGACCGCCCCTTCGCACTCCCCCGCCCCGCTGCGCCTGGGCCCCATCGAGGTGCCCATGCCCGTGGTCCTCGCCCCGATGGCTGGCGTCACGAACGCCTCCTTCCGCCGGCTGTGCCGCCAAGCCGCCGAGTCCGCGCTCCCCGAGGCCGCGCGCCCCGCCGCCCCGGGGCCGATCCCCACCGATTCCGGTGGCCTGCGGGCACCCGCGGGCCTGTACGTCACGGAGATGGTCACCACCCGGGCCCTCGTGGAGCGCAATGAGAAGACCCTCGCCATGGTGCGCACCGACCCCGCCGAGCGGGTCCGCTCGATCCAGCTCTACGGCGTCGACCCCGTCATCGCGGGCAAGGCCGTGCGCATCCTCGTCGAGGAGGACCTCGCCGACCACATCGACCTCAATTTCGGCTGCCCCGTGCCCAAGGTGACCCGCAAGGGCGGGGGCGCCGCCCTGCCGTGGAAGCGGGACCTGCTCGCCGCGATCCTGCGCGAGTGCGTGAGCGCCGCGGAGAGCGCCGCCCGGGCCGCTCATCGCCCGCGGGAGGTGCCGGTGACGATGAAGATGCGCGTGGGGATCGACGAGTCCCATGAGACCTTCCTCGACGCCGCCCGCGCGGCCGAGCGCGCAGGCATCGCCGCCGTCGCCCTGCACGCGCGCACCGCCCGGCAGCACTACTCGGGTCAGGCGGACTGGGCCCGCATTGCCGAACTCAAGGAGTCCACACGCCTGCCAGTGCTGGGCAACGGGGATATCTGGGTGGGGGATGACGCCGTGCGCATGATGGCCGCCACCGGCTGTGACGGCGTGGTCGTGGGGCGCGGCTGCCAGGGGCGCCCATGGCTCTTCGCCGACATCGTCGCCGCCATGCGCGGCGAGGCCTCCCGCGCGCGGCCGGATCTCGACGGCGTCATCGCCGTCATCCGCGAGCACGCGCGGCTGTTGGCCGATGAGATGGGCGAGAACCGGGGCGTGCGCGACCTGCGCAAGCACGTGGGCTGGTACCTCAAGGGTTACCCGGTGGGCGGGGCGGCCCGCAACGCGCTCATGCGAGTGGGCTCGCTGGCCGAACTCGACGCCGCCCTGGGGGTCATGCGCTCGCACCTGCCCGCCCAGGTGCCCTACCCCGGCGAGACCGTCGAGGGGCCCCGTGGCCGCGCGGGCCATCCGAAGCGCCCCCACCTGCCCGATGGCTGGCTGGACTCCCCCGTGCTCGACGCCGATCAGGCCGAGCTGCTGGGCGAGGCCGAGTCGGACGTCTCGGGGGGCTGAGCCGGGCCGCCAGGGCCGCCAGGATCGGCCGCCCTCGCACCGGCCGCCCTCGGGCCAGCCGGGTCCCTCGCACCGGCCGGGTCCCTCGCGACGTCGGCGCCCTGCGCCGCCCCACCGGTGCGGCACAGGATGGTGGCGATGGCAGTGGTCGCGGGGATCGCCAGGACCAGACCGATGGAGGACACCAGCGTGCGCACGATCTCCTCACCGATCTCCCCGCTGAGCAGCGTGTCGATCACGGAGCGGTCGATGAGCGCGGCGGAGAGGATGAGCGGGAGCGCGGTGCCCGCGTAGGCAAAGGCGAGGGTGTAGACGGTGGAGGCGATGTGGTCGCGCCCGATCCTCATGCCGCCGGTGAACAGGCGGCCCCGGGGCATGGCGGGGTTGGCGGCGTGCAGTTCCCAGACGGCCGAGGCCTGCGTAATGGTGACGTCGTTGAGGACGCCGAGCCCCGCCACCACCATCCCGCAGGTGAGCAGGGCCCGCAGGTCGAGGTGGACGCCGGCCTCGCGCACGAGCCCGTTGAGGGTGACGGCAGTGTCGTCGACGGCGCCGGTCAGGTTGGACGAGCTCGTCCCCCACAGCGCGAGCAGCACGGTGATGATGACGCCGGTGAAGGTGCCGAGCAGCGCGGTGGTGGTGCGCACCGACACGCCGTGCGCCACGTAGACCGCCATGAGCATCATCGCCAGCGACCCGGTGAGGGTGACGGCCAGCGCGCTCTCCCCGGCCAGGAGCGCGGGGATCATGAAGCCCATGAGCACGGCGGTGGCCATGATGAGCCCCAGGACGCTGAGCGCGCCGCGCTTGCCGGCCACCACGAGCACGAGCACGAGGTAGACGGCCGCCAGCAGCCCGATCGGCAGGCCGCGCTGGTAGTCGACGAAGACGTAGGGGGTGCCGCCGGCCAGCGCCTTGGGCGTGTAGAGCACCTTCATGGAGTCACCGGGGTTGGCGACGCGGGCCGACTCGGCCGGGACGTGGACCGGCACGACGAGGCCCTTGCCGTCACCGCTGGTGATCTCGGCGCACACGGCGTCAGTGAGCAGTGAGCCGTCGGAGATCTTGCCGAGCGCCTTGGCGGAGTCCTTGCAGTCCTCCACGGAGGTGGAGGTGACCGTGGCGGTCTCGATGGAGGAGCCCGCCACGGCGAAGGGCCGCGAGCCCATGAGCGAACTCTTCCCCGGCCACAGCAGCGCCAGCCCCACGAGGGTGGCCAGGACGATCGGCACGACGATCGCGGCCAGCACGATCCTCACGCGGCGCGCCTCGCCCGCCGGGACGGGCGAGGCGCCGTGGTGGTGGGAGTGCCCCGCCATGCCGGGCGCCGTCAGCAGCCGGCGAGCCGCTCGGCCAGGTAGCGCTCGATGCCCTCCAGGGGCACGCGCTCCTGGACCATGGTGTCGCGCTCGCGCACCGTGACGGCCCCGTCCTCCGGGGAGTCGAAGTCGTAGGTGAGGCACAGCGGCGTGCCGATCTCGTCCTGGCGGCGGTAGCGGCGGCCCACCGCGCCCGCGTCGTCGTACTCGACGTTCCACAGGCGGCGCAGGCGCGAGGCGACGGCCTTGGCGGGGCCGGTGAGTTCCTCCTTGCGGCTCAGCGGCAGGACGGCGGCCTTGACCGGGGCCAGGCGCGCGTCGAGCTTGAGGACCACGCGGGTGTCGACGCCGCCCTTGGTGTTGGGGGCCTGGTCCTCGTGGTACGCCTCCACGAGGAAGGCCATCATGGAGCGGGTCAGGCCGGCGGCGGGCTCGATGACGTAGGGGACCCAGCGCTCGTTGGTGGTCTGGTCGAAGTAGGACAGGTCCTTGCCGGAGCGCTCGGCGTGGGTGGACAGGTCGAAGTCCGTGCGGTTGGCGATGCCCTCGAGCTCGCCCCACTCCGAGCCGGTGAAGCCGAAGCGGTACTCCAGGTCGACCGTGCGCTTGGAGTAGTGGGAGAGCTTCTCCTTGGGGTGCTCGTAGAGCCGCAGGTTGTCGGGGTCGATGCCCAGGTCGATGTACCAGTCGCGCCGGTAGTCGATCCAGTACTGGTGCCACTGCTCGTCGGTGCCCGGCTCGCAGAAGAACTCCATCTCCATCTGCTCGAACTCGCGGGTGCGGAAGATGAAGTTGCCCGGGGTGATCTCGTTGCGGAAGGACTTGCCGACCTGCCCGATACCGAAGGGGGGCTTCTTGCGGGCCGCGCTCATGACGTTGGCAAAGTTGATGAAAATGCCCTGGGCGGTCTCGGGTCGCAGGTAGTGCAGGCCCGCCTCGTCATCCACGGGCCCGAGGTAGGTCTTGAGCAGGCCGGAGAACTCGCGGGGCTCGGTCCAGCTACCGGGCTGGCCGGTGACGGGGTCCGGCACCATGTCAAGGGTGATGGTCTCGGGGTCGAGGCCCTTGCGCTCGGCGTACTCCTCGATGAGCTGGTCGGCGCGGTAGCGCTTGTGGGTGTGCAGGGACTCCACGAGGGGGTCGGTGAAGGCCCCGACGTGCCCGGAGGCGACCCAGGTCTCGCGGGGCAGGATGACCGAGGAGTCCAGGCCCACCACGTCGTCACGGGAGCGGACCATCGCCAGCCACCACTGCTTCTTGATGTTCTCCTTGAGCTCGACACCGAGCGGCCCGTAGTCCCAGGCGGAGCGCGTGCCGCCGTAGATCTCGCCGCAGGGGAACACGAAGCCACGGCGCTTGGCCAGGTTGATCACGCGATCGAGTGTGGAGGAGTTCTGTGCCACCGGGTCTCTCCTGAATCATTCCGTCGTTGTCCGCACCTGGATGGTGGGAACGAGTGCCGACAGTCTAAGCGCTGCGGGGCCCGGCGACGCCCCGCCCAGCCGGGCGGGCCAGCAGCCATGATGAGGATCGCCGCATGGGCGCGCCCGTCGGTGAGATGATAGGGCGGCAGGTGCCGGGCGCGCTCCCCCGCCGGGCTCCTCGTACCCCTTGAGCACCGGCGCGATCGCGCCGCCGATGAGAAGCGAGGCCCGTTGTGAGCAGGACGGCGAGCGGCACCCCCTCCAGGTCCACCGCGGGCTCGACGGCGGCCAGGCCACGCGCCACGCGCCAGCGGGCCGCCGTCGCCGGGATCCTTCAACGCACCACCGAGTTCCGCTCCGCCCAGCAGATCCACGCCGCCCTGGAGGCCGAGGGCACGAAGGTGGGGCTGGCCACGGTCTACCGAAATCTCACGGCCCTGGCGGACAGCGGCCAGGTGGACCAGGTGCGCAGCGCGGATGGCGAGATCCTCTACCGCTCCTGCGAGCGGGTGGGGCACCACCACCACATCGTGTGCCGCGTTTGCGGGCACGCCGAGGAGGTCGCCGGCGACGAGCTCGAGGCCTGGATCGAGAGGGTCAGCGCGGCCGCCGGGTTCACCCAGATGGAGCACGTGGCGGAATTCTTCGGGCTCTGCCGGGACTGCTCGGCGCGCGCCGAGGGCGCCCCGTCCTGAGCGGGGCGGCGCCGGGCGGCGCGGTTTCCGACCCCGATCGTCCCGGTCACGATCGCGCAACCCCTCACCCGCTCCCTCAGCCGCGCCATGGCGCTGCCCACGGGCATCACCGTGGCGTCCCACGTGGCCGGACTCGCCATCACCGCCATCATCCCGGTCTCGCCAGGAGCGATGCTCATCGTCCTCCTCGTGGGCGGATGCGCCCTCACGGCGCTCATCGATGCGATGATCTCTGCTGTTCGCCCCGCAACCCGCCATCAGGAGGCAGTTGATGATCGACGAGCGCCTGGGCCATTCCCCCCGCGCTGACAGCCCCGTCCCCGCGCGCCCCCTGCTCGTGGCCGTGTGCCGCGAGCCCGGGCCCATCGCCGACGACGAGCTCGCCACGCTCATCGAGTGGGGCGGCCTCGACCCCGAGCGCGGCATCGAGACCATCCACCTCCTGGAGGCGGGCGCCCCCGAGCCCGAGGACATCGACCTGGACCGCTACTGGGCGGTGGCGATCACGGGCTCCCCCTTCGGCATCCGCCCCGATCCGGCCCACGACGCCGCCCATCCTCCCGCCGGCGGGCTGGCGGCGCTGGAGCGCATGCGCCGCCGCGTCGTGGCGCTGGCCGCCAGGCTCGTGGCTGAGGACCGGCCCACCCTCGCCCTGTGCTTCGGCCTCCAGGCGATCGGCCTCGCCCTGGGCGGCAGCCTCACGAGCGCCCAGGGCGAGGACCTGAGCGCGCCGCACCTGAGCCCCACCGAGGCCGGGCTCGCCGACCCGGTCGCGGGCAGGCTCCCCGCGGCGCTGCGGGGCTATGTGGGGCACGCCGACTCCCTCGCCCTCGGGCCCGATGGCGCCCTTCCCGGCGGCGGGACGGTCCTGCTGACCGGCACCACCTGCCAGGTGCAGATGGCCCGCTGGGGCGAGCACGTCTACGGCACCCAGTTCCACCCGGAGATCACCACCGAGGGCATGCGCATCCGCATCGCCCAGTACGGGGGCGCCTACTACCCACCCGAGGAGCGCGCCGCCGTCATCGAGCGCTGCGACAGCGCTGACGTCACCGGCGCCAACGCGCTGATCACCGCCTTCGCCAGCCGCTACGCGCACATTCCCGCCGTGTAGGAGGGACCCGCCATGTCCCTGAGATTCGCCGCCTCGGCCCGCTCCACCATCGGGGTGGAGTGGGAGCTGCAGATCATCGACCCCGCGACGCTGCGCCCCATGCCCTGCGCCCCGGAGATCCTCGCTGAGCTCGCGCGCGCCCACCCCGCCCATGGGCGGATCCATGCCGAGATGCTGCGCAACACCCTCGAACTGGTGAGCAGGCCCCGGCGTACAGTCGCCGGCTGCGCCGAGGACATGGGCATCGCCCTGGACATGCTCGCGCCCTTCGTCGAGGCGCATGGGGCCGTTCTAGTGGGATCGGGCACGCATCCCTTCGTCTCACCGGCCAGTCAGGGCGTGTCCGAGTCCGAGCGCTACAGCGCCCTGGTGGACCGCACCCAGTACTGGGGCCGGCAGATGCTCATCTTCGGCACCCATGTGCATGTGGGGGTGGAGGATCGGGCCAAGGTCCTGCCCATCGGCGAGCACCTGCTCGCCCACCTGCCCCACTTGCAGTCGCTGGCGGCGGCCTCGCCGTTCTGGGATGGGGAGGACACCGGCTACGCGGACAACCGCGCCTGGATCTTCCGCCAGCTGCCCCACGCGGGCCTGCCGGACTGGCCGGGCGACTGGGACGGGCTGGAGGACCTCACGGAGTCGATGATGCGGGCCGGGGCGATCAAGAGTTTCAACGAGTTGCGCTGGGATGTGCGCCCCTCCCCCGGTTTCGGGACGATCGAGGCCAGGATCTGCGACGCCTCCTCCAACCTCCTGGAGGTGCGGGCGATCGCCGCGCTCACCCAGTGCCTCGTGGAGTCCGCCTCACAACGACTCGATGAGGGGCTCCCCCTGGCCCGCCTGCCCCGCTGGTTCCTGGCGGAGAACAAGTGGCGCTCGGCCCGTTACGGGCTGGACGCGACCATCGTGACGAGCCCCGACGGCGAGCAGGCGCCCTTGCGCCGGTCCCTGAGCGCCCTCGTCACCGAGCTGGAGCCGGTGGCGCGGCGACTGGGGTGCGCCGATGACCTGGCGCTCGTCGAGGGGATCCTCACCGGCGGCGCCGGGTACGAGCGCCAGCGGCGGACCCGTGACGATTCCGATCTGAGAGGCGTCGTCGAGCAGCTCATCGGTGAGATGAGGGCCGGGCGCCCGCTGCCCTGAGGCGGCGGCCGACGCGGCTCTACCGACCGCCCTCCGGCTCACCCGCGACGGCGTCGATCGCTCCTCCGAAACGGCGGTTCCTGGAAGCGTAGGCGACACAGGCCCGCCACAGCTCGGCCCGATCGAACTCGGGCCAGGGCAGATCGGTGAAATAGAGCTCGGCGTAGGCCGAGGACCACATGAGGAAGTTGCTCGTGCGCTGCTCGCCGGATGTGCGGATGAAGAGGTCGACGTCGCGCATGGCCGGGGAGTAGAGGTGGCGCTGGATCGTCTTCTCCGTGATGGAGCCCGGCTTGAGGCGCCCGGCGGCGATCTCCTCCCCGATGGCGCGGGCGGCGTCGGCGATCTCGGCTCGGCCGCCGTAGTTGAGGCACATGTTGAGCACCATGGTGGAGTTGCCCGCGGTGATGCGCTCGGCGCGGCGCACCTCCTTGAGGACGGACTTCCACAGCTTGGGCTCGCGGCCGACCCATCGGACCCGCACGCCCCAGGCGTTGAGGTCGTCGGTCTGGGCGCGCAGGACGGTGCGGGTGAAGCCCATGAGGAAGCGGACCTCGGCCGGGCTTCGCCGCCAGTTCTCCGTGGAGAAGGCGTAGACGCTCATCTCCTTGACGCCGAGCTCGACGCCGCCGGCGATGACGTCCATCATGGTGGCCTCACCGACCCGGTGGCCCTCGGTGCGGGTCAGGCCCCGGCTGTTGGCCCAGCGGCCGTTGCCGTCCATGACGAGGGCGACGTGCTCGGGGAGCGCAGCCGCGGGGATCACCGGGGGAATGAGCCCATCGCGGTGCAGCGGAACGGATTCGGGCGCGGCGGTGGGATCGGGGGCGGGAGGCATATCAGGCTCTTTCGACGAGGGCGAGGGAGCGCAGGCGGCGCTCCAGGTGCCAGGTGGTGTAGGCGGAGACGAGCCCGGAGGCCTGGGCCCGATCCCGGGTGGTCGAGGCGTCGGCGAGCTGCCAGTCGCCGGAGAGGAGAGCCCCCATGAGCGCCATGGCGCTGGGGTCGATGGTGACGCTCCCGGCGGGGCGGCAGCTCTCGCAGGCGGCACCGCCGGCCTGGACGTGGAAGGCCGTGTGAGGCCCGGGGGCGCCGCAGACGGCACAGTCGAAGCACGACGGCGCCCAGCCGGCCAGGGCGAGGGCGCGCAGGAGGTAGGAGTCGAGGACGAGGCCGGGGGCGTGGCGGCGCCGGGCCAGGGCGGCGAGGGCCCCGTAGAGGAGGAGGAACTGCTGGGGTGATTCGCCGGTGCCGAGGTCGCCGTCGTCCTCGGTGAGGCGCTCGGCGGTCTCGGCCATGGTCTGCGCGCAGGTGAACATGGCGTAGTCGGTGGCGATGGGGCGGCTGAAGGGGTCGATGGTCTCGACCTGGGTGACGACGTCGAGGGTGCGGCCGGCATGGAGCTGGACGTCGATCATGGAGAAGGGTTCGAGGCGCGCGCCGAAGCGCGAGGTGGTGCGCCGCACACCCTTGGCGACGGCCCGGACCTGTCCGTGGTGTCGGGTGAGCATGACGATGATGCGGTCGGCCTCACCCAGCTTGTGGGTGCGCAGGACGAGGGCCTCGTCACGGTAGAGCCTCTGCACGGGCCAGATCCTCTCACGCGCCGCGGCCCCCGGGGGCGAGGCGGGGCACCGCGCCCCCGGAGGCCGCGCGGTGGGCGGCCTCAGCGCAGGGCGCGGTTGACGGCGGAGATGATCGCCTTGAAGGAGGCGGTGGTGATGGAGGGGTCGAGGCCGACGCCCCACAGGACCTGGCCGCCCACCTCGCATTCGACGTAGGAGGCGGCGGTGGCGTCGCGCCCCTCGGACAGGGCGTGCTCGGCGTAGTCGAGGATGCGGATGGACACGCCGGTCTGCTCCAGGGCGGTGGTGAAGGCGCCCACGGGTCCGTTGCCGGAGGCGGTGAGCAGGCGCTCGTCCCCCTCATCGGTGAGCGTGACGGTGAGGATCGCGTCCTCATCCTGGGTGGAGGTGAGCGTGGCGCCCTTGAGCTCGAAGCGTCCCCAGGCCGCCAGGCCCTCCAGTCCGTCACGGTGGATGACGGCATCGATGGGCAGGTACTCGTCGGCAAAGATGCGCCAGAGCAGCGTCGCGTCGATCTCGCCGCCATAGGTGTCGGCGTGGCGCTGGATGATGCGGGAGAACTCGATCTGGAGGCGGCGCGGCAGGTCCAGGTTGTGCCTGTTCTTGAGCAGGTAGGCGACCCCGCCCTTGCCGGACTGGGAGTTGACGCGCACGACGGCCTCGTAGGAGCGGCCGACGTCGTGGGGGTCGATGGGCAGGTAGGGCATGGACCAGGGCACGGCGGTCTCCGCGGCGTCGTCCTCAAGCCCCTCAGCGCGCCGGGCCTCGACGGCCTTGGCGCGCGCGGCGAAGCCCTTCTTGATGGCGTCCTGGTGGGAGCCGGAGAAGGAGGTGTAGACGAGGTCCCCGGAGTAGGGCGTGCGCGGGGGGACGTCCATCTGGGTGGAGCGCTCGACGACGCGGCGCACCTCATCGATGTCGGATAGGTCGAGCATGGGGTCGATGCCCTGGCTGAAGAGGTTGAGGGCCAGGGTGACGAGGTCCACGTTGCCGGTGCGCTCGCCGTGCCCGAAGAGGCAGCCCTCGACCCGCTGACCGCCCGCGAGCAGGCCGAGCTCGGCGGCGGCCACGCCCGAGCCGCGGTCGTTGTGGTTGTGCAGGGAGAGGCA
This sequence comes from Actinomyces sp. zg296, assembly GCF_009829695.1. Taxonomy (NCBI): domain Bacteria; kingdom Bacillati; phylum Actinomycetota; class Actinomycetes; order Actinomycetales; family Actinomycetaceae; genus Actinomyces; species Actinomyces sp. zg296. The sequence continues at coordinate 335,806 of NZ_VWPG01000004.1, forward strand.
GACGTGCTCGCGGTGGGACAGGTGGCGGCTCACCCACTCGATCTGGTCGGCGTAGACGTTGGGGGTGGCGCGCTCGACGGTGGCGGGCAGGTTGAGGATGATCTCGCGGTCCTCATCCGGCTCCCAGGCGCCCATGACGGCCTCGCAGACCTCCAGGGTGTAGTCGCGCTCGGTGTCGACGAAGATCTCCGGGGAGTACTCGTAGCCGAAGATCGTGTCCTCGGTGAGGACCTTCTCGGCACGGGCCATGACCATGCGGGTGCCGTCGACGGCGAGCTCGCGGATGTCGTCCTTGCCCATGCGGAAGACGACCTCCCGGAAGAGGGGGGAGAGCGCGTTGTAGAGGTGGACGGTGGCGCGCGGGATGCCGACGCAGGCATCCAGGGTGCGGTCGATGAGGTCCTCGCGGGACTGCGTGAGGACGGAGATGGTGACGTCCTCGGGGATGGCGCCGTCGTCGACGAGGCTGCGCACGAAATCGAAGTCGGTCTGAGAGGCGGCGGGGAAGCCGACCTCGATCTCCTTGAAGCCGATGCGCACGAGGAGGTCGAAGATGGCGCGCTTGGCCTCGGGCCCCATGGGCTCGATGAGGCTCTGGTTGCCGTCGCGCAGGTCGGTGGACAGCCAGCGGGGGGCGGTGGTGAGGCGCTTGGTGGGCCAGGTCCGGTCCGGCAGGTCGGTGATGACGGTGTCCTGGAAGGGGCGGTACTTGGCGAAGGGCATGCCGGAGGGCTGCTGGGGCGCGGGGAGAGCGGTGCGCATGGGTGAGCTCCTGGGGTCAGTGGTGGCGATCGGGCGCGCTGTGCGCCCGGCGGCTGGCAACGCGGATCGCCGCGGTCGGGGTGCCGGCCTGTCAGGCCCCGCCGCGGCGGCTAAGCAGGAGGCCGCCGCCCGGGCGCAGGGCCCGGCTCCGCGCTGGCATCACTGCTGGCATCGCTCGCTTCACTGGCATGGTCATGACCGTACTCCATAAGCGACGCCCCGTCAGGACAAACCACACTCCGGACCCGCCGCCCCCCTCGCCGAGACCGGTCGAAAACACGAGCGAGACCGGTCGAAAACACGAGCGAGACCGGTCCGCAGCGCCCTCGCGGCCCAGGAACCGCCTGGGCCCGGTGCTGCGCCCTCGAACCGCAAGGATGAGGGCGCAACGCCGGGCCGAGACCGCGGAGCCGGGCCGGGGGCCGCTCAGATGAGGCCGGCGGCCAGGTCGAGGGGCGTGCCGAAGCGGTGGGCCGTGATCGCAACCGACTGCTCGCGCAGGAAGGGCAGCAACTCGGTGTGCGGGCAGGGGGTGACCTCCCCCGTGTAGAGGGCGACGTCGGGACTGCCGCTGGTCAACGACGTCGCCTCCTCCCAGACAGAGGCCTCGGCCACGCCGCGCGGGGCGAGGATGCGCACGCGCGTGCCCAGGGTGTGGGAGGCGCCCAGATCCGCCAGACGGGCGGACCACACCCCCTCGGGCTCGAGCTCCACGCGCACGCCCGCCGCCTGGGCCGCGGCGGTCAGGCCCGCCTGCAGTGGCGCCTCCACGGAGAGCTCGACGTCGGCGCCGGCGAGCACGCCCGCGGCGAGGACGCGCACGAGGTCCACCGTCTCCACCCCGAGCACGGAGCGCACGATGACGGGGGTGGGCCGGTAGCGCAGGATGTTGCGCTCGCAGGCCAGCCCTGTGACGTCGAGCGCCTGGCCGTAGCGCTCCCGCCAGGCGGCGGCGTCTGCGGCCAGGGCGCGGCGCAGCCAGGCGGCGTCGGCGCGGACGAGCTCGTGGCGCACAGCCTCGAAGAGCCCCGCGACGCGCTCATCGACGTCGGACAGTGAGCCGCTGGCGACCTCAGCCTCGGCGTCCTCGGCCCGGGTGACCTCCCCCAGGCCAAGCAGGTAGGAGGGACCGCCGGCCTTCGTGGTGGCGCCGATGGCGGAGCGCTTCCAGCCGCCGAAGGGCTGGCGCCGCACGATGGCGCCGGTGATGCCGCGGTTGACGTAGAGGTTGCCGGCCTCGATCCCGTCCAGCCACTGGGCGAGCTCGGCGGCATCGAGGGTCTGCAGCCCGGAGGTCAGCCCGTAGTCGACGGCGTTGACCACCTCGATCGCCTCGGCGAGCGTGTCCACCCGCATGATGCCGATGACCGGCGCGAAGTACTCGGTGAGGTGGTACTCGCTGCCGGGGGCCACGCCGGCGCGGATGCCCGGCCGCCACAGGCCCCCTCCCAGATGCTTGGGGGCGAGCACCCAGTGCTCCCCGCTGCCCAGGGTGGTCAGCCCCCGCCGCGCCTTGGGGTCATCCGGGACGACGACGGGCCCCACCTGGGCATCCAGGTGCTCAGGCCCCTTGACCCGCAGGGAGGCGGTGGCGTCCACGAGTTGGCGGGCGATGCGCTCGGAGCGGCCCGCCGAGCCGACGAGCACGAGGAGGGAGGCGGCCGAGCACTTCTGGCCGGCGTGCCCGAAGGCCGATGCGACGGCGTCGCGCACGGCCAGGTCGGGATCGGCCGAGGGGGTGACGATGATGGCGTTCTTGCCGCTGGTCTCCCCCAGCAGGCGCATGGAGGGCTTCCAGGAGCGGAAGAGGCGGGCGGTGTCGTAGGAGCCGGTGAGGATGACCCGCTCGACACCCTCATGGGTGACGAGGTGCTGGGAGACGTCACCGTCCTCAATGGGGGCGAGCATGAGGACCTCCCGCGGCACCCCGGCGGTGTGGAGGGCGCGCACGATCTCGGCGCCGCAGCGGCGGGCAGGCGGGGCGGGTTTGAGGACGACGGCGCTGCCCACGGCCAGGGCGGCCACGACTCCCCCGGTGGGGATGGCCAGCGGGAAGTTCCAGGGCGAGGCGACGACGGTCACCCGCGCGGGGGTGAAGCGGGCGCCGACGAGGTGGTCAGGATCGGCCACTTCCAGGGCCATCCGCGCGTAGTGGCGGCAGAAGTCGATGGCCTCGCTGACCTCGGGGTCGGACTGGTCGATGGTCTTGCCGGTCTCCGCGGCGGCCACCTCGATGAGTTCGGCCCGGCGGGCGGCGAGGATGTCGCCGGCATGGTCGATGATGGCGGCGCGCTCGGCGGCGGGCCGGGCCGCCCACGCCTTGTGCGCGCTCGTGAGAGCGGCGATGGCGCTGTCCACGTCCTCGCTGGTGGCCAGGAAGGCCTCGCCGGAGCGCACGTCGTCGATGCCGCGCTTCGAGCCGGGGATGGCGGCGGCGATGCGGCGCGCCCATTCGCGGTTGGCGGGCAGGGCGGGGTCGGAGTCGGTGGCGGGGACGTACTCGGGCAGGGGGCCCGGGGCGGGTGGCCCGGCAATGGGGGCTCGCTGCTCGGCGAGGCGGTCCTGGGCGCGTCGGGGCGCGGGCACGGGGGCGCCCGGATCGAGGTCGGCCAGGGCGTCGAGGAAGCGCTGCTGCTCGCGGGCGAAGACGGCCGGGTCGGAGGCGAGGTCGAAGACGCCCGACATGAAGTTCTCGGGGGCGGCGTTCTCCTCCAGACGGCGCACGAGGTAGGAGATGGCGACGTCGAACTCGCCGGGGTCGACCACCGGCACGTACAGCAGGAGCTGGCCGACGTCCCGGCGCACGACCTCGGCGATGCCGGTGGCCATACCGGAGAGCATCTCGAACTCGACGTCGTCCTGGGCGCCGCGGGCCTGACGCAACTCGTAGGCGAAGGCGATGTCGAAGAGGTTCTGGCCGGCCACGCCCAGGCGGATGTTGGCCAGGCGCTCAGGCATCATCGCCCACTCAAGCATCCGCTTGTAGTTGGTGTCGGTGGCCTGCTTGCTGGGCCAGGTGACCGGCTCCCAGCCGTGGATCTCGGCGTCGACGCGCTCCATGGACAGGTTGGCGCCCTTGACGATGCGGACTTTGATGCGGTGCCCGCCGGAGGCGACGCGGGCGGCGGCCCACTCCTGGAGGCGCGCCATGGCGGCCAGGGAGTCGGGCAGGTAGGCCTGCAGGACGATGCCCGCCTCGTAGTCGCGCAGGTCGGGTTGGTCGAGGATGGCGGTGAAGACCTCGATGGTCAGATCGAGGTCCTTGTAGTCCTCCATGTCGAGGTTGAGGAAGGTGCCGTGGTCGCGGGCGGCGCGGTACAGGGGCGTGAGGGCCTCGACGCCGTGGGCGACGACCTCCTCATGACCCCAGGGGTTGTGGGGGCCGGTGACGGCGGAGACCTTGACGGAGGCGTAGTCGACGTCGTCGCGCGTGACCAGGCCCATGACCTGGGTGAGGCGCCGCTCGGCCTCCTTGTTGCCCAGGACGGCCTCACCCAGGAGGTTGACGTTGAGGCGGTTGCCGCCCTCGCGCAGGCGGGCGAGCGCGGGGCCGAGCCCCGCCTCGGTGGCGTCGACGACGAGGTCGCCGACGAGCTCGCGGAAGGTGCGGCGGGCGATCCTGGCGGCGGTGCGCGGGGCGAGGCGCGCCACGCGCCCGCCGACGCCGGTGGCGGCGCCGAGCAGTTTCGGCAGGAAACTGGTGCGCTTGGCGGCCAGGCGGGCGAGCGCGGCCCCGGCGACGTCGAGATCGGCGGGGCGCACGACGTCGTCGGTGAAGCGGGTGGTGAACTCCAGGCCATCGGGGTCGGCGAGGATGCTGGCCAGGAGGGAGGCGCTGCGAGGGACGGGCTCGTGGGCGGAAGCGTCGGCCCAGCGGCGGGCTCGGGCGGTGGCGCGCTGGCCGATGTCCCATAGGTCGTCGGGGCAGGCGCGGGCGGGGCCGGTCGGGGCTGGGCTGTGCTGGATCGCCATGTGCGGCTCGCTCTCACTCGATGATCAGGGGCTGATCCAAGTGTGCGACACGGCGTCGCGACGCGCAGGGCTTTCGGCCGTGATCGTCTCGGGTTCTTGCCCGGGCGCCCCCGAGGCGCCCCTCGGCGGCGCCGGGACCCCTGGCCGCGCGGCTAGAAGCCGAACTTGGCCAGGGCCTTGGGATCGGACTGCCAGTCCTTGGCGGTGCGCACGTGGAGGTCGAGATAGATCTTGCGGCGCAGGTAGTCCTCGATGCCGCGGCGGGCGCGCACGCCGATCTCCTTGAGGCGGGCCCCGCCCTTGCCGATGACGATGGCCTTCTGGGAGTCGCGCTCGACGACGAGACTGACGCGCACCTGCATGCGGTTGCCCGCGCCTTTGACGGGGCCCAGGCTGCCGGGCGTGGTGCCGCGCGGGTCCATGACCTCGTCGACGATGACGGCCAGGGAGTGCGGGAGCTCGTCGCGAACGCCCTCCAGGGCGGCCTCGCGGACGAGCTCGGCGATCATGAGGTCGCGGGGCTCGTCGGTGATCTCACCGGTGGGGTAGAGCGGCGGTGAGAGGGGCAGGTGACCGGCGAGGACGTCGGCGAGGACGTCGATCTGCTCGCCGCGCGCGGCGGAGACGGGAACGATGTCCGCCCAGTCGCCGAGTTGGTCCACGGCGAGGAGCTGGGCGGCCAGGGCCTCCCTGCCCACGGTGTCCGCCTTGGTGACAACGGCGACGACGGGGGCGCGCGACTCGGCGATGTCACGGGCGATGAAGCGGTCGCCGGGCCCGATCTTCTCATCGGCAGGGATGCAGAAGGCGATGACGTCGACGTCGGTGAGGGTCTCGCGGACGAGGTCGTTGAGGCGCTTGCCCAGGAGGGTCTTGGGGCGGTGCATGCCGGGGGTGTCGACGAGGACGATCTGGGCGTCCTCGCGGTGGACGACGCCGCGCACGTTGTGGCGGGTGGTCTGGGGGCGGTCGGACATGATGGCGACCTTGGTGCCGACCAGCGCGTTGGTGAGCGTTGACTTGCCGGTGTTGGGGCGCCCGATGAGGCAGGCGAAGCCGGCGCGGAAGCCCTCGGGGCGGGCGGGCAGGGAGAGCCCCGCGGCGGCGGCGGTCGCGCCAGCCGGGCCCTCTCCGTCGGCGCCCCCGGCTCCGTCATCGGTGAGGTCGATGCCCGCCAAGGCGTTCTCACCGGCCATGAGCTCGGCGTCGGAGGGGAAGCGGATGGGCGCAGCGGGCGCAGCGGGCGCAGTGGGCCCAACGGGCTCGGTGAGCTCAATGGGCTCAGTGATCTCAGTGGTCTCGGCGTTGCCGTTCTCGGTGCTCTGGCCGGTCATGGGCGGTGATCGCTCTCGTCGTCGTGGGTACTGGGGGTGCGGGTGGCTAGGAGGGTGGCGACCTGGCGGCGCCTGCCGGAGGCCTCGCCGGCGGTGAGGCGGATGCCCTGCCAGTCGCCGACGGCGCCGGGAAGGGGCACTCGGCCGATGGCCTTGGTGAGCAGGCCGATGGCGGTGTCGACGTCGTCGTCGTCGATCTCAAGGCCGAAGAGCTCCCCGAGCTCATCGAGGCCGAGGCGCGCGGGGACGCGGTAGGCGCCGTCGCCGAGGTCCTCGACTTCGGGCTCGGCGTGGTCGTGCTCGTCGGTGAGCTCTCCGACGACCTCCTCCAGCAGGTCCTCCATGGTGACCAGGCCGGCGATGCCGCCGTATTCGTCGACGGCGAGGGCCATGTGGGAGCGGCCGGACTGCATGTCGCGCAGGAGGTCGTCGGCGGCCTTGGTCTCGGGGACGTAGACGGCCTCGCGGGTGAAGCCGACGACGGCGCGGGTCTCGTGCTCGGGGTGCTCGGCGAGGCGGCGCAGGACGTCCTTGAGGTAGAGGATGCCGCGCACGTCGTCGGCATCGTCGCCGATGATGGGGACGCGGGAGTACCCCGAGCGGATGAACAGGCGCATGGCGGCGGCCATGGGCTCATCCTCCTCCATGGTGACCATGTCGGGGCGGGGCACCATGACCTCGCGCACGAGGGTCTGGCCCAACTCGACGACACTGCGCATCATCTCGCGGTCCTCGTCCTCGATGGACTCCGATTCGCCGATCTCGTCGATCATCTCGCGAAGGTCCTGGGTGACGGCCTCACGGGCCTCGGCCTCGGTGAGGGTGGAGGCGCGCCCGAAGCGGGACTCCAGCCAGCGCCAGGGGGCGCCGAGGGAATCGACGCGGCGCAGGAGGCCGGCGAGGACGAGGAGGGCCCCCTCGGGGTCGCGGCGCCCGAGGCGGCGCGGGGGGATGCCCACGACGAGCCCGAGGAGGACGGCGTTGACCCCGGCGGCGGCCAGGAGGACCTGCCACCAGGAGGTGAGCAGGCCGGCGGCGGCGAGGGTGACGAGGACGGCGGCGAGCATGTCGACGCCGATGCGCGCGGCGCCGATGGTTCCCAGGACCTCGCCGCGGCGCTCGGCGAGGGCCAGGACTCCGGCGGCGCCTCGACGGCCATCCTCGACGAGGTCCTCAGCGGCGGCGCGAGTGATGCGGGCCAGGGCGGCCTCCCCGGCGGAGAGGGAGGCCCCCAGGGCGAGGATGAGGACCGAGGCGGTGATGAGCAGGGCGACGGGGGTGCCGGTCATGCGCCCCTGCTCGCGAGGAAGGTCAAGAGGAGGGTGCGCTGGAGATCGAACATCTCCTTCTTCTCCTCGGGCTCGGCGTGGTCGTAGCCGAGCAGGTGGAGGATGCCGTGAGTGGCCAGCAGCAGCATCTCCTCGACGGCGGAGTGCCCCGCGGCGATGGCCTGCTTGGCGGCCACCTGGGGGCAGATGACGATGTCGCCAAGGGTCCCGGCGGGCTCGTCCTCGTCGCCGGGGCGCAACTCGTCCATGGGGAAGCTCATGACGTCGGTGGGGCCGGGCAGGTCGAGCCAGCGGACGTGGAGCTCGGCCATGGGCTCGGGGTCGATGAAGAGGATGTTGAGCTCGGCCAGCGGGTTGACGCGCATGGCGGTGAGCACGTGGTCGGCCAGCGCGGCGAACTCGGCGCCGTCGATGGCGACCTCGGTCTCGTTGTTGATTTCGGTGGTCATGCGCGGCTCCTGGCGGGGGCGTGGTGGGTGGGGCGGGCGGCGCGATGCCCGCGGGAGCGGCGGGCGGCGCCCCCGGCACTGTCGGTGGGGCCATCGTGGTTGGCCCGCAGGGCCTGGTCGGCGGCGGTCTCGGCGTCATAGGCGGCGTAGGCGTCGATGATGCGGCCCACGAGGCGGTGGCGGACAACATCGGCGGCGCCGAGCTCGCAGAAGGAGACGCCGTCGACGCCGTCGAGGATCCGGCGCACGACGACGAGGCCCGAGGGGCGCGAGCCGGGCAGGTCGATCTGGGAGACGTCCCCGGTGACCACCATCTTGGAGCCGAATCCGAGGCGGGTGAGGAACATCTTCATCTGCTCAGGGGTGGTGTTCTGGGCCTCGTCGAGGATGACGAAGGCGTCGTTGAGGGTGCGCCCGCGCATATAGGCCAGGGGCGCGACCTCGATGGTGCCGGCAGCCATGAACTTGGGCAGGGCCTCGGGCTCGAGCATGTCGTGCAGGGCGTCGTACAGGGGCCGTAGGTAGGGGTCGATTTTGTCGGTGAGAGTGCCGGGCAGGAAGCCGAGGCTCTCGCCGGCCTCGACGGCGGGGCGGGTGAGGATGATACGGGAGACCTGGTGGCGGGCGAGGGCGTCGACGGCCTTGGCCATGGCGAGGTAGGTCTTGCCGGTGCCGGCGGGGCCGATGCCGAAGGTGATGGTGGCGTCCTCAATGGCGTCGACATACTTCTTCTGCCCCAGCGACTTGGCGCGTATGGTGCGGCCCCGCGCGGTTAGGACGTCCTCGGCGAGGACGTCGGCGGGGCGCGCGGCGGCCGCGAGGAGGCCGATGGCCCGCTCGACCGCGTCGGCGGTCAGCGGTGTGCCGGCGCTCGCGACGTCGACGAGCTCGGAGAGCAGGAGGACGACGGTGTCGACGACGGCTGGATCACCGGTGACGCGGATCTCGGAGTCCCGCACGAGGATATCCGCGTCGGGGAATCCTCTCTCCACGGCGCGCAGGACCTCGTCGCGCACGCCGAGGAGGGCGACGAGGGCGAGATCGGGTGGCAGGACGAGGGAGCGGGTCACCTCCGCGGCGGAGGCCGTGGGCGCGACGGCGCCGGGCGAGCCGGGGCGCGCGGCGGCGCCGGGGCTGGCTGGCGAGGTGGTCCGCGGCGCGTGGGGGGCCGCTACTGGGTCGATGGGCGCGTTGGTCATCGCGGCAGATCCTACCGGGGCGGGCAAGGGCGGGCGGGCAAGGGCGGGCGCAGGGCCCGCCCGCGCGGGGCCATCCCCACGGCGCGCGAGCGGGCCGGATCGGGGCGCGACCCGGGCGCTACAGCGCCATCGCGAGCGTGCCGGCCACCAGCATGACGAGGCCGCCCAGGTAGCGACGGCCCAGCCGCTCGCGCAAGACGAGCACGGAGAAGGCGACGGTCACGAGGATGCCCAGCTTGTCGATCGGCACGATGACGCTGGCCGGGCCGTCCTGAAGCGCCCGGTAGAAGCAGAGCCACGACGCCCCGGTCGTCAGCCCCGAGGCCAGCACCAGCGCCAGCTCGCGCCGGGGCAGGGCGCCCAGGGGGCGCCATCGGCCGCTCACGGCGACCATCGCCCATGCCATGACCAGGACCACGGCCGTGCGGATCGCCGTGCCCAGGCTCGACTCCACGCCGACGATCCCGAGCTTGCCCAGGATCGCCGTCAGCGCCGCGAACACCGCCGAGCCCAGCGCGTGGGCCAGCCACCCGGGGGAAGCGCGCCGCCCGGGAAGGGTCCTCGCGTCGTCGGCGCGCTCCAGCATGAGCAGCGTTCCCACGACCATGAGGACCACGCCGGTGCCCCCGAGCGCCGTCAGCGGCTCGCCCAGGAGGACGATGGCGAGCAGGACCGTGAGCACGGTGCTCAACTTGTCGATCGGGGCGACCCGCGAGGCCTCCCCCAGCTGGAGGGCCTTGAAATAGCACAGCCATGAGGCCCCTGTGGCCAGCCCGGAGGCGACGAGCCAACCGAGGGTGGCGGCGTCGATGCTCGCGATCTGGGACTGCGAGCCCCGCAGGAGCACCATGGCGACGGCGGCGGCCAGGACCACGGGGGCGCGCAGGGCGGTGGCCAGGGTGGAGTCGATCTGCCGGATGCCCGCCTTGGCGAGCACCGCCGTCAGCCCGGCGAACAGGGCCGAGCCGCAGGCGAAGACGATCCACATGCGCCCAAGGCTAGCCCGTTACCTTGTTGGTGGTCGCGAGATGAGGCTCATGACCGGGCCAGCGGCGGTCGGCATGATGTCTTGCCCCTGACGCTTAATTGTCCGGGGGAGTCACCGGCCGCTGCGGCGCGCGCGGCCCCGGCGCGCGCGCGAGCACGAGCCGGGCCGGATCCCGCAGAAACCGTCTCACCCCGCGCAAACCGTCTCACCCCGCAGATACGCCCTCAAACTACGAGAATGAGGGCGCAAGGCCGGGCCGAGACGGTATCTCTGGGCCCGGGCGGTATCCCCGGGCCCCCAGCGGACTCACCGGCGACACCATCCGGCCCTCAGCGGGTCCTGCGGGGCATCGTCAGCGGGGCGGCGGTGAGCAGCACGAGGCCGATGACCGCCAGTATGACGATGTCCATGACGAGGCCCTGCGTCACCGCCGCCCCCGCCTGGACCTCGCCGACGGCGTTGACCGCCCAGCTCATCGGCAGGACCTGGCTGACCGGCTCCAGGGCCGGCGGCAGCTGGCCGCGGGGGACGAGCATCCCGCACAGGAAGACCTGCACGCCGATGAGCAGCGGCATGAACTGCACCGCCTGGAACTCCGTGCGTGACAGCGCCGACACCAGCAGCCCCATCGCCACACCGACGAAGGCGTCCAGCAGCGCGGTCAGGATGATCCACGCCCAGCTCCCCGCGATCGTCACCCCCAGCGCCCAGGCGCACACCCCGAAGAGGACGAGCGCCTGCCCCACCGCGATCACCGTGAACGCCGTCGCGTAGCCCATGAGAAGGTCGGCGCGGTGCAGGGGCGTCGTCCACAGGCGCTCCAGGGTGCCGCTCACGCGCTCCTGGAGCATGGCGATGCTCGTGACCAGGAACATCACGGCCATCGGCAGGATCGCGATCATCTGCACCGCCACCCGGTCGAACAGCGCGTCCCCGCCCGGGAAGTCCTTGTAGACGAAGTACAGGAGCGTCACCAGCAGGGCGGGGACCGCCATGATGAGGGCGATCGTGCGCCTGTCATTGAGCAGCTGGCGCAGGACCCGCCGGACAGTCGTGGCGTAGGTGCGCAGTCTCATCGCTTCGTCTCCTTGCTCGTGGCGGCGCCGGCGATCGTCGCCGCTCCGGCACCCTCGGCCGACTCGGCCTGGCGGATGATGGTGAGGAAGGCGTCGTCGAGCCTCTCGACGCCGGTGCTGGCCAGGAGGTCCGACGCGGTCGCCTCGGCCAGGATGCGGCCCTCACGCATGAGCAGGACGCCGTCGCAGCGGAAGGCCTCGTCCATCACGTGACTGGAGACGAGGATCGTGGTGCCGCCCTCGGCGATGCGGCGGAAGGCGGCCCACAGGTCCTCCCGGGTCACCGGGTCCAGGCCGACCGTCGGCTCGTCGAGCACCAGCAGCTCCGGAGCCACAACGAGCGCGCAGGCCAGTGAGACCCGGTTGCGCTGCCCGCCGGAGAAAGTGGAGACCGGCCTGTCGGCGATATCCGCGATGCCGACCTCCGCCAGGACCTCATCAACCCCCCTGGCACGCGGCCCGGCCAGGCGGGCGAAGTAGGCGGTGTTCTGGCGAGCGGTCAGGTTGGGGTAGACCGACGCCTCCTGGGTGAGGTAGCCGATGCGGCCACGCAGCGGCTTGCTGCCCGGCGCGGCCCCCAGGACCTCCAACTCCCCCGAGTAGCGCTGCACGCCGACGATCGAGCGCATGAGCGTCGTCTTCCCGCAGCCCGATGGCCCCAGCAGGCCGGTGATGGATCCCGGGGCGAGAGCCAGGTCGAGCCCGTGGAGGATCTCGTTGCCGCCGCGGGTGACCACGAGGCCGGAGGCGCGCACAGCGGGCGCCGACGGCTCTGGCGCGGGTCCCCCTGATGAGGCGTTCTCGTTTTTCATCATGTGATGAATATAGGGTCGCGGTCCCTCATCGTCAAGAGTCATCACTGGGGCCCGCCGCTGGTCGTCAGGCGGCCGACGAGGGCAGATCCCCCGTCGCGTAGCGCTGGATCGTGGGCGCGATGAGCGCCACCGCCTCCTCGATGCCGAGTGAGGCGGCCTGATCGAGACGGGCCATCCAGCGCGTCACGCCGAATCCGATGAGCTGGCTGGCGATGAGCTGGCCGCGCAACTCGGGCCGGTCCGGGGCGAGTTTGTCCATGATGCTGCCCAGGATGCCGGTCGCGATGAAGTCGCGGAAGGGCGCCAGGCTCTCGTCATCGCTCATGGCGGCGCGGATGAGGGCGGAGAAGCGATCACCGCCGAGCCCGTCCCACAGCCCCACGAAGGAGCGGACGATCCCCTCCCCCAGCTCCTCGGGAGCGAGGCGGGAGATCGCCTGGGCCCGCTCGGAGATGCCGACGGCGCCGGTCCCGGCCGCCGACGCGACGACGGCCTCGGCGAAGAGCTCGGCGCGATCCCTGAAGTAGTGGTGGACGAGGGCGGGATCAACTCCGGCATCCCGCGCGACGCCGCGCAGCGAGGCGCGGTAGCCGTCCCTGGCGAATGCCGCGCGGGCGGCGGCGAGGATCGCCTCGCGCGCGTCCGGGCTCCCGGCGGGCCTGCGCCCGCGCGGGGTCATCGCCGCCTCCCCGCGGGTGATAGCAGCATCGACAGCATGGCCGCAGTATGCCCCATGGGCGCTAGCAGACGCCGAGCGGCCCCGCTCTCACCCCCAGAGGCCGGCCCTTTGGGCGAGGATGGCCAGGGCCACGGGGCCGGCGGAGGCCGTGCGCATGACATGCGGGCCCAGACGCACCGCCGTCGCGCCCGCGTCCTCCAGGATGGCGGCCTCCTCAGCGCCGATACCGCCCTCCGGGCCGACGATCACGCCCACCACGCCGCCTCCGGGCAACGCCACGCCGCTGATGGGCGCCGTCGCCTCCTCATGCAGGAGGAGCACTGCTCCCCCGTCGTCGACGACGCCCCTGACCCACGCGGCGAGGCCCGCGGTCCTCCTGGGCTCGGCCACCTGAGGGACACGGGCGCGGCGCGCCTGCTTCGCCGCCTCACGGGCAGTGGCCTCCCATCGCGCCCGCCCTTTGGCCGCCTTCGGCCCCGACCACACGGAGATCGAGCGCTCCGCCTGCCAGGGCAGCACGAGGTCCACGCCGACCTCGGTGGCGGTCTCCACGGCCTGCTCATCGCGGCCGCCCTTGGCCAGGGCCTGGACGAGGGCCAGCCGCACGGGCGGCGCCTCCTCCGCCACGCGCTCGATCACGCTGACGGCCAGGCGGTCCTTCGCGCCGCCCTCGCCGGCGGCGGTCACCTCGCAGACCAGGCGCAGGCCCATCCCATCCACAAGATCAACGCGCTCACCAGCGCGCAGCCGCCGCACGGCGACGGCATGACGGGCCTGCGGGCCAGTCAGGACGAGGGCGTCCCCCGGCCCGGCCGTGGCGGCTGCGCCGTCGGGCTCAAGGGTCTGGGGGCTCATGAGGAACACGGGCGCGGTCACCCCCCAAGCCTACGGCCCGCTGCGGCGGCCCCGGTGCTAGCGTCCAGGTCATGACCCCCAGTCCGAACGACAGCCCCGCCGCCCCGAACGCCCAGGACTCGCCCGCGGCCCACCCCCGGCCCTCCACCAACCCGACCACGCCGGAGGACTTCGCCGGCAACCTCGCCGCGGTCCGCTCCCGCCTTGAGGCCGCCGCCGAGCGCGCGGGCCGGGACGCCTCAGAGATCAGGCTCCTGCCGGTCTCCAAAACCGTCCCCGAGGAGCGGCTGCGCGCCGCCGTCGCCGCGGGCATCACCCAGATGGGCGAGAACAAGGTCCAGGAGGCCAAGCGCAAGAGCGAGAACCTGGCGGACCTGCCCATCCACTGGGCGCTCATCGGCCATCTCCAGACCAATAAGGCCAGGGACGCGGCGGCCTTCGCCCACGAGTTCCAGGCGCTGGACTCCCTGCGCGTGGCCGAGGCCCTCGACCGCCGCCTCCAGGCGCTCGGCCGGCCCCTGGACGTGTACGTGCAGGTCAACTCCTCGGGCGAGGCCAGCAAGTTCGGCCTGGAGCCCGCGGATGTCCCCGCGTTCCTGGCGGCGCTGCCCGCCTATTCGTCCCTGCGGGTGCGCGGACTCATGACGCTGGCCGCCCACACCGACGACGCCTCCCGCGTCCGCGCCTGCTTCACCACCATGCGCGAGCTGCGTGACGCCGGGCTCCAGGCGGGAGCCGTGGGCGACGGCCAACTGTCCATGGGCATGAGCGGCGACTTCGAGATCGCCATCGAGGAGGGATCCACCTGCGTGCGGGTGGGCCAGGCGATCTTCGGGGCGCGCCCCGCTGGCGGCGAGCACTGGGCGGGGCCGCGCCGGGCCTGAGGGCGCAGGCGGCCAGGCCCCACCGCCCGCTCAGCGCCCGGAGAGCCTCTCCTTCAGGCGGCCCATGACGGAGTCGTCGCGATGGGACAGCCCGCCCTCCTCCCCGCGCAGCTCAGCGAGCCGGCGCAGCAGGTCGCGCTGCCGCTCGTCCAGGCGCGTGGGCGTCTCTACGACGATCTCGACGTTGAGGTCCCCGCGCCCGGCGCGGCGCAGGCGCCCCACGCCGAGCCCCTTGAGGGGCAGGACCTCGCCGGGCTGCGTGCCCGGCTTGATGACGACGCGCTGGTCGCCGTCGAGGGTGGAGATGTCGAATTCGGCGCCAAGCGCGGCCGCGGTCATAGGGATGCGCAGCTCGGTCCGCAGATCGTCGCCCTCGCGGCGCAGGTTCTCGTGCTCGACCTCGTGGAATTCCACGTAGAGATCGCCGGCGGGGCCGCCCGCGGGCCCGGCCTCGCCGCGCCCGGACATGCGCATGCGCGTGCCGGTGGACACGCCGGCGGGGATGCGGATCTCGATGTCCTGGTGGGTGCGCTTGCGGCCCTCCCCGGAGCACTCGGGGCAGGGGGTGACGATGACGGTGCCGTAGCCGTGGCAGGTGGTGCACGGCGAGGTGGTCATGACGTTGCCGAGGAAGGAGCGCGCCATGTGCTGCACGGAGCCCGATCCGTTGCAGGACGAGCAGGTCACCGGCGAGGTGCCGGGCGCGCAGCAGGAGCCCTCGCAGGCGGGGCAGGTGATGTGGGTGTCGAAGGGGACGGTGCGGGTGGCGCCGAAAGCGACCTCCTCCAACTCGACGTCGACGCTCAGGAGCGCGTCCTGGCCCCGGCGCGCGCGGGACGCGGGCCCGCGAGAGCCGGCCGCGGCCCCGAAGAAGGAGCTGAAGATGTCGGCGAAGCCCCCGAAGTCCCCTCCGCCGAACCCGGCGCCGCCACCGCGCACGGCATCCTCCCCGCCGAGATCGTAGAGCTCGCGCTTGCCGGGGTCGGAGAGAGTCTCGTAGGCGGTGGAGACGAGCTTGAACTCGTCCTCGTGCCCGGGGCCGGCGACGTCGGGGTGCAGGGCGCGGGCCTTCTTGCGGTAGGCCTTCTTGATCTCGTCGGCGCTGGCCCCGCGGGTCACGCCGAGCACCTCGTAGTAGTCGCTCACAGTCGGGTCTTCCTTCAGTCGTCAGTCGATGGTGGTCAGTGGCGCGGCGCGGATGGCGCTGCGGCTGCTCAGTCCCGCGGCCCGGCGAGGAACCGGGACAGGTAGCGGGCGACGGCACGCACAGCGGTCATGGTGGCCGGGTAGTCCATCCGGGTGGGGCCGATGACCCCCAGGTGGGCGACGGCGTCGCCGACGCCCGGGCCGTACCCGGCGGTCACCACGCTGGCCTCGGCCAGCGCGTCCTCATGGTTCTCCGAGCCGATGCTCACGCGCATCCCGGAGGCGTCGGCGGGGTCCCCTGAGAGCAGGCGCAGGAGGACGACCTGCTCCTCGATGGCGTCCAGGAGCGGCCCCATGGTGGTGAAATCGGGGGTGGCGCGGGCCAGGTTCGCGGTGCCGGCCACGGCGATGCGCTCCTCGGCGTCGGGGCGCAGGGCGGCGATGAGCTCGCCGGTGACGGCGGCCAGCAGCGCGCGCTCGTCGGAGGGGGACTGCTCCGCCAGGCTCGCCAGCACGGGGGCGACGTCGTCGGCCCTCCTCCCCACGAGGGAGGCGTTGAGGCGGGTCTTGAGATGCTCCAGGGCGACAGGGTCGATGACGCCGCGCGCGCCGTCGTCCCCCGGGCCGGAGCGGTCGCCCATGAGGGTGATGGTGCGCTGCTCGACGCGCCCGGTATCCGTGATGATGACCATGAGCAGGCGCGTGGGCGCCAGGGCCACGAGCTCGAGGTGGCGCAGCGCGGTCAGCCGCAGGCGCGGGTACTCGACGACCGCCAGCTGCCCGGTGAGCTGGGCCAGGACCCGCACGGTGCGCACCACCACCTGCTCCAAGTCCACCGCGCCGGTCAGCAGCGCGGAGATCGCCGCGCGCTCGGGGGCGGACAGGGGCTTGACGCGGGCGACCTCGTCGACGAAGAGACGGTAGCCCTTCTCGGTGGGGACGCGGCCCGCGCTCGTGTGGGGCTGGTGGATGTAGCCCTCGTCCTCCAGGGCGGCCATGTCGTTGCGGATGGTGGCCGGAGACACGCCGAGGCGGTAGCGCTCGACGAGGGCGCGCGAGCCAACGGGCTCACGGGTGCGCACGTAGTCCGTCACGATGGCGGACAGGACTTTGAGACGGCGGTCATCGGCCATGGCGCTGCCCTCCTCCCGGCTCCCATGCGTTAGCACTCTCGGTCGACGAGTGCCATCCTACGCCCGGCCCGGCGGGTCTCCCGTTCGCCCAGCGTGAGCCTCGCTACCGTGCCCGGCGTGACTCCCATCCCCCCGCACCGCCCCCAGGCCGTCCCCGGCGCGACGGCGGCCCGCCGCAAGGCCCTGCGCGAGCAGGGCGCCACCCGCGCGCAGCAGCACGCGGCGGGGCCCGCGAGGACCGCCGCGCCCAGATCGGCCTCCGCGCCGTCGATGTCCGACCGCTACGGGGGCGACGTGCTCGCCGCGGACCCGCATCGAGTGGGCCCGCGCGCCATCCGCCCGGCGTCGGCCCATGTGGCCGTTGAGCGCGGCATGGTCCTGGAGGACCGCGAGACCGGCTTCGTGGGAGCGGCGGTCGCCGTGGAGAAGTCCGGGGGACGCCGGATCGTCGTCCTGGAGGACCGCCACGGGAGGCGGCGCGGCTTCACGCTGGGCCCGGGCTTCTGGCTGGAGGGCCGCCCCGTCATCCTCGACCCCCCGGCGCCGGCGCGCCGCGCCCCGGCCGGCCCGGTGAGCGCTGGCGGCAGGCGCCTGACGGCGTCGGGCTCCTACGCGGTGGAGGGCGAGCGCGCCCGTACGGCCCGCGCCTCGCGGATTTGGGTGGAGGGCAAGCACGACGCCGAGCTCGTGGAGAAGGTCTGGGGCGATGACCTGCGCCATGAGGGCGTGGTCGTCCTCATGCTCGACGGCGTGGACAACCTGGAGGAGGTCATGGCCGAATTCGCCCCGGGGCCGGCCAGGCGGGCGGGCGTCCTCGTGGACCACCTCGTGGCCGGATCGAAGGAGTCGCGGATCGCCGAGCGCGTCCGCGCCATGCCGGGCGGGGACAACGTGCTCGTGCTGGGCCACCCGTACGTGGACGTGTGGCAGGCGGTGCGCCCCGGGAGGGTGGGCCTGCGCGCCTGGCCGGATGTTCCGCGCGGCACGGACATCAAGCACGGCACGCTCAAGGCGCTCGGCTGGCCCCACGCCACCCAGGCGGATGTCGCCCGGGGCTGGCAGCGGATCCTGGCGACGGTGCGCTCCTACAAGGATCTGGAGCCCAGCCTGCTGGGCCGCATGGAGGAGCTCATCGACTTCGTCACCGCGCCCGGCACCACCTGAGGGGCCCGCTGGCCGACTCACCAGGGCGGGCCGCGCGCGGGGCGCGCCGCCCGGAGTCGCCAGGGGGCTCTCAGGCGTCCTGGATGGCCAGGCGGCGGCCGCGCATGATCAGGGCGGCGTCCCAGGCGAGCAGGGCCGCCGTGAGCAGGCCGCCCAGGAGTTTGACCCACAGGGGCTGGGCGATGAAGAGCATGACCATGGCGGCCAGGATCGGGACGAGTCGGGTAGTGGTCTGCACGACGTAGCCGCCGAAGGAGGGCATGGCGACGCCGTCGGCCTCGGCCACGGACTTGACCATGAAGTTCGGGCCGTTGCCGATGTAGGTGATGGCGCCGCAGAACACCGCGCCGAGCGCGATCGGCATGAGGTACAGCTCGGGAACGCCCGCGACGAGCTCGCCGCCCGGGGATTCCACGACCCTGGCCACCTCGAAGAAGGTGACGTAGGTGGGGGCGTTGTCGAGCACGGAGGACAAGCCTCCTGTGAAGATGAAGAAGGTGATCTCATTGATCGGCAGGCGCGGGGCGATCTCGTCCAAGTACTCCAGGGCCGGGATCATGGTGAGGAAGATGCCGACGAACAGGGCGGCGACCTCCGCGATGGGCCCCCAGGCGAACTGGTTGTCCTCGTAGCGCACGCGCCTGTCCCCCAGGAAGTAGGAGGCGGCCGCGGCGCCGATCATGATGGCCTCGCGGATCGGCAGCCAGTCGCTGAGGGTCGCGTGGCCCTCCTCGATGGCGTGGACGTCGATGGAGGGGGCGAGCGCGACGGCGGCGATGATGACGGCGAACCAGATGAAGTTCACGGCGCCGCGCAGGCCCAGGGGCTCGAGCTCGGTCTTGTCGCGCGCGATGTTGGCCCTGGGCTCCTGGGAGTGGAAGTAGGTGTCCAGGGCGAAGTAGGACGCCAGCAGCATCCCGTTGACGAACAGCCACTCGGGGAAGAGGCGGAAGGTCCAGGTAAAGGGGACGCCGCGTAGGAAGCCCAGGAAGAGCGGCGGATCACCCAGTGGTGTGAGCAGGCCGCCGCAGTTGGCGACGACGAAGATCGTGTACAGGACGGTGTGGACGCGGTAGCGCCGCTCCCGGTTGGTGGCCAGCAGGGGGCGGATGAGCAGCATGGCGGCGCCGGTGGTGCCCACGAAGGAGGCCAGGATGCCACCAATGGCCAGGAAGATCGTGTTGTTGCGGGGCGTGGCCTCGATGTCGCCCTTGAGGTGGATGCCGCCGGCGACGACGAAGAGCGAGAGCAGCAGGGCGATGAACTGCCCGTACTCGACGACGGCGGCGAAGACCCGCTGCCAGCCCAGGGCGTGCCACATCCAGGCGGCCACCGGCAGGCCGAGGGCTGAGGCCAGGATGAGCTGGTTGCGGTTCTTCTCCCACCAGTGCGCGGTGGCGGGGATGAGGGGAAGGGTGGCGATGCTCGCGAGCATCGCCACGAACGGGAGGGTGGACCACCAGGGCAGGTGCAAAACGTCTCCTCTGATTCTTGGGCTGTCCACCACCCACCATAGCCGACGGCGTGAAACCGTCCCGTTTCAATCCACCCATCCGGACAGCGCGACACGCGCCTGCTCGGCCAGCGCGGCCACGCAGCCGGGCGAGTCATTGCCCCAGGGGATGTAGTGGAAGTCCCCTCCCCCGGCGGCGGTGAAGGCCCGCCTGTTGAGCTGGTCGATCTCCTCCAGGGTCTCCAGGCAGTCGGCCATGAAGCCGGGGCAGATGACGTCGAGGCGCGGGCATCCGGCCGCGCCCAGCTCGGCGGCGGTGTCGATGGTGGCCGGACCGATCCACTTCGCGGGCCCGAAGACGGACTGGAAGGTGGTGCAGATCAGGCCCTCGGGGGCGGCGAGCCGCGCGGTGAGGAGGGCGGCGGTGCGCTCGCACTCGGAGCGGTAGGGGTCCCCGGCGTCGTGCATGGCCTGGGGGATGGAGTGGAAGGACAGCAGGAGGCGCCCGCCGGCGGCGGGGTCGGGGCGGCCGTGGCGCTCCCAGTGGCGCTCGATGGCGGCGGCCAGGGCCTCGATGTAGGCCGGGGCGCCGGGGAAGGAGCGGATGGTGCGCAGCTCGGGCTGATCGCGGCTGGCGAGCATGAAGCGGGCCGCCTCGTCGATGACGGTGCCCTGGCTGGAGGCGGAATACTGGGGGTAGGCGGGCAGGACGACGATGCGGCGGCAGCCCGCCTCCATGAGCTCGCCCATGACGTCTCTGAGGGCCGGCTTCCCGTAGCGCATGGCGATGCGGACCTGGACGGCGTCGCCGAGGGCGCTCGCGAGGAGCTCGCCCTGCCGCTCGGTGTGGTGCATGAGGGGTGAGCCGGAGTGACTGGCCTCATGGCCGGCGCGCCAGATGGTGGCGTACTTGCGGGCTGAGCGCGCTGGTCGGATGGTCAGGACGACGCCCTCGAGGATGGGGCGCCACAGGGCGGGATGGGTCTCAACGACGCGCCTGTCGGTGAGGAACTCGCGCAGGAAGGGGCGCACGCGCTTGGCGGTGGGCGCCTCGGGCGTGCCGAGGTTGACCAGGATGAGCGCTGGACGGGGATCAGGGCGGGGGTGTGCGGGGGTCACGGGGTCCTCGACGGCGTGGGCGGATGGCTTCATGACGGCGCGACACGATTCGTCACCTCCACGAGATTACCCGATCCCGGCCGGGCGGACCGGCACGGCTGCCGGCGCGCGGGATGGCGGGGTTCGAGGTCCGCTTCCCGCCGCCGGGGTCAGCCTCGGGCGGTGAGGGCGCGGGTGACGGTGTCGGCCATGAGGCGGCCGCGCAGAGTGAGGATGGCGCGCCCGCGCAGGGCGGCCGCGCCGTCGAGCAGGCCATCGGCGACGAGCCGGCCCACCACGGGCACGAGCCGCCTCGGCGCGCGCCCGGGGCCCGGCTCATCGCCTCCCCCCTCACCAGGCTCCCCCAACTCCGCCAGTGCGATGCCCTCGCGCAGACGGATGCCCAGCATGACCCGCTCCAGGAGCCGGGAGTCGGCGTCGACCACCTCGTGCCCGGCCACGGGGAGCCTTCCGCCGAGCGCCTGCGCCGCCCAGGCCAGGGGGTGCTTGGCGTTCCACAGCCGCACGTCGCCCAGGTGGCTGTGCGCCCCGGGGCCGGCGCCCCACCAGTCCCAGTCCTGCCAGTAGGCGCGGTTGTGCCGGCACTCGTGGCCGGGCAGCGCCCAGTTGGAGATCTCGTACCACTCGTAGCCGGCGCTCGCCAGGAGGCGGTCGGCCAGCTCGTACTTGGCGGCCTCGTCGTCGTCACTGGGCATGGGCAACTCGCCGCGCCGCACCTGGGCCCACATGCGCGTGCCCTCCTCGATGACGAGGCCGTAGGCGCTGAGGTGATCCGGGCCGATCTCCACGGCGGCCTCGATGGAGCGCTCCCAGTCCTCCAGGGACTCCCCCGGCGCGCCGTAGATGAGGTCGAGGCTCGTGCTCAGCCCCGCGCGCCGCGCCCAATCGACCACCAGCGGCACGCGGGACGGCTCGTGCGCGCGGTCCAGGACCCTCAGCACATGTGGCACCGCCGACTGCATCCCGAGGGACACCCGGGTGAAACCGCCCTCGGCCAGCGCCGCCAGGCCCGCCTCGTCCACCGAGTCCGGGTTCGCCTCGGTGGTCACCTCAGCGCCCTCGGCGAGCCCGAAGACCTCCCTGACGAGTCCGATCATCTCGGCCAGGTCGGCGGGCGGGAGCATGGTCGGGGTGCCGCCGCCCACGAAGACCGTGGCGGCCTGGCGCGCGGGAAGGCCGGCATCGTCCATCGCCGCGCGGGCGGCGCGCAGCTCGGCGGCCAGGGTGCTCACGTAGTCGCCCGCGGAGGCGCCCCGCCCCATGTCGAGATTCGTGTAGGTGTTGAAGTCGCAGTAGCCGCAGCGGACCCGGCAGTAGGGCACGTGCAGGTAGACGGAGAACGGGCGCGCGGCGCCATCAGCGCGCCCGGGCCCGCCTGCCCCGCGCCCGGGCCCCGGCGCGGCCACCTCGGGGGGCAGGCCTCCGTCAAGGGGCGACCCCACGGGCTGGGCCGGGCTCACGCCCCCGCCTCCCCCGTGAGGCCGGCGGGGCGGGCGGCCCGGGGGGCGTCGCCCGCGGGCCACCGGGCCGCGATCTGCCCGCAGACCGTCATGAGCACGAGCGCCGCCACCACGACGGCGAAGGGCGCCGCCCAGCCCCCGGTCGCCTCGCGCATCCAACCCAGGACGATCGGTCCCACCGCGGCGGCACAGTAGCCCACCGTCTGGATCAGCGCCGTGGTGCGACGGTTGTCATCCAGTGATTCAGCGCGCTGGATGACCAGGGAGAACAGGGCCGCGAAGAACGCGCCCTGCGCGATCCCGGACAAGAGGCACGGCACCAGCCACGCGGTCGGCGCCACGATCATCGTCACCGGCAGCGCGAGCCAGCAGGCGCTCAGCACCCCCAGCATGCGCGCGCCGGACCAGCCCAGGGCCTCGAGCATGAGGGGCACGAGCATCGGGCCCACGATCCCGGTCATCGTGAACACCGAGGAGGCCAGGCCCGCGGCGGACTCGCTCATCCCGGCGGTCTGCGCGAGCGCCGTCGGCAGCCAGCCGGAGATCGCGTAGAAGGAGAGGACGTGCCCGGTGAAGGCCATGGCCATCACCCAGGCCAGCGGACGGCGCCACACGGGCCGGCTGATCGGCGTCCGCCCCGGGGCCCCAGCGTCCCGACGATCGCCCTCGGCGCCCTCGTGGCCCCCGCCGGTCAGGGAGCGCTCCCCCACCCAGGCGCTCATGCCCGAGCGGCGCCGCAGGCTCTCACGCGGCGCGGTCGAACCCGGCGGGTAGACCCACCACCAGGCAGCCGCCGCCAAGGCCACGGGGATCACGGTCCACGCCAGGGCGGAGCCGCGCCAGCCGACCGCCTGGGCCAGGGGGACGGCCAGCGCCGTCGCGGCCGTGACGAGGACATTGCAGGTGGCCGAGTACAGGCCCGTCATGAGGGAGGCCCGGTGCCAGAAGTCCCGGCCGATGACCATCGGCGCCACGAGGTTGCCGATTGTCAGCCCCGCGCCGATGATCACGGTCCCCGCGAAGGCCGCCGCCGCGCCCCCGGCGGAGCGGAGCACGGCCCCGGCGACCACCGCGCCCATCATCACCAGGCCCGAGGCGTTGACCCCCATCCGCCTCACCGCCATGGAGGCCACCGGGGTGAGCAGGCCGAAGCAGAGCACCGGCACGCTGGTGAGCGCCCCGCGCGCCGCCCCGGACAGGCCCAGGTCATCGCCCAGGCGCGGCAGGAGCGGCGGGATGACGCCCACCGGCACCCGCACGACGGCGCAGAGCCCCAGGAAGCCGAGCACGATGACGGCGAGCCACGCCCGCCTGGGCAGCCGGGCCCCGCTCATGGGGTCACCGGCCCGTCAGCCCCTCGGGCGCGAGGAGCCCGGGGGCGCCGTCATCCAGGCGCTCCAGCGTGCTGGGGCGGGCGGCCGGGATCCACTGCTCCTCGGTGCGCACCGCCGTCAGGTCCCGGATCGTGCGGCCCTCGTCGATGCCGCGCTGCTCGAAGCGGGTCATGGCGCGCCCGGCGAAGCGCTTAGACCACCCGCCGCGCGCCCCCGATGGCGAGCCGGGGTCCACCCCGTTGCCCGCGTCCCCGGCGACGGCGGTGGCCGCGCCCAGGTCGGGGCGCGCGCCGGCGTCGTCGTAGCGGAAGTAGGGTCCGGTGGAATCGGCCTCGATGCCCTCGGGCAGGGCGGAGGCCGCCTCCAGGACGTCGCGCATCTGCCAGGCGTAGTCCGCCCAGTCCGTGGCCAGGCGCCACACGCCGCCGGGGCGCAGCACCCGGGCCACGGAATCCGCGAAGGCGGCGCTCACCAGGCGGCGCTTGCGGTGCCGGGCCTTGCGCCACGGGTCGGGGAAGAACACCCACACCTCGCTCGCGCAGCCCACGGGCAGGGCGGTGGCCAGCAGCTCGGCGCCGTCGGCCGGCACGACGCGCGCATTGGTCAGGCCCTGGCGGTGGATCGAGGCGACGATCCGGGCGATCGCGGTCTCCCATACCTCGACGGCCAGGTGGTCGACACCCGGGTGGGCGGCGGCGTGGGCCAGGACGGCCTCCCCCGATCCCGAGCCGATCTCGATGACGAGGGGGCGGCCCGAGCCCTGGTGGCCGAACAGCGCCTCGGGATCGAGGCGGAAGCCGGGGGCCACGGTGCGCACCGCGTCGCGCCGGGGCACGTCCACCACGTAGCGGGGGGCGAGCGCGGCCAGGGCCTCGGCCCGCGCCTCGCTCAGGCGACCGCCGGCGCGGGAGTAGGAGCGCACTCGCGAGTGGATCGCGTGGGAGCGCGGTGGGTGCTGCTGCATCGGCCCGTCCCCTCAGCCGACCCGCTCATCGGCGGCGGCGGTCACGTACTTGCGCGTGTAATCAGCCAGGCGGAGGTTGCCGAAGGCCTCGGAGGCGAGCATCGCCTGGGCGTCGCGCGGGTCGTGGTGGGCGAACCAGCGGTGGCAGGTGACGCGGTGGCCGGGGGTGGAGACCACCCGGACCTCGTCGCCGGCTAACACGCTCCCGTCGCGCAGCACGGAGAGGTAGACGCCCACGCGGGCTCGCTCGGAGAAGACCTCCACCCAGTCACCGCGGCCCATGCCGCGGGCGAAGGTGGAGCAGGGGTTGCGCACGCCGGTGACCGTCACGAGGATGCCGCGCCGGGGGCTCTCCCCGCCGGGCGGGACGGGGCCCCCGGCCCCGGCGGCGGAGCGCTCGCCGCCCTCCCCCGGGGCGGCGCCCGGGCCGATGGACAGGATCGCGCCGATCTCGACGTCGTCGATGCCGCCGATGGCGCCGGGCTCGATGAGCATGTTCTCGCCCATGCCCCCGGCGGCCAGGCCGCGCTCGGGGCCGAGCACCCCGGCCCAGTGGCGGGCCTCGGCGGCATCCAAGACGTGGAGGGCCTTGTCGAGGCCGCCGTGATGCTCGCGATCCGCCTGCTGATCCCCCAGCAGGCCCAGGGCATTGACCGCCACGGGGCCGTCGACGGGGGCCTTGTGGATCGCGGAGACACCGGGGGCGCCGCAGTCGGGGCGCAGGCGCGCCACGACGCACACGGCGCTGACGGCGCCCACGAGGTCGCCGTCGGTGAATGGCGAGGGCTCGTCGCGGTGGCGCCCATCGGCGCCCGCGTGCGGCTCGCCCAGCACCCGGGCGAGCCCGCGAGTGAGAACCAGATCAGCGCCGTCGTCCCTCATGACTTCCTCCTGCTCCCGTGGGCCCGGCGAATCGGGTCGCCGGGCCGCTGTCCGCGATTCTTCCTACTTGCCGTCCTTACCGGTGGGATTGTCCGCGCCGAGCGCCGCGATGAAGGCCTCCTGCGGGACGTCGACGCTTCCGATCGCCTTCATCCGCTTCTTGCCCTCCTTCTGCTTCTCCAGCAGCTTGCGCTTGCGGGAGATGTCCCCCCCGTAGCACTTGGCGAGCATGTCCTTGCGCAGGGCGCGGATGGTCTCCCGGGCGATGATCCGCGAGCCGATGGCCGCCTGCACGGGCACCTCGAACTGCTGGCGCGGGATGAGCTCCTTGAGGCGCTTGGTGAGCTTGAGGCCGTAGGAGTAGGCGGCGTCCTTGTGGACGATGGCGCTGAAGGCGTCCACCTTGTCCCCATTGAGGAGGATGTCGACCTTGACCAGGTCCGCGGACTGCTCGCCGTCCATCTCGTAGTCCAGGGAGGCGTAACCGCGGGTCCGGGACTTCAGGGCGTCGAAGAAGTCGAAGACGATCTCCGCCAGGGGCAGCACGTAGTGCATCTCCACGCGCGTCTCGGAGAGATAGTCCATGCCCTGCATGGTGCCGCGCCGCGACTGGCACAGTTCCATGACGGTGCCCACGAACTCGCTGGGGGTCAGGATGGTCGCGCGGACCACGGGCTCCTGGACGTCGAGGATCTTGCCCTCGGGGTACTCCGAGGGGTTGGTCACGGTGTGGACGGCGCGGTCCTCGGTGGTGACCCGGTAGACCACGGAGGGGGCGGTGGAGATGATGTCGAGGTTGAACTCGCGCTCGAGGCGCTCCCGGATGATCTCCAGGTGCAGCAGGCCGAGGTAGCCGCAGCGGAAGCCGAAGCCGAGCGCCACGGAGGTCTCGGGCTCGTAGGTGAGGGCCGCGTCGTTGAGCTTGAGCTTGTCCAGGGCGTCGCGCAGCACGGGGAAGTCCGAGCCGTCTACGGGGAAAAGCCCGGAGAACACCATGGGCTTGGGCTCCTGGTATCCAGCCAGCGGCTCGGCGGCCGGCGCGGCGGCGGAGGTGACGGTGTCGCCGACCTTGGACTGGCGCACGTCCTTGACCCCGGTGATGAGGTAGCCGACCTCCCCGGCGCCCAGGCCCGCCGTGGGGCTGGGCTCGGGGCTGATGACGCCGATCTCGAGCAGGTCGTGGACAGCGGTGGTGGAGAGCATCTCAATACGCTCGCGGGGCTTGAGGGCCCCGTCGACGACGCGCACGTAGGTGACGACGCCGCGGTAGGTGTCGTACACGGAGTCGAAGATCATGGCGCGCGTGGGCCCGGCGGGGTCGCCCTCCGGCGCGGGGACGGCCTCGACGATGCGGTCGAGCAGTTCGGGCACGCCGGCGCCGGTCTTGCCAGAGACCTTCAGGATGTCCGCGGGCTCACAGCCGATGAGCGAGGCGATCTCATCGGCGTGGCGCTCGGGCTCGGCGGCGGGCAGGTCGATCTTGTTGAGCACGGGGATGATCGCGAGATCGCCCTCGATGGCCATGTAGAGGTTGGCGAGGGTCTGGGCCTGGATGCCCTGGGCGGCGTCGACGAGCAGGACGGCTCCCTCGCAGGCCGCCAGGGAGCGGTTGACCTCGTAGGAGAAGTCGACGTGACCGGGGGTGTCGATCATGTTGAGGGCGTAGGGGCGGATGGCGCCGTCAGGGCCGGGCGCGCCCCAGGGCATGCGCACGGCCTGGGACTTGATGGTGATGCCGCGCTCGCGCTCGATGTCCATGCGGTCGAGGTACTGGGCGCGCATGTCGCGGGGGGCGACGACGCCGGTGGCCTGGAGCATGCGGTCGGCCAGGGTGGACTTGCCGTGGTCGATATGGGCGATGATGGAGAAGTTCCTGATCAGCGCGGGATCGGTCGCGGCCGGGGTGACGGCGGCGGCCTGCTCGGGCGTGAGGATCGGTGACACGGATGCCTTCCGGACGGGCGCGGCGGGGCGCGCGGAACATACTGGGTCCAGTCTCCCACGCCGTCGCCCGGGTCGGCGCGACCGCAGCCGGACGCGGGCCAGTGGCCCCGGGCATGATCGGCCGCGGATGGCGCTTCGCGTATCAGGTGAGGCTCGGCTAAGGTGCGGGGCGTGATCGAGCGGATCCACGAGCTCCCCTTCGCCTGGGTGCTCCTCTTCTTCTGGTGCGGCGCCATGGCCCGCTCGAACGCCATGTACTGGACCGGGCGGTGCCTGGGCGCGGGGGCCTCGCGGAGCCGCTGGGCCCGGATCCTGCAAACCCCGGCGTACGCGAGCGCCCAGGAGTGGGCGGCACGCTGGGGCGTCTGGGCGGTACCCCTGTCCTTCCTCACCATCGGCGCGCAGTCACTCGTTCAGATCTCGGCCGGGGTCGCGCGCGTACCCGTGCCGCGCTACCTACTGGCCACGGCGATCGGCTCCCTCCTGTGGGCGGGGATCTACACGACCATCGGCATGGCAGTGCTAGCCGGATGGGTGGCCAGCCCCGCGGGGCGCTTGCTGACGATCGTGGCGCTGGCGGTCGTGGCCGCCGTCATCCTGCTGCGCAGGAGGGGGCGGGGCAGGAGGGCCCCGCGCCGGGATGAGCCAGGGCCCGGCCGGCTCAGGGGGCCCGGCACCGAGACCGCCGAGGGGAGCCCGGCGCCCGCGCTCACCCATCCCACCCCGTCCCACGATATGAGCGCCGCCACGTCGGATTTGCCGCCCGCTTCCCGGCTCCCCTAGCGTTGCCACCATGACGACGACGCGCACCCGCCGCTGGTGGTGGCTCCCCTGAGGGCGAGCCACTGACACGTCGTACCCGACGCCCCGCTCGCCACGAAGGCGGGCGCGAGAGCGCAGAGGAGCCCTTGGGCCCGCCTTGAGAGCATGACCACCCCTCCAAGGAGAGAGCCCCGCATGAGCACCGCGGACGCCGCCCAGTCGGCCCCCACCGCCCACAACGCCACGCCCCTTCCCGGCGCCGCCCCCACCGCCGGCCGCGCCCCCACCGGCCCGCTCGGCCCCGACGCCCCGGGATACACCGCCCCGGCCCCCGGCGCGGACGTCCCCCGCCACACGCTGCTGCCAGCCTTCTTCGGGCGCTTCGGCGGCCAGGAGGTCCCCGACTTCCTCCTCCCCGCGCTCGACGAACTCGAAGCCGCCTATGCCGAGGCCGTGGGCGACCCCGGCTTCCTGGCCGAGCTCGAGGACCTGCGCGGGGGATACCTCGGCCGCCCCACGCCCCTGCACGAGTGCCGCGGCCTCTCGCGCCCCGGCACCCGCATCATCCTCAAGCGCGAGGACCTCGTCCACGGCGGCGCCCACAAGGGCAACAACGCCCTCGGGCAGGCCCTCCTGGCCAAGCGCATGGGCAAGACCCGCCTCATCGCGGAGACCGGCGCGGGCCAGCACGGCACCGCCACCGCGATGGTCGCCGCCCTGCTGGGACTGGAGTGCACCATCTACATGGGCGCCCACGACGTCGAGCGCCAGCGCCCCAATGTGGAGCGCATGGAACTCATGGGGGCCAGGGTCGTCCCCGTGACCACCGGCTCGCAGGGCCTCAAGGACGCCGTCGACGCCGCCCTAACGCAGTGGTGCGAGCGCCTGGGGTCCACCGCCTACATCCTGGGCTCGGCGACCGGCCCCCACCCCTTCCCCACGATCGTCCGCTACTTCCAGTCGGTGATCTCGATCGAGTCCCGCGCCCAGGTGCTCGCCCGCTACGGGCGCCTGCCGGACGCCGTCATCGCCTGCGTGGGCGGGGGCTCCAACGCCATCGGGGCCTTCAGCGAGTACCTGGACGACGACGTCGAACTCATCGGCGTCGAGCCCGCGGGCAAGGGCTTGAGCACCGGCCTCCATGGCGCCCCCATCTGCGCCGGCCGCACCGGCGTCCTCCACGGCACGCGCTCCTACGTCATGCTCGACGACGACGGCGCCGTCCTGCCCTCCCACTCCATCTCCGCCGGCCTCGACTACCCCTCGGTGGGCCCCGAGCACGCGTACCTGGCCGACACCGGCCGCGCCAGGTACGTCGCCATCACCGACGACGACGCCCTGAGCGCCTTCCGGGAGCTCTCCCGCGGAGAGGGGATCATCCCCGCCCTGGAGTCCTCCCACGCCATCGCCGAGGCGCTGCGGATCGCCCGCGAGCGCGAGGCCAGCGGGTGGGCCGAGGAGATGCTTCTCCTGGTCAACCTCTCGGGGCGCGGGGACAAGGACATGCGCGAGATCCGCGAGCGCCTGCCCTGACCCAGCCCGGGGATGAGCCGATACGATGAGCAGCGAAAAGACGCGATGAGGAGCGCAGCATGACTATCACAGGAACTGCGGGATCGGCGGGGCCCGCGGATCCCATCCGGCCCACTGAGCCCACGGTGCTGACCCGCGGGGTCTGCTGCCCCCAGGACTCCGGGGCGCTCGTGAGGCGCCTGGCGCGGGCCGGCGCGATCGCCACCACCGCGGATGCCGCGGGCGGCGCCCCCAGGCCGGTGGACCTCGTCCTGCTGGAGAGCGCGGATATCACCACGGGCTCCTCGCGCACGACGGTCCTCATGCTCGAGGCGAGCGCGCGACTGACCTGTGAGGGGGACCAGGTGGTCATCGAGGCCCTGGACCGGGCCCGGCCCGACGGTGAGGCCGCCGTGGCGCGCGTGCGCGCGTCCCTGGCGGACCGCGTCATCGAGGAGGGCCCCGGCCGCCTGGTGGTGCGGATCCCCGCGCCGGCCGACGACGCCGGGCTGGAGGAGCGGGAGCGGCTGACGGCCCCCTCGACCTTGGAGCCGCTGCGGGTGCTGGCCTCCCAGGAGGTCGATCACCCCCACCTGCCCCTCGTGGCGGGAGTGTTCGCATTCGACTACCTGGCGGGCTTCGAGCGGCTGCCGCGCGTGGCGGCGGGGCCAAACACCTGCCCGGACTACCTGTTCCACGCCGCGCGCATCCTCCTGGTCATCGACCACCCCACCGGTGAGGCGACGCTGGTGGGGGCGAGCGTGGACGCCGATGATCTCGCGCGCCGGATCGACGAGTTGGCCGCCGTCATCGACGCCGCCGGGCCCGAGCCGACCCCGGATGAGGGCGGGCCAGCGCCGGTGACGGGAGGCGCCGGCACAGTGGCCGGCACAGTGGCCGGCCCCGCCGCCCGCCCGGTCGCCCGCGCCGTGCCGAGCGTCTCGGACAGCGATTTCGCAGGGCTCGTGGCCGGGCTCCAGGAGTCGATCGCCGCCGGGGAGGTCTACCAGGTGGTCCCGTCGAGGGCGTTCACGATCGACTGCCCGGACGCGTTGGAGGCCTACCACGCGCTGCGCGAGTCGAATCCGAGCCCCTACATGTTCTACGTGGCGACTCCCGGCTTCGAGCTCCTGGGCGCCTCCCCCGAGTCCGCCCTGGAGCACAGCGCGGCCACGGGCGAGGTGGCCATCCGGCCCATTGCCGGCACCCGGCCGCGCGGGCTGGCCCCGGACGGCTCCGTGGACCATGAGCGGGACACGCGCCTGGAACTGGAGTTGCGCACGGACGCCAAGGAGATCGCCGAGCACGTCATGCTCGTGGACCTGGCGCGCAACGACGTCGCCCGAGTCAGCGCGCCGGGCACCCGGAGAGTGCGCGAGCTGCTGCGCGTGGACCGCTACAGCCGCGTCATGCACCTGGTCTCGGAGGTGTCCGGGCAGCTGGACCCGGGCCTGGACGCCCTGGACGCCTTCCGCGCCTCGATGACGATGGGCACGCTCACCGGCGCGCCGAAGCTGCGGGCCGCCGAGCTCATCCGCGCCACCGAGGGCATGCGGCGCGGCTCCTACGGGGGCTCGGTGGGCTACCTGCGCGGCGACGGCGAGCTCGACACCTGCATCGTCATCCGCTCGGCCTTCGTCAAGGACGGGCGGGCCCTGGTGCAGGCCGGCGCGGGCGTCGTCGGCGCCTCCGACCCGGCCGCCGAGGCGGCCGAGACCGTCCACAAGGCCAGCGCGGTGCTGGAGGCCGTGGCGGCCGCGCGGGGCGCTGAGCTCATCATCGAGACCGGGGAGGCCTGAGATGCGCGTCATCCTGCTGGACAACCGCGATTCCTTCGTCTACAACCTCGTCGACCAACTCGCCGTGCTGGGCGTGCGCACCGAGGTCTACCGCAACACGGTGCCGGCCTCCACGGTCCTGGCCGCGTTGGAGCCCACGGCGCGGGAGGCGGCCGCGGGCCAGCGCCCCGCCCTGGTCCTCTCCCCCGGCCCCGGGCACCCCCGCCAGGCGGGCTGCATGATGGAGGTCCTGGGCGCCGCCCTGGAGCGCGGCCTGCCGACGCTGGGCATCTGCCTGGGCTTCCAGGCCATCGTCGAGGCCTGCGGTGGGAGCGTGGGCAGGGTCGAGCCGGTCCACGGCCGGTCCACCCGCGCGGAGGTCACTCCCGCCGGGCGCGCCGATGCCGCCCTCGCCGTGCTCGACGGCGGGCCCCTGGATGTCGCCCGCTACCACTCGCTCGGCACGCGCGCCCTGCCCGCCGACCTGGAGTGCCTGGCCCGCACCAGCGACGGGATCGTCATGGCCTCGCGCCACCGGCGGCGCCCCGCCGTCGGCCTCCAGTTCCACCCCGAGTCCATCCTCACCCCGGCCGGCCCCGCGATCCTGCGGGCCCTCATCGCCGGACTGACCACCACGACAGCAAGCGCAGGAGAGAGCTGATGACAGAGCCGACAACCGTGCCAGAGCCCGCCACCACCCCGGTCCCCTCGGCGCCGGCCGTCGCCGAGGCCGAGGACGCCCACCGGCTCCTGCGCGAGGTCATCCAGGGCCGCCGGCTCAGCCGCGAGGAGACCGGCATCGTCTTCGCCGCCCTGGGCGCCGGGGACCTCTCCGAGGCCGAGACCGCCGCCCTGCTCGCCGCCCTGCACTCGCGCGGGGAGACCGCCGACGAGGTCGCGGGAGCCGCGAGTGCCTTCCGCCGGGCCGCGCGCCCCTTCCCCGCCGTCGCCTTCCCCCTCGTTGACGTCGTGGGCACGGGCGGCGACGGCGTGGGCACGATCAACATCTCAACGGCCGCCGGCCTCGTCGCGGCGTCGATGGGCATCTCGGTGGCCAAGCACGGCAACCGGGCGGTGTCCTCCAAGACGGGGGCGGCCGACGTCGTCGCGGCCCTGGGCCTGCCCCTGGACGTGACGGCGGAACAGGCCGTCGAGCTGCTGGCGCGCGACCACTTCACGTTCCTGTTCGCCCAGGCTTATCACCCGGCGATGAAGCACGTGGCGCCGATCCGCCGGGCCCTGGCCACGCCCACGATCTTCAACGTGCTCGGCCCCCTGCTCAACCCCGCGCACCTGACCTACCAGCTCATGGGCGTGTGGGATCCCTCCATGCTCGACATGATCGCCGAGTCCATGGTCAAGCTGGGCCGCAAGCGCGCCCTCATCGTGCACGGGTCGGGCACCGATGAGATCGCCGTCCACGGCACCACGCAGGTGCGGGAGGCCACCCCCCGCGGGGTCAAGGCCTACGAGGTCACCCCCGCTGAACTCGGGGTGAGGCGCTGGGAGCTGTCGGACATCCTGGGTGGTCAGGCCGCGGAGAACGCCGCCGCCCTGCGCGAGGCACTCGCGGGCCGGGGCGAGCCGGCCCACCGTGATGCCATCGCCGTCAACGCCGGGGCCCTGCTCTACCTCGCGGGGCCCGCGGACAACCTGGCCGATGGCACCCGCATGGCCCTGGAGCAGATGGCCTCGGGAGCGGCCGGCAGGCACCTGGACTCCATGACCACCGCCGCGCAGTTGGAGGCCCGCTCCGGGCGGGCCGGGGAGACGAGCGGCGAGAGCACTAAGAACGCTAAGAGCACTGAGAGCACTGAGGAGGAGCGCGCATGAGCGCCGGCCCCGCCT
This sequence comes from Actinomyces sp. zg296, assembly GCF_009829695.1. Lineage (NCBI taxonomy): Bacteria > Bacillati > Actinomycetota > Actinomycetes > Actinomycetales > Actinomycetaceae > Actinomyces > Actinomyces sp. zg296. Next base: position 368,607 of record NZ_VWPG01000004.1, read on the forward strand.
CGCACGGCGCGGCGGCGCGCCCCGAGCGCGCCCCGATCGAGGAGCGCCTCATGGCCACCGGCACGGTGCTGGACACGATCGTGGCCGGGAGGCGGCGGCGCCTGCCCGAACTGCGCGAGCGCTTCGGCCACCTGGAGGCCTCGGCCCTGCCCCGCTCCGAGCGCTCCTTCGAGGAGGCCCTGCGGCGCCGCACGGGCCCCGCCGCCAGCCCGCGCCCGGCGATCATCATGGAGTGCAAGGCGGCCTCGCCGTCGCTCGGCTCGATCCGGGCCGACTACGACCCGGCCGCGCTGGCATCCTCCTACGCCCCCCACGCGGCGGCGATCTCCGTGCTCACCGAGCCCGACCGCTTCAACGGCGAGTACGAGGACCTGGCCCGGGTGCGCGCGGTGGTGGACCTGCCGGTCCTGTGCAAGGACTTCATCGTCGACCCCGTGCAGGTGCTCGCGGCACGCCACCTGGGGGCGGACGCGATCCTCCTCATGCTCTCCGTGGTGCCCGACGACGTCTACCGGGAGTTGGCGGGCCTGGCGGCCGCCCTGGGCATGGGCGTGCTCACGGAGGTTTCCACCCCCGGCGAGATGAGCCGGGCGGCCGCCCTGGGCGCGCGGGTCATCGGCATCAACAACCGGGACCTGCGCACGCTGGACACGGACCTGGCGCGCACCGAGGAGATGGCGCCCCTGGCGCCGGCCGGGGCGGTCCTCGTGGGAGAGTCCGGGGTCCATGGGCCGGAGGACGTGCGGCGCCTGGCCGGGCTCGTGGACGCCCTCCTGGTGGGCTCTAGCCTGTCGGGCTCGGCGGACGCCGGGGCCGCGGCCCGGGCGCTGGTGGAGGCCGTGCCGTTGCCGGGCGGGCCCTCCGGGGAGCGGGCGGGCGCCGGCTCCCCGGTGCCCGAGGAGTCCTCGGTCTCCCCCGCGCTGAGGCGCGCGCGCCTGGCCGAGGCCGCCGCGATGCCGCCGGGCCCGGACGGCCGCTGGGAGCACCCGCGCCTCGACCCCTATTTCGGGGAGCACGGGGGCCAGTTCGTTCCCGAGCTGCTCATCCCCGCCCTGGATCAGTTGGAGGACGCCTTCATCGCCGCGAGCGCGGACCCCGGCTTCGCCGCCGAGCTCGACGGGCTGCTGCGCCGCTACCTGGGGCGCCCCACGCCGATGACCGAGCTGCGCAACCTGCCGCTGCGGGGCAGCGCGAGGATCCTGCTCAAGCGCGAGGACCTCGTTCACGGCGGCGCCCACAAGGGCAACCAGGTGCTTGGCCAGGCGCTCCTGGCCAAGCGGATGGGCAAGCGGCGCATCATCGCCGAGACCGGCGCGGGCCAGCACGGCACCGCCACCGCGATGGTCTGCTCGCTGCTGGGCCTGGAGTGCACGATCTACATGGGCGCCACCGACGTCGTGCGTCAGGCCGCCAATGTGGAGCGCATGGAGCTCATGGGCGCGCGGGTGGTGCCCGTGGCCAGCGGCGCGGGAACCCTCAAGGACGCCGTCAACGAGGCGCTGAGGGACTGGACGGCCTCGTTCAAGGACACCCACTACCTGCTGGGCACCGCCGCCGGCCCGCACCCCTTCCCCACGATCGTCCACGCCTTCCACCGGGTCATCTCCACCGAGGCCCGCGCCCAGGCGCTCGCGCTGACGGGGCGCCTGCCCGACGAGGTGATCGCCTGCGTAGGCGGGGGCTCGAACGCCATCGGCATGTTCTCCGACTTCATCGATGACCCCTCCGTGGGGCTCATCGGCGTCGAGCCCGCGGGCGAGGGCCTGGACCGCCGCCACGGGGCGCCGATCAACGCCGGCACCATCGGGATCCTCCATGGCGCCCGCTCCTACCTCATACGCGACGACGACGGCCAGGTCGAGGAGTCGTTCTCCGTGTCCGCCGGCCTGGACTACCCCGGGGTCGGCCCTGAGCACGCGCGCCTGTCCGACACGGGGCGGGCCCGGTACGTCGGCATCACGGATGAGGAGGCGCTGGAGGCCTTCCGACTGCTCAGCCGCCATGAGGGGATCATTCCGGCCCTGGAGTCCTCCCACGCTCTGGCCCAGGCCCTCAAGATCGCCGAGGCAGTCCCTGATGGCGCCGAGCCGCCCATCCTGCTCGTGTGCCTGTCCGGGCGCGGGGACAAGGACCTCGACCAGGTGCGGGCGCGCATGGGCGGCTCCTTCAGCGACGACGGCGCGGTGGCCCGGGCGGCCGGGATGCTGCGGCGGATGGGCAAGCGCGGTGAGTACGAGGCCCTGGCCGCCCAGGCCGGGGCCGCCGGCCGGGCCGCGCCGGCGGCGCCCGGAGCGGGCTCAAGTGATGAGGAGGAGCGCTGATGGATCGCTACGAGTCGATGTTCTCCGCCCTGCGTGAGCGGGGCGAGGGGGCTTTCGTCCCCTTCGTCATGGTGGGCGACCCCAGCGCGGAACTGTCCGAGGAGGTCATCGAGGCGCTTATCGCCGGGGGCGCGGACGCCCTGGAGCTCGGGGTGCCGTTCAGCGACCCCGTCGCCGACGGGCCCACGATCCAGCGCGCGCACATCCGCGCCCAGGAGGCCGGGGCCGCCCTGGCCGACTGCCTGGGGGTGGTGGCGCGCGTGCGCCAGCGTCACCCGGAGACGCCCATCGGCATGCTCATCTACGGCAACGTGCCTTTCGCCGTCGGCCTGGGGCCCTTCTACGCCAGGTGCGCCGAAGCGGGGATCGACTCGGTCCTGCTGCCTGATGTCCCCGTGCGGGAGTCGCCCGCCTTCTCCGCCGCCGCGGCGCGGGCGGGGATCGCCCCGGTGTACATCGCCCCGCCCTCGGCCGCGCCCCACACGCTCGATGCCGTGGCGGGCGCCTCGCGGGGCTACGTGTACGCGGTCTCGCGCGTGGGGGTCACCGGCGCGGAGCAGGCGGCCTCGACCGCGGGGCTGGCCGAATCGGTGGCCAGGCTGCGGGCCGGCGCCGCGGCGCCGGTCATGCTCGGCTTCGGCATCTCCCGCCCAGAGCAGGTCGCCGAGGCGATCGCCGCGGGGGCCGATGGGGCGATCTCCGGGTCGGCGACCGTCCAGATCGTGGAGTCTCACGCCCCGGCCATCGCCCAGGCGCCGCCGGGCAGCCGCGCGAGGGAGGAGGCCGTCGAGGCGATGCGCGCGGAACTGCGCGGCTTCGTTGCCGCGATGAAGGCGGCCACGCGGCCGCGATGAGCCGGCATGGGACGGGCATCGGGACGACCAAGGCCTTGTGACCAGGGAGGATGCGGGGGACGCTCCCCGAATTGGCGGGCATGATCCTCTTCACAAGTGATGCTCACCACGTTACATTGATGGAGCGTCCTCCATCATTTCGAGACTTCGTGGGAGAAGGCCCGCCATGCGCCCAACACGCTCCATACCATCGTCCCCACTGCGCCGGCTCCTCGGCGTCATCCTGATCCTGCCCCTGGCGCTCGTCGCCCTGGTCGCCGTCCCCGCCGGCGCGGAGACGGCCGCTCCCAGCGGCGGCAATGACGACATCAGCGTCACCGGCTTCTACGCCCCCGGCGGCACCGGCTGCCAGGGCGCGGGCGATGCCGCCCACTGCCTCTTCTGGGGCGTGCGCATCCCTGACACCGTGGCCCCGGGCAGGGACATGGTCCTGACCCTCGAGGCCGACTCCCAGCCGGGCCAGTGGACCTGGAACTGCCCCTCGGAGCTGGGGGTCGCCGGCGCGGCCGCCCTCTACACCAGTGACGACCCGGAGGGCCCGATCCGCCGGTACGGGTCGTCGGGGCTCGGGCTGCTCTCCCGCATCCACAACCCGTACTCGAGGCACGGCGACTACTCCGCCTCCGTCTATCGCATCTCCTGCTCCCCCGAGCACCTGAGCCTGACCTACATGGTCGACTTCTCCGACCGTCCCTCGGGCTCCTACCTCGACCTGAGCATCGGGACGCTGGTCAGGGCGCCGGGCGACCAGGCCCGCGACTACACGCTCAGGCCGACCCTGACGACCACGGAGGACGCCACCCCGCACAGCCCCACGGCCACAGCGGCCAAGGAGCCGGCCAGCGCCACCCACGCCACCGTGACCACGAGCGAGCAGGCCCCGCCCGCGGATGCCGCCAAGGACGCCGGCCGCTACACGGCCACCATCCACAACGACTCCACCACCCCCCTGTCGGGCTTCACGATCGCGGCCGCGAGCACGGAGGGCCCGGCCACCCTCACGAGGCTGAGCTGCGACCTGACCGCCTTCGGTGGCGGCGTCGTCACCGCGCAGGGCCCGGCCACGAGCCTGGAGGTCCCGGGCGGCAGGGCCGCCATCCCAGGGGGGCAGGAGGCCACCTGCCAGGTGGACCTCAGTGGCGTCGTCGGGCACAACACCATCTCCACGTCCGTCACCGCCCAGGACGGCAAGATCTTCTCTTCCCTCTACCAGGATGACCGCTCCCGCGGCGAGGCCTCCGCGACGATCGCCCAGAGCGCCGTCACCGTGCGGGGCCCGGACGCCACGAGTTCAACGCCTTACGTCGTCGTCGACTACACCGTGACCCTGTCCAACACCACCGCCGTGGTGGGCTCGACGCCGAGTTTCTCCCTGACCGCGAAGCCACCGACAGGGATGAAACTCGAGTACGCCGAGCCCAGCGACGGCACGGTCTGGTGGCTGCGCGACATCCTGTGGCCCGACGCCAATGGCACCATCCCCGTGGGAATGTCGAGCCCGCTGTTCGGCCACTCCTGGCACACGGTGACGCTGTCCGCCGTCTACTCGGTGGACGACGCCGCGATCACCCCGGACGGATGGAGGGCTCTGGGGACCTGCGACCCGAATGACCCGTCGACGGGCCTGAGGGCCACGATCGACGTCGAGGACAGCGGGACGATCGACGCGGTCTCCTTCCCCCTGTGCGCCACCGTGGCCCAGGCGGCCAAGTAGGGGCGGCGGATTCGGCGCCGCGCCGGCGCAATCCACCGGGGCGCCCCCGGCCGCGGGCTGGGGGCGCCCCCTCGCGCCGGGTCGCGGACTGTAGAGTGGCGCCCATGGCCAGCCTTCTCGACGTGATCCTGCGCGCGGTCGGCCGCGCCGCCACCGACGCCCTCGCCTCCACCCTCAAGCAGAGCGCGCGCCGCGGCAGTGGCGCCTCTCGCCCCGGGCGAGAGGGCTCCGCCGGCTCCCCGGCCGGAGGCCCCTCCCCCGCCCCCCGCCGCCAGGGCGGGGCCGCCCCCCAGGCCACACGGGCCCCCGCCGGTGGGAGCGCAGGCATCCGCCCCTACGACGTGGCCTCCGCCGGGCTCCCCTCCTTCGACTACGCCCCCAACCCCGACGGCGACGCCGACCCCGGCGAGGTCGTGTGGACCTGGGTCCCCTACGAGGAGGACGCCTCCCAGGGCAAGGACCGCCCCGTCCTAGTCCTGGCCCGCGACGGGGATCGCCTCATCGTCGCCCAGATGACGTCGAAGGACCATGACCGCGACGCCGCCCAGGAGGCCAGTCACGGCCGCTACTGGTTCGACGTCGGCTCAGGTGCCTGGGACCCGAGGGGCCGTCCGAGCGAGGTCCGGCTCGACCGCCTCCTCGCCGTCGACCCGTCCGTCATCCGCCGCGAGGGGGCCACGATGCGCCGGGGGACCTTCGACGCCGTCGTCGCCGCGCTGCGCGAGCACTGGGCCTGACGAGCGCGCGGGGAGGCCCAAGGGAGGAGCGCGACACACCTCACGTCGCCCGCCCTCCCGCGGCGGGCGCCGAGGGCCGCCGTTTTGCTAGAGTGCGTTCTTGGACCTCTGGCCTGGCCGGCTTCGGGGTCCGGCGACCGGGCATCGCCGGGTGCTTCCACCACCTTCTCACGCCTGCGGCGCGAACCCTCTTTCCGGCCAATGACCATCTGACGATCGAGAAAGCAACACTGAGCAGTGGCGAACATCAAGTCCCAGATCAAGCGCATCAAGACCAACGAGAAGGCCCGTCTGCGCAACCAGTCCGTCAAGTCCGAGCTCAAGACCTACGTGCGCCGCGTGCGCCAGGCCGTTGAGGCCGGGGACAAGGCCGCCGCCGAGGAGGGCCTCAAGAAGGCCTGCCGCAAGTTGGACAAGGCCGTCTCCAAGGGCGTCATCCACAAGAACCAGGCCGCGAACCGCAAGTCGAAGTTGGCCAAGCGCGTCGACTCCCTCTGAGTCCACCGCCTCCGGCGATCAGCGGCTCGGGGCGCCTCCCTCGCGGGGAGGCGCCCCGAGCCGCTCTCCATCCACCCGCCCACCGATCGCCCGTCTCCTGACGGTGATTGGTCACAGGACGGCGCCACCGGCACGGTGTCACGCCTTCGTCATCATCGCGGGGGATACGATGGCGCGCGGCCTGCGGCCGAACCGGCCGGCAGGCGGTTCGACCACCACGACACCAGGAGCCCATATGCCCACGCGAATCGGATTCGACCGGGACAAGTACCTCAGGATGCAGTCCGAGCACATCGCGCAGCGCCGCAGGCAGTTCGGGGGCAAGCTCTACTTGGAGTTCGGGGGCAAGCTCGTCGATGACATGCACGCCTCCCGCGTGCTGCCCGGCTTCACCCCGGACAACAAGATCGTCATGCTGGCCGAGCTCGCCGACGAGGTCGAGATCATCGTGGCCGTCAGCGCCCGCGATTTCCAGCGCCGCAAGGTCCGCGCCGACCTGGGCATCGGCTACGAGGACGAGGTGCTGCGCCACATCGACGCCTTCCGCGACTACGGGCTGCACGTGGGCAGCGTCGTCGTCACCCAGTGGACCGATGACAACCGGGAGGCGCAGGCCTTCAAGACCAAACTTGAGCGGCTCGGAATCACCGTCTACCGGCATTTCCCCATCCCCGGCTACCCCGGCGACGTCGCGCGGATCGTCTCCGCCGACGGCTACGGCCGCAACGAGTACATCGAGACCGAGCGGGACCTCGTCGTCGTCACCGCGCCGGGACCGGGCAGCGGCAAGATGGCGACCTGCCTGTCCCAGGTCTACCAGGACCACCTGAGGGGCCTGTCCTCCGGCTACGCGAAGTTCGAGACCTTCCCCATCTGGAACCTGCCGCTGGACCACCCGGTGAACATCGCCTACGAGGCCGCCACCGCCGACCTCGACGACGTCAACATGATCGATCCCTTCCACCTGGCCGCGCACGGGGTCCAGACCGTCAACTACAACCGCGACGTCGAGATCTTCCCCGTGCTCGCGCGCCTCTTCGAGCAGATGCTCGGAACGTGCCCCTACGCCTCTCCCACGGATATGGGCGTCAACATGGCCGGCCACTGCATCAGCGACGACGAGGCCTGCCGCGAGGCCTCCAGGCAGGAGATCATCCGCCGCTACTTCAAGGCCCTGGTCACAGAGAAGCAGGATGCGATCGACCCCTTCCAGTCCGAGCGGATCGCCTTGTCCATGGCGAAGGTCGGGGTGACGGTGGAGGACCGCCCGGTGGTTCCGCCCACGCGAGAGCTGGCCGCCGACACGGGCGCACCCGCCGCCGCGATCGAGCTGCCCGACGGGCGGATCATCACCGGGAAGACCAGCGCCCTGCTGGGCTGCTCCTCGGCGATGCTGCTCAACGCCCTCAAGGCCCTGGCGGGGATCGATCAGGAGGCGCTGCTGCTCTCGCCCGAGTCGATCGAGCCGATCCAGACCCTCAAGACGACGCACCTGGGCTCGCGCAACCCGCGCCTGCACACCGATGAGGTGCTCATCGCCCTGGCCGTCTCGGCGTCCACAGACCCCAACGCCGCGCGCGCGATGGAGCAGATCGCCACGCTGCGGGGCTGCGACGTGCATACCTCGACGATCCTGGGCAGCGTGGACGAGGGGATCTTCCGGTCCCTGGGCGTTCAGGTGACCAACGAGCCCGTCTACGCCACGAAATCGCTGTACCGCAAGCGCTGAGGAGGCCGGGCCGGGGGCTCGGAGGCCGGGCCGGGGGCTCAGCGGCGGGTGGCCAGGCGCCCCCGGCGGGCGGAGCAGATCGCCAGGACGGCGCGCTCGACAGCGTGCTCGGGGTCGCGACTGGCGCCCTTGGCCTCGGCATCGGCGCGGGCGACGGCGATGATCGCGGTGGCGAGGGCGTCGTCGGACCAGCCGGCGAGCTCGGCGCGGGCGCGCTTGGCCTGCCAGGGTGACATCCCGAGTTCCTTGGGGCCCATGCCGGGACGGCCGCCCGCGGCGGCGACGCGGGCCAGTTGGCGGAGTTTGGTGGCCAGGGCGGACACGATGAGCACGGGCACGACGCCGGTGGCCAGGGCGTGGCGCAGGAGGGTGACGGCCTTGGCGACATCGCCCGAGATGGCGGCGTCGGCGACGGAGAAGCCGGTGGCCTCGATGCGACCGGCGTAGTAGGTGCGGACGTGGGAGACGGTGATCGTGCCCTCGGTGTCGGCCATGAGCTGGGCGACGGCGCTGGTGAGTTCACGCAGGTCAGAGCCCAGGGCGTCGACGAGCGCCCCAATGGCCTCGGCCTCGATGCGGCGGCCGGCGCGGCGCACGTCGGCGTTGACGAGGGCCGCCTTGTCCCCGTCCTTCTTGATCGGCTCGCAGGTCACGACTGGGTAGGGCGATGCGGCCAGGACGTCGAGGAGCCTCTTGCCGCGCTGGCCGGAGTTGTGGCGCAGGATGACGACGACGTCGGGGTCGGGGGCTGCGACGTAGGCGAGCAGGTCGGTGAGGAGCGCGTCCGTCATCTGCTCGAGGTTGGGCACGTGGACGAGCTTGGGCTCGCCGAAGAGGGAGGGCGAGACGAGGGTGTCGAGCATATGGGGCTCGTAGGTGGCCGCGTCGAGGCGGACGACCTCCGTGGTGGGGTCCTTGGCCCTGGCCTGGGCGAGGAGTCGATCGACGGCGCGCTCGCCGAGGAGATCCTCCCCGCCGCGCACGAGGACGACAGGAGCGAGCGCTACCTGGTCCCACGAGGGGCCCGCGGGGCGGGAGCGCTTCGAGGCGGCGGGTCGGGCGGGCGGCATGCCCCAAGCCTGCCACAGCCCGCTTCCCTCCCCCTCCCTGAACCGAGACCGGTCGAAAACACGGGCGAGACCGGTCGTTGTTAGGAGCGAGACCGGTTGGTTGTCCACAGGGTGGTGCTGGTGGGGGTTTTCCACAGATTGGCGGTGGGGTCTAGCGCCGGGGGTGGATGGGGCCCTAGGGTTGGGGCCCGACGGCGATGCCGCCGTCGTCTGGGGCCGACCTGGGGCCTCGCGCTTGCCCTGGTCCACGACCGCATCGACTCCTCGCTTGGAAGGCCCCAGAACCCATGACCCCCGCGCCCCGCTTTCAGCACCACCAGGTCAGCGCCGAACCCTCGCAGCCTCGCTCCTCCCACGCCGGCGGCCCCATGGCGCCCCAACAACGCGGCGCCACCCCTCACCCACCCGGCCGGCGGCGCCAGAGCCTCGAAGCGCTGACAACGCGCTGGGCGCACCCCACCGCCGCTCTGGTCCTTCTAGCCTGCTGCGCCCTGGCCCCAGGACTACTGATCCTAACGGCCTGCGCCAAGGACCCCACCCCACCCCAGACCACCGCGACCCTACCCACCCAACACACCGAAACCCTCGCCGAAACCCCCACCAGCGCGGCGACCACTCCCAGTGCCAGCACAACTCCCTCACTCAGCCCCGAACTGGCCGCTCAAAAAGCCACCGCCCTAGCCATGCCCAAACCCCCCACCCCACCCGAGGCCACCGAAAACACCCAACAAGGCGCCGTAAGCGCCGCCGTGCACTTCATCGAGCTCTACCGCTACGCCTTCATGACCGGCGACACCACAGACCTAGCCGCCATGAGCGAAGAGCGCTGCGTCTTTTGCCAATCCACCATCAACGACGCCACCAAGCTCCACGCCGCAGGCGGATGGGCCAATCCGTGGGTCGATAGGATCACGAACATGGAATACATCGCCCCAGGACAGGGGAAGGAGTACTGCGGGATCAGATTCACCATAATCTCGGGAGAATCAACGGCGGTGGATTCTCGCGGTGAAACGATTGAAAATGCGGCCGAGGAGTCGAGGTTCTTCATGATCCTGCGGTACCAGGATGGTATGTGGCATGTCGGAGGGGTGTCGGTGAAATGATTCTGCGCGCAACTCTGGCGGCCGCCTTAATGATCTTACCCTTCCCTCTCACGGGGCCATCCGGGGGCCATGGCTCAGAAGGCAGGGGCCAGCGATACATCGGTAGAGCCAACGACAATGAAGTCACCGTGATGTCAACGGCGTATGAGGAGGTTCAGGTCGGGGGCGGCCCGCCGCCGTCGGCCGGTGGGGACGGCAGGGCCGGTGGGGATAGTGGGGGCGGGCCAGCAGTGGTGGTCTCGGCCGGACAGCCCCAGACCGCGCCCATGGAAGGCGATCACATCTGCGACGGGCAGGACGCCCAGGGCGATGACATGGGCGTGTGCCGCTTCCAGCCGGCCCCCGCGCGCCCCCGACCACCCGCACCCGCCGACGCCCCGGCCCCGGACGCCCCAGCCGCCCCGGCGCCGATCATCCTGACCTCCCGCGACGTGGCCACCCTCATCGTCGAGGGCTCGGGCATCACCCTCCAACCACCCGGGGACACCATCCTCTTGCACATGCCCCTGATCGCCCACACCAACCCCACCACCCGAACACTATCCACCACCGTAGGCACCACCACCGTCGAGATCGAGGCCACGCCCGCCACCTACACCTGGAACTGGGGAGATGGCACCACCACAACCACCACCGACCCCGGACACCCCTACCCCCACCAGACCGTGACCCACCTGTACGCCACCACCGCCAACAACATCACCATCACCCTGACCACCACCTGGACCGCCCGCTACCGCCCCACAGGCACCACCACCTGGAAACCCGTCGACGGCTACATCACCACCACCCAGGCCGCCCCGCCCTTCAACATCCGCCGCCTGGTCCCCTACCTCACCGACGACGCCGAAGAGCACCACAACCACTAACCCACCCCCAAAACCGATCTCGCCCGTGATAACGACCGGTCTCGGTCTTCATAACGACCGGTCTCGCGGCTCATATCGACCGGTCTCGCTCGTGATTTCGACCGGTCTCGATGAAAGGCGGCGGCGGGCGGAGCGGGAGGGGAGGGGCGATCACCCGGCGGGGGTGGAACCGGCGATCTCCAGGGCCTCCTCAAGGGTGAAATTGCCGTTGTAGAGGGCCTTGCCGACGATCGCGGAGTCCACCCCGATCCCCACCAGCCCGGTCAATGCGCGAATGTCGTCCAGCGAGGAGATCCCCCCGGAGGCCACCACGGGCGCGCTGGTGCGCTCGCAGACCTGACGCAGCAACTCCGTGTTCGGCCCGGTGAGGGTGCCGTCGCGGGTGACGTCAGTGACCACGTAACGCGAGCATCCCGCCGCGTTGAGGCGCTCCAGGGCCTCCCAGAGGTCGCCGCCCTCCTCCGTCCAGCCGCGCGCCGCCAGCGTCGTCCCGCGCACATCGAGACCCACGGCGATGGCCTCGCCGTGCTCGGCGATGACGCGCGCCGTCCACTCCGGGTCTCTCAGCGCGGCGGTGCCCAGATTGACCCGCGCGGCGCCGGCGGCGAGCGCGCGCTCCAGGGAGGCGTCATCGCGGATACCGCCGGAGAGCTCCACCCTGACCCCGACCTCGCCGACGATGCGGGCCAGCAGCTCGGCGTTGGAGCCCCGCTCGAAGGCGGCATCGAGATCCACCAGGTGGATCCACTCCGCCCCGGCGCGGGCCCAGTCGAGGGCCGCGTCCACGGGGCTGCCGTAGTCGGTCTCCGATCCGGCCTCTCCCTGGAGCAGGCGGACGGCCTTGCCATGGGCGACGTCGACGGCGGGAAGGAGCGTGAGCATGAGGGGCCTCCTGGGTGGTCTTGGGACGGGGCGCGAGGAGCACGGCACCATGCGGTGGATCAGGTCAGTGGCGAGGGGCGCCGGTCAGAGCGCTCCCAGCCAGTTGCGCAGGAGCTCGGCCCCGGCGTCGCCCGATTTCTCGGGATGGAACTGGGTGGCGGACAGGGGGCCGTTCTCGACGGCGGCCAGGAAGTCCTCGCCGTGATGAGCCCAGGTGGGCAGCGGCGGGCGCGTCGCGGATGGCCCCAGCCCCGCCGCCGGATCCGTTTTCACGGCGTAGGAGTGGACGAAGTAGAAGCGCTGATCGGCGACGCCGTCGAACAGGACGCTGCCAGCGGGCGGGCGCACCTCGGACCATCCCATGTGCGGGACCACGGGGGCGTCGAGGCGGCCCACCTCCCCCTCCCACTGGGCGAGCCCCGGGATGGTGGAGCCATGCTCCTGGCTCGACTCGAACATGACCTGCATGCCCACGCAGATGCCCAGAACGGGGCGGCCGCCGGCCAAGCGGCGCTCGATGAGCCGGGGGGCGTCCACGGCGCGCAGCATCTCCATGACGGCGCCGAAGGCCCCCACGCCGGGGACGAGGAGCCCATCGGCGGATTCCACAGCGCCGGCGTCGGCGGTGAGGTCGACCCGCGCGCCGACGCGCTCCAGGGCGCGAACCGCCGAGCGCACATTGCCGGAGCCGTAGTTGAGGACGACGACGCGGGGTGAGGGCATGCCCAGGAGTCTACCGGCGTCATCGCCGACGGCAGTTCAGGGGTCCGGGGAGCGTTCGCGCCCGCATGAGCCCCGGCCTCCGAGACGGCCGGGAGCGTGCGCTCAGCGACGGGCTCAGGGCAGGATGCGACCATGAGCCTTCCCGAGCACTCCCCGTCGAGCGCGCCGACCTATGACTCGCAGTCCCTGGGCCAGCAGCCGATAGCTCAACCCCGGGGTTGGCCGGAAGTCCCCGGCGTGCGCATCGTCGGGATCGTGGGGCGCGGCGGCTTCGCGACTGTCTACGAGGGCGTCCAGCTGTCGATGAGCAGGCCTGTCGCGGTCAAGGTCGACTCGCGCGGCCTCGACGACGAGCGCAACCGCCGCCGCTACATGCGCGAGGTGAGCGCCACCAGCCGCATCAGTTCGCACCCCCACGTGATCTCCCTGATCGACACCGGTGTCCTGCGCGACGGCCGACCGTTCATCGTCATGGAGTTGTGCCCGGGAGGAAGCCTGGCGGACCTCGTGGAGCGGGGCCCGATACCCGCGCCCGACGCCGTGGCGCTCGTCGAGGCCGCCGCCTCCGCGCTGGGGGCCGGGCACGCCGCCGGGATCCTGCACCGGGACGTCAAACCCGGGAACATCCTGCTCGACGCCTTCGGGGCACCGCGCCTGACCGACTTCGGGATCGCCTCGATCACCCGCGAGGGCCAGGATCCGACCGTCACCCTGGAGTGCCTCACCCCGGACTTCGCTGCGCCAGAGGCCTTCGCCATGGCCGCGCCCGCGCCGCAGGGCGACGTGTGGTCCATGGGAGCCGTCCTCTACACGATGCTCACCGGGCGCTCCCCCAGACGGCGCGCCACGGGCCGCTCCCTCAGCCTCCCCGAGATCGTCGAGGGGCTCAAGAGCCCCATCGACCTGGGAGATCCGCGCGTCCCCGCGCTCCTGGCCCCGTTGCTCGCCCGGGCTCTCGACCCGGATCCCGCCAAGCGGCACGCCGACGGCACGGCCCTGGCGCGCGCGCTCGTCGAGGCGCGCGAGGCGCTGGGCGATGGGTCCCTGACGGTCTCGGGGCCCCGGGCGGCGCTCCTCCCGGCGCGCCGCCCGCAGGGGCCCGCCGCCCCAGCCCCGCGCGTCCCCTCCCCCGCTCCGGTTGACGCGCGACCGGGGCCGCCACCGGGCGCC